>JAEEUW010000111.1 GCA_016290665.1 Clostridiaceae bacterium | reverse complement strand
TAACCCCTCAACCCCTCAACCCCTCAACCCCTCAATCCCTCAATCCCTTAATCCCTTAATTCCTTAAACCCTCAACCCCTTATTTTTTACCCCATTGTAACCTTTTCCGCCTCTGAAACGTTTGATAGATGAAAGGCCTTTTGAAAAGAACGAGGATTCGATATGCGTATCAAAACCGAAGCGCTCTATGAAACCTATAAGCAGAACGTCTATGCGGCGGCGTTCAGCGTCTGCAAAAATTCCGCGGACGCCGAGGACGTCCTGCAGGACACGTTCCTGCGGTATCACAGCGCAAACAAACAATTTCAGAATGAGCAGCACATCAGAGCCTGGCTGCTGCGCGTGGCAATCAATCTGGCGACCGATCTGGTGCGCAGGCGCCGACGGCGGGGCGAAGAACCGCTGGACGACTATCTGGAAACGCTCGCGTTTCCGTCGCAGGAGACCGGCGAGCTGTTTTCGGCGGTGATGGCCCTGCCGGAAACCTACCGCGCGGTGATCCACCTGTTTTACTATGAAGATTACGCGGTGGAAGAGATCGCGTCGCTGCTGAAGCTCACCAAAAGCAACGTCAAGGTGCGGCTGAGCCGGGGACGGCTGCTGCTCAAGGAAAGCCTGAAGGAGGCGTGGAACGATGACGAATAAAGAACGATACAAGGCGGCCTTTCGCGTCCTCCAACCGGAAACACAGCATTTTACGGAGGTTGACGACATGAAAGAACAGACAAACAATCGGCACGGCAGACGTGCGCTGGTCCTTTGCGTGGCGGCGGTGCTGCTGCTCGGCGCGGCGGTCGGCGCTTACGCGGCGGACGTCGGCGGCATTCAGGGCACGCTGAAAACGTGGTTCCACGGCAAAGAAGCAACCGTCACGGTCAGTGAACGCGACGACGGCGGTTATGACTTTGCCGTAACGGACGAAAACGGCGAAACGGTGGCTTCCTTCGGCGGAGGCGGCGTGGCCATGGAAAAGAACGGCGTGGAGCGCCCGCTGACACCGGAAGAGGTGTTGGAAGGGAACGAGCTGGAGGTTATCAATAACGAGGAAGGCAGAATGATGCTGTACTTCCGCGACAGAACCTACGACATTACCGATCTCTTCAATGCCAAAGGCATTTGCAAGGTTTCCCTGAAGGATGAAACAAGGAAGCTGTTCAAAACCGTTTACGTGACGGTTGAACTGGAGGGAGAAGCAGACGATCCGTTTGATGCTTACGGCTTTTCCACCAGCAGTCTTCCCCGCGGCGGCCGCAGCGCCTACACCGCGCTGGACGATTGACGGAACAGAGAAACACCGGCTTTGCCCGAAACGGCAAGGCCGGTGTGCTTTTTTCAATTAAACCGTTCTTTTCCTCCTGTTCAGCAGCTCCGTCAGCGTGAAGCCGACCACGGCGAACAGCACCAGCGCAAACGGGAACAGCCTGAGGCCGAACGCGCCGGCCACCCAGCCGAACACCGGCGGCATGAACGTGGAGCCGCAATAGGCCGACGCCATCTGCACGCCGACCACGGCCTGCGAATTCTCTTTGCCGAACACCGCCGGGGTCGCGTGGATGATGGACGGATAGACCGGGCCGCAGCCGAAGCCCGCCACCGTCAGCCCCACAAGGCAGGGCAGCGGCGAGGAAACCGGCAGCATGACGAGCAACAGCCCCGTAAAGCAGACGAAAAAGCCCAGCCGGATCATTTTTCTGTCGCCCAGCCGGTCGGCGATGAAGCCCGCAAGAAAGCGGCTGACCGTCATGCCCAGATAGAACAGCGAAGCGAACCGGGCGGCGCTTTCGGGCGCAAGCGCGCGGACGTTGACCAGATAGGTGCTGGTCCAGGTGAAGGCAACCGCTTCCAGCGCGCAATAGGCAAAGAAGCCGAACAGCACGTAGCAGATGCCGGGCAGGGCCGCAATCTGGCGCAGCGTTTTGGGCGCGGTGCGCGCCTCTTCCTGCGTTTCCAGCGCAGATGCCTTTTTCCAAAGCGGCAAGGAGGCGAACAGCACGCCGGAGAGCGCCAGCTGGATGAGCCCGACCGTCAGATAGCCGCGGTCCCAGCGCAGCTCGCGCGACAGGAAAAAGCCCATGATATACGGGCTCACGCTGGCGCCGAGGCCCCAGAAGCAGTGCAGCCAGCTCATGTGCCGGGAGGAAAAATGCAGCGCCACAAAGTTGTTGAGCGCCGCGTCCACCGCGCCCGCGCCGAGCCCCAGCGGCACCGCCCAGGCCACAAGCATCCAGAACTGCGTGGCTTTGGAAAAGCCCAGCAGAGCCACTGCGGTGGCAACCACGCTGCAGGCGGTCACCTTTGCCGCGCCGAAGCGGAACGTGAGCCGGTCGGAAAAGAGACTTGCAAGAATCGTGCCGCCCGAGATCGTCACGGTCACAAAGCCCGCCCACGCCAGCGGAACGTCCATCTGCGCCTGCAGGATCGGCCACGCCGCGCCGAACAGCGAATCGGGCAGACCGAGGGCCACAAAGCCGAGATAGATGATGCAAAGCAGCAGCGTCATGGGTCTGTCCTCCGTTTCGTCGGGGTTACGGCATTTTGCCGCGGATCAGCATATCGATGCCCTGGCCGATCAGATAGGGCAGCTCCAGCAGGCCGAACACGACCTGCAGCAGCCGGAAGGGCACCAGCGCAATCTCTTTGAGGGTCTGCAGCGCCATGTTCGGCGCCTCGGGCTCCCGCAGCGTTTCCAGCGCGGGGTCCTTGCCGGTGATCGTATAGCGGAACTCCGTCAGCATCGGGTCGTGGTCGGTGTAGCGTTCGCCGTTCGGACCGGTGAGCGACGGCACGGTTTTGCCGACCGGCTCCAGCGTCACGTTCGTCCCGCTGCGGAACAAGACGCGATCCAGCTCGTCTCCGGGCTCTTCCCAGGGGAAGGCCGGGTGGTTCGGGTCGGTGATGCCGCCGGAAAGCAGCGCCCAGACATCCTGCAGCCCTGCGGATTCCAGCAGGTTTGCCACAAGGTCGTCCTTGAGCTGCCGCTTGAATTTGAAGTTGAAATCGCCCTGCACGATCAGCGCGCGGCCGTCGTTCAGGTTCTCGTCGATCCAGGCGGACAGCTGGCGGAAGTTGTCGCGCCGCGCCCGCACCGAAAGAGGATCGTAGCCCGCGTCGCAGTGCAGCGTGATCACGTGAAGAAAGACGCCGTCTTCGAGCTCCATGAGGGCGTAGAGAAAGCCCTTGTTGGCCAGCGCGTCGGCGGAGCCGGACAGCGTGCCGAACTCCGTCTTCCAGTTCACGCGCTGCAGGTTATACAGCGGCCGACGTGAGAACACGTTGAGCCCCTGCCCGAGCAGCAGCCCGCCGCTGGTAAACGAGCGGTAGGGATAGGCCGTCATCTGTTCCGCCAGCCGGTTGTGGCCGTTGAAATCCTCTTCCACGCTGATGAAATCGGCATCCGCTTCGTTGAGCAGCGCGCCGAGCTTTGCGGCGCGGTCGGCGGTGGTCGTCACCACCGAGCCCTGAAAGTCGCCGATCAGCGGAATGCCGGAAACGTTGTAGGCCAGCATCTTCAGCGTGCCGGTTTTTGTCTCTTCGGCAAAGGCGGAAACACCGAACGGCAGCAGGAGCAGCAGGCAAAGCAGCAGACAGAGCGCTTTTTTCATGGGGGTCACATCCTTTCGGAATTCTACTCCTATCTTAATCGAAAGCGGCGGGCTTTGTCAAGAGCCCGGGCGTCCTCCGGTTTCACTTTTTTGCGGCAGGGGTGTTCTTTTCCGAACGGTTATGCTATAATAATAAAAAAACAAAAAGGAGCAAGAAAATGATTTCCAGACAAGAACTCAAGCAAAGAGCAAAAGCACAGCTCGGCGGCGGCCTTTTCACCAGCCGCTGGCTGACCGCGCTGCTGGTCTGCTTCGTTTCCACACTGATCCTGAGCGCGGTCAACGTGCCGAGTGCGATCTCCGGCGCGTTCCAGACGGCCAAAACGATTTCACAGGGCGGCACTTCGGTGTCGGTTCAGTTCTCGTTCTTCGGCTTTGCCGGCATGATCGTCATTTTGCTGCTGTCCGGTCCGCTGACCTACGGGCGCAACCGGATGTTCCTCAAGCAGGCGCGCGACAACGAAGACATGGTGTTTGCCGATCTGTTCAAGGGCTTCACTGACGACTTCAGCGGCAACCTTCTGCTGGCGCTCGCCACAACGCTGTTCACCTTCCTTTGGAGCCTGCTCTTCGTGATCCCCGGCATCGTCAAGGCCTATGCCTATTCGCAGGTGTTCTATATCAAGGCGGATCACCCCGATTACGACTGGCAAGCCTGCATCAACGAAAGCAAGCGCCTGATGCAGGGCCGCAAGGGAGTGCTGTTCATGCTGGACCTGAGCTTTATCGGCTGGTTCATCGTCGGCGCGCTCTGCCTCGGCGTCGGCACGCTTTGGGTTGAGCCTTATATGGAAGCGACCAAGGCGCACTTCTATCAGAATCTGCTGATTGCCGACGGCGCGCGGCAAGCCGCGGACGTGCCGCCGGAACCGTGGAACAGACCGCAGCCGCAAGTATAACGAAACAAAAAAGGCAGGGCGTCAGCCCTGCCAATCTTTTTTTTATGTTCAGAACACCAGCGCCCCGAGCAGATAGACCGCGCCGGCGCACAGCCACGCGACCGTGCACTGCAGCAGCACCATGCCGGCCGCCCATTTTCTGCCAAGTTCCCGCCGGACGGCGGCGATGGCCGCAACGCAGGGCGTATAGAGCAGGCAGAAGACCAGCAGCGCCGCCGCCGAACGCAGCGACAACAGCGACGTGAGCGCGCCCGTGCCGCCGAGCAGCACCGACAGCGTGGAAACCACGCTCTCCTTTGCCATGAAGCCGGTAATCAGCGCCGTGGTGATCCGCCAGTCGCCGAAGCCGATCGGCCTGAACAGCGGCGCAATCCAGCCCGCAATGACGGAAAGCATGCTGTCTTTGGATTCCTCCACCAGCTCAAAGCGGAAGTTGAACGAAGTCATGAACCAGATCACGATGGACGCGATGAAGATCACCGTGAACGCCCGCGTGATGAAATCCCTGGATTTGTACCAGATCAGCCGCAGGATGTTCTTTGCGCTCGGCATCCGGTAGTTGGGCAGTTCCATCACGAACGGAACCGCTTCGCCCTTGAACGAGGTGCGCTTGGTGATCAGCGCCACGATCACGCCCTTGAGAATGCCCAGCAGATACAGCGCCGTCATCACCAGCGGCGCATACCCCGGGAAAAACAGCGACGAAAACAGGCCGTAGATCGGCAGCTTGGCCGAGCAGCTCATGAACGGAATCAGCATGACCGTCATCTTCCGGTCGCGCTCCGAGGGCAGGGTGCGGCAGGCCATGATGCTGGGCACCGAGCAGCCGAAGCCCATCAGCATGGGCACGATGCTGCGGCCGGAAAGGCCGATTCTGCGCAGAAGCTTATCGGTGACAAACGCAATGCGCGCCATGTAGCCCGTGTCTTCCAGCAGGGAGAGGAAGAAGAACAGCGTCACGATGATCGGCAAAAACGAAAGTACGCTGCCCACGCCCTGCATCACGCCGTCGATCAGCAGGGAATGGATCATGTGGTCGGTGCCCCAGGCGGTCAGGCTGCTGTCCAGCAGGGCGGTCAGCTTGTCGATGCCGAGCGCCAGAAGGTCCTGCAGATATTTGCCGATGACGCCGAAGGTCAGCCAGAACACCAGCGCCATGATGCCCAGAAAGGCGGGAATCGCCGTGTATTTGCCGGTCAGAATGCCGTCGACCCGGCGGCTGCGCTCGCGCTCCCTGCTCTCTTCGGGCTTGACCACGCAGGCCTTCGTGAGCTTCGTGATGAACGAAAAGCGCATGTCCGCAATGGCTGCGGCACGGTCGAGCCCGCGCTCCTGCTCCATCTGTGCAATGATCGCTTCCGTGATTCTGATCTCGTTTTCGTCCAGCCGCAGCGCGGCCAGAATGGACGCGTCGCCCTCCACCAGCTTGGTGGCGGCAAACCGGACGGGGATGCCCGCGTCGCGCGCGTGGTCCTCAATCAGGTGCATGATGCCGTGCAGGCACCGGTGCACGGCGCCGCCGCGGTCGCTTTCGTCGCAAAAATCGGTTCTGCGCGGCTTTTCCTGAAATTTTGCAATATGGATCGCGTGGTCAATCAGTTCGTCCACGCCCTCGTTTTTAGCCGCGGAGATGGGCACCACGGGCACGCCGAGCTGCTGCTCCATCTCGTTGATCAGAATGGAGCCGCCGTTGCCGCGCACCTCGTCCATCATGTTGAGCGCCAGCACGAGCGGCGTTTCCAGCTCCATGAGCTGCATGGTGAGATAGTGGTTGCGTTCAATGTTGGTGGCGTCCACAATGTTGATGATGCCGGTGGGCTTGTCGTTCAGGATATATTGCCGTGAAACGATCTCCTCTTTGGAATAGGGCGACAGCGAATAGATGCCGGGCAGATCCACCACCTCGGTGTTCTGAAAGCCCTTGATCTGGCCGCTCTTGCGGTCCACCGTGACGCCGGGGAAGTTGCCCACGTGCTGGTTGGAGCCGGTGAGCTGGTTGCACAGCGTGGTCTTGCCGCTGCTCTGGTTGCCCGCCAGCGC
>JAEEUW010000020.1 GCA_016290665.1 Clostridiaceae bacterium | reverse complement strand
TCATATCCTGATCAACCAATGCAGCGTTGTGAGAGTTGTCAACATAGGTATGATATGAGCCGCTGAAAATGCTGCCGCTTTGGAACCCAACGGCACTTTTGATTGCAGTTCTCGCATCATCGCCGTCACCATAATAACACAAAGCAATGTTCTTGACAAACTTCGTGTTGGAGGGATAGTAATACTCCGTGGGGTATTTTACATAATACTGCAGGGCGCCTCTCATATCGGTATTAGTGCCATTCGCATAAATATGGGTATTATACAGACCGCCCTCGTTTTTATGCTCGGAGTATTTAACCTCATAACGGTAATTATAGCTCTGACCATAAACAGTCCAACTACCCGAAGTCATATTGGGCCATGGACTGGCGATATCGTCCTGGCCGTTGTAATCCGTCCATGTGGGTGCCTGAAGTGATGAAACGGAGCCGGATACATTAAAATAGATGTAACCGCCGGTACTGGTTTGCACGAATGTGATCTCATTCGCCGCGCTCGCCTTCGGTGCAACGAACACCCAAGCCGTCATGAGCATGAGCGCCATCATCACCAGCGCAAGCGTGCGCCACAGGGTTGTTGTTCTTGATTTCGTCATAAAAAGCGTCCTCCTTTTTATTTTTCGAAATGGATTTGTATGGTTTTCGGCCTTTGAAATACAGACCTCCAAGTATACACTATAATATTACATTATAAGGGGCGGTTTTGTCAATGAAACGGGCGCGGGAAATGCCTGCGCAGATTGAGAATTTTTCCCCGCCGTTTTGTGCAATTTGCCGTAGCCCGGCGTGCAACGGTCAGCCCGGGGAAACGGCAGCCTTTGGAAAACAATCTTGTAGCGGTCGGCCCATGGCCGACTGGAGGCAGTCCGGTTTGTGCAGCCAAAAAAAGAACAGCAGCCCATGGGGCTGCCGCTACAAGGTTGATCTGAATCGTCAGCTACTGCAGATAATACATATCTTCGTTCCATTTGCGGGGATTGTTCTCGATATAATCCCAAACCCTTTCAAATTCGGCCGGTGTTCGAATAATATGATCGTAGAATGATTTTTGAAAGACGGAATACCCCGATTGTCTTGTGATTTTGCCTTTTGTCTGGTTGATGATTGAGCTGACGGACGTTTCGGAATCATTCAGCGTTAAGAGCAGATGAATATGATTCGGCATGATAGTATAATGATCAAGAAAAACGCAGGGGTAAGCTTGTTCTATTGTTTCTATGGCGTTTTTGACGCAGAACCCTTGTTCTGTTAATTCAATTGCGTCGGTGTTTTGAAAGACATCTTTTTTCCAAAAGCAATTTAACCTTTGAATTGTACAGATTGTGATGAAATAGGAAGCGCTCGTTTTGTAGTCATAATTTGCAAGACGCCGTCTCTTTTGAAAATTCACTTCCGATCACTCCTGTTGGTCGCATGGAACGCTGCGGTGCTCTTCCTCAATACCACTTCCTCCGGTGCGCGATGATCCAGAACACCGAGATCAGCACCACCGACAGGCCGATCACGAACAGATAGCCGTATTTCCAGTGGAACTCCGGCATGGAATCGAAGTTCATCCCGTACCATCCGACGATGATCGTCAGCGGGAAGAAGATCGTCGTGATCACGGTTAAGAGCTTCATCGACTTGTTCATTTTCACGTCGATGTAGGAGGAATAGGCGTCCTGCACGTGCACCAGCGAGCTGCTGAGCGAATCCACGTCCTCGCGCAGGCGGGTCACCTTCTGCGACAGGTTGGCGATGTACATGAGGTCGTCTTCGGCAAACAGATCGTTTTCGTTTTCCTCAATCGCGTCGGTGATGTCGAGAATCTGGTCATAGTAGTTGTGCATCGACAGCAGGTGCTTTTTCATCTGCAGGACCGACACGTTGAACGAATCGTCCGCCTCGTCGTGAAAGACGGATTCCTCCAGCGCAGTGATGGCGTTGCCCGTGTTTTCAATGAAAAGCATGTCGCGCGAGACCAGCAGATCGAGAAACGCGAAGATCAGCTTTTCCATGTTGCAAAGGTGGGGCGCGTAGCGGCGCAGCGCGGTGAAGAATTTTTGCTTCGTGGAGCCGTCGCGGTCGTCCACGTCCACCACCAGCAGCAGGTTCTTCATGATATAGAGCGCCACGCAGTCGGGCTTGGCGTCGAAGTTGCCGGAAGCGATCACGCGCAGCTCGGTGAACGTGTAGTGGTCATAGACCTCCACCCCGGAGCGGAAGTTCTGGTTGGCGCGGCGGCAGGCAGCCACCGTGGACCGCGCAAAGCCGTACTGCGGGCCCAGCTCCTCCAGCTCGTCGGCGCTGATATAGCCGGCCGTGAGCACGTTCGGGTCCAGCGCGTCGCGCTCCACTTCGCGAATTTGAGACTCAATTGCATAAAACATGCGTCGTTTGCCCCTTCCTTTTCTTGCATCTTTATGAAAAACAACGAAAAACTGATCTTTTTTTGAAAAATGGATTGATTTCTTTGCGCAGATTTACTATAATAGACGAAACCGTTTCAAAAGGTTTGTTTTTTTGAGGTACTTCGCTTTAGCGCTTTAAAGCAAATGAGTGCCGAGGATCGTCTGCGCGTTGCGCCAGAGCATCGCTTCGGTGTCGTCCCGCGAAAACCCGAAGGCCTTGAGCCGCTCGGCAAAGTCGAGCTGGTTTTCCCAGGGGGAATCGGAGCCGAACAGGACCTTTTCGGGCCCGTGCTTTGCAATGACGGCGCGGCACTTTGCCGGGCGCATGTGGATCACCGCGGCGGTGTCCATCCACACCGGCTTGCCGCAAAGCTTCTGCAGCACCTCGTCCTCCAGCGCGAAGCCGCCCAGATGGGCGAGGATCAGCTTGTCCTCGATCACGCCCTCCAGCGCGTGCAGCACCCGCAGAACCATGTCGGGCGTGCAGTGGATGTCGTGGCGGAACGCGATGTCCATGCCCGCGTGGGTGACCACGTAGAGCCCGCGGCGCGCGGCCTCTGCCATGATGCGCACATAGCGCGGATCGTCGAAATAGACGCCCTGATAATCGGGGTGCAGCTTGATGCCGAACAGGCCGCTTGCCTTGATGAAGTCGAGCGTGCCCTCCACGTCGGCGCAGTCGGGGTGAATCGCGCCGGCAAAGAACAGATGATCCCTGCCGTTCAGCGCGGCCGAAACGCGGTTGATCGTCGGTTCCTGCTTTGCGGCGGTGGCCACGGGCAGCACCACGCTGTAATCGATCCCGCAGGCCGCCATGGATTCCTTCAGCGCGTCCAGCGTGCCGAGCCGGTGCGGCAGCACGTGGCCGACGTCGGACAGATGAAAGACGGACCTTTGCGCAATGCTGTCGGGAAACGTGTGGGTATGAAAGTCAACGATCAACGGCTTCACCTCCTGCGCGTTCATTGAGGATACAAACAGTATAGCACTTTTCCGGGCAAAAAAAAAGGAGTTTTTTATGACAATCGTAGATTTATTGGAACGAAATGCCAAAGAATGGGGAGACGACACCGCGCTGGTGGAGATCAACCCCGAGCAAAAAAGCAAAAAACGCCTGACCTGGCACGAATATGAGCTGGTGCAGCCGAACGAGAGCGCCTATCACCGGCGCGAAATCACCTGGGCGGTGTTCAACGAACGCGCCAACCGCTTTGCCAACGCGCTGATTTCCCGCGGCATCGGCAAGGGCAACAAGGTGGCGATTCTGCTGATGAACTGCATCGAGTGGCTGCCGATCTATTTCGGCGTGCTCAAGACCGGCGCAATCGCCGTGCCGCTCAACTTTCGCTATGCGTCCGACGAAATCAAATATACGTTCGACCTTTCCGAAGCCGACATTCTGCTGTTCGGCCCGGAATTCATCGGCCGCGTGGAGGCGATCGCCGACGAGATTGACGAGCGCCATCTGCTGCTCTATCTCGGCGACGGGTGTCCCACCTTTGCCGAAAGCTACACCTCCTTTGTGGCCGAAAGCTCCAGTGCGAACCCGAACGTGCCGCTGACGGAGGACGACTTTGCCGCCATCTATTTTTCCTCGGGCACCACGGGCTTCCCCAAGGCGATTCTGCACAAGCACCGCGCGCTGATCCATTCCTGCCGGGTGGAACAGAACCACCACGGCCAGACGCGCGACGACGTGTTCCTTTGCATCCCGCCGCTCTATCACACCGGCGCAAAGATGCACTGGTTCGGCTCGCTGCTTTCCGGCTCCAAGGCCGTTTTGCTCAAGGGCACCCGCCCCGAATACATCCTCGACGCGGTGTCGAAGGAAAGATGCACCATCGTCTGGCTGCTCGTGCCCTGGGCGCAGGACATCCTCAACGCGCTGGACGCCGGCACGCTGAAGCTGGAGGACTATCAGCTCTCGCAATGGCGGCTGATGCACATCGGCGCGCAGCCCGTGCCGCAGAGCCTGATCAAGCACTGGCTCGAGTATTTCCCGCATCACCAGTACGACACCAACTACGGCCTTTCGGAATCCATCGGCCCCGGCGCGGTGCATCTGGGCGTGGAAAACGTGCATAAGGTTGGCGCCATCGGCGTGCCCGGCTACGGCTGGCAGGTCAAGATCGTGGACGAAGACGGCAACGAAGTGGAAGGGCAGCAGGTCGGCGAGCTGTGCGTCAGGGGCGACGGCGTCATGGTCTGCTATTACAACGACCCCGAAGCCACGGCCAAAACGCTCAAAGACGGCTGGCTGTTCACCGGCGATATGGCCATGCGGGACGAGGACGGCTTCATCTTTCTGGTTGACCGCAAGAAGGACGTCATCATCACCGGCGGCGAAAACCTCTATCCGGTGCAGATCGAAGACTTCATCCGCACCAACCCGAAGGTCAGCGACGTGGCCGTGATCGGCCTGCCCGACGAGCGTCTGGGCGAAATTGCCGCCGCCATCATCAAGCTGAAGGACGGCTTTGTCTGCACGGAAGAAGAGATGGACGAGTTCTGCAAGGCGCTGCCGCGCTACAAGCGTCCGCGCAAGATCTTCTTCGCCGACGTGCCGCGCAACCCGACCGGCAAGATCGAAAAGCCGCTGCTGCGCAAGATGTACGGTGCCGACCATCTGGTCGACGCGCAGAACAAGCGCTGATATTCAAGAGATTTCAAGAAACGAGGCATGAAAATGAATACCACCATGATCATTACGCTGATCCTGATCGTCTGCTTTTTTGCGCTGATGGTCGGCATCGGCATCCGCTCGCGCCGCCACGCGTCCGACGTCAACGGCTTCGTGCTCGGCTCGCGCTCCGTCGGCCCGTGGCTGAGCGCCTTCGCGTTCGGCACGTCCTATTTTTCGGCCGTCATCTTCGTCGGCTACGCCGGCCAGTTCGGCTGGAACTTCGGCGTCGCCTCCACGTGGATCGGTCTGGGCAACGCGTTCATCGGTTCGCTTTTGCCGTGGGTCATCCTCGGCCGGCGCACCCGCGTCATGACGCAGCACCTCGGCAGCAAGACCATGCCGGACTTCTTCGGCACGCGCTACGGCTCCAAGGGGCTCAAGATTGCGGCGTCCATGATTACGTTTTTGTTCCTGATTCCCTATACCGCGTCGCTGTATAACGGCCTGTCGCGGCTGTTCTCCATGGCGTTCAACGGCGTGGATTACAGCGTCTGCGTCGTCATCATGGCCGTGCTGACCGGCGTCTACGTCATCGTCGGCGGCTACATGGCGACCGCGATCAACGACTTCATTCAGGGCATCATCATGCTCATCGGCATCGTGGCGGTCATTCTCGCCGTGCTGAAAGACAACGGCGGCCTGATGGAGGCCATGCGCGGGCTGGCCGAAGGCGAAAACGGCGGCTGGACCTATGCGTCCTTCCTCGGCCCGCAGCCGCTGTTCCTGCTGTTCGTCGTGCTGCTCACGAGCCTCGGCACCTGGGGCCTGCCCCAGATGGTCGGCAAGTTCTATGCGATCAAGAACGAGGATTCCATCAAAAAGGGTACGATCATCTCCACCTTCTTTGCCATTATCGTGGCGGGCGGCTGCTACTTCCTGGGCGGCTTCGGCCGGCTCTATGACGTGGACGTGGCGGCAAACGGCTTTGACGCCGTGATTCCGACCATGCTTTCCACGCTGCCCTCGCTGATCATCGGCGTGGTGATCGTGCTGGTGCTTTCCGCGTCGATGTCCACGCTGTCGTCGCTGGTGCTGACAAGCGGCTCCACCATCACGCTCGATTTCCTGGCGCCGATGGCGAAGAAGGAGATGACCGAAAAGAAAAAGATGCTGATCATGCGCGCGTTCATCGTGGTGTTCATCGTGATTTCCGCGCTGATCGCAATCAAGCAGGCGAAATCGAAGAGCCTGTTCATCGCCCAGATGATGGGCGTTTCGTGGGGCGCGCTGGCCGGCGCCTTCCTCGCGCCGTTTCTCTACGGCCTCTATTACAAAAAGACCACCAAGGCGGCGGTCATCGTGTCGTTCGCGTTCGGCGTGGGCATGGAGCTCGTGCAGCTTTGCATCTCGCTCGGCTGGCTCGACGTATCCGCGCTGCCCGTGCTGGCGTTCGTGTTCAAGAATTCGCTCTATTCCGGCGTGTTCGCTATGGTGGGCGGCCTGATTCTGGTGCCGCTGGTGTCGCTGGTCACCGGAAAGACGAAGCCCAAGGACGTGGACGCGATGTTCGAATGCTACAACGCGACCAAGACGGTGGAAATCACCGAATCGCTGGGCGACTGATTTTTCCATTGCACGAAAACGGCCCGCGTGCTAAAATAAAAGGAACCGAATCACTGCGGCCTTTTGCCGCATGGGAGGCTGTATCATCTTGAAAAAACTGATGCTGGGCAACGAAGCCGTTGCCAGAGGACTCTATGAAGCCGGCGTCAGCGTCGTGTCGAGCTACCCCGGCACGCCGTCCACCGAGATTACGGAGTTCGCCGCGAAATATGACGAGATCTACTGCGAATGGGCGCCCAACGAAAAGGTGGCGGCCGAGGTTGCCTTCGGCGCGTCGCTCCGGGGCGCGCGCAGCGCCTGCGCCATGAAGCACGTGGGGCTCAACGTGGCGGCCGACCCGCTGTTCACGCTGTCCTATACGGGCGTAAACGGCGGTATGGTCCTTTTTGTGGCCGACGACCCCGCCATGCACTCTTCGCAGAACGAGCAGGATTCGCGCCATTACGCCATCGCGGCCAAGGTGCCGATGCTCGAGCCGTCCGATTCCGCCGAGGCGAAGGACTTTGTCAAGGCGGCGTTCGCGCTGTCGGAGGAGTACGACACGCCGGTCATCGTGCGCATGTGCACGCGCATTGCGCATTCGCAGGGCGCGGTGGAGCTTTGCGCGCGCGAGGAACGCGCCTTGCCCGCCTATGAAAAGAACCCGCAGAAATACATCATGGCGCCCGCCAACGCCGTGCGCCGCCACCCGTTTGTGGAAGAACGCACGAAGAAGCTGGCGCTGCTTGCCGAAACCTCCCCGCTCAACCGCGTGGAGATGGGCGGCACCGAAAAGGGCATCATCTGCGCCGGCACCTGCTACCAATACGTCAAAGAGGTGTTCGGCGATTCCGTTTCCGTGCTGAAGCTCGGCATGGTGCACCCGCTGCCGACCGACCTCATCAAAGACTTCGCCTCCAGGGTGCAGCAGCTTTACGTGATCGAAGAGCTCGACGGCGTCATCGAACAGCACCTTTGTTCCATCGGCGTGCCCTGCGTCGGCAAGGCGATGTTCCCGCCGGTCGGCGAATATAACCAGACGACCATCCGCGCGGCCTTCTCGCTGCCCCAGCCGCCGTCGGTTACAACCGACACGCCGGTGCCCGTGCGCCCGCCGGTCATGTGCGCCGGCTGCCCGCACCGCGGATTGTTCTATACGCTTGCGAAGCACAAAATCACCTGTCTGGGCGACATCGGCTGCTATACGCTCGGCTCCGCGCCGCCGCTGACCGCGCTGGATTCCACGCTCTGCATGGGCGCTTCGGTGTCCGGCCTGCACGGCTTCAACAAGGCCGGCGGCAGCGAAAGCGCCGGCAAAACCGTCTGCGTCATCGGCGACAGCACGTTCATGCATTCCGGCATGACGGGCCTTGTCAACATCGCCTATAACGATTCGCATTCCACGGTCATCATTCTCGACAACTCGATCACCGGTATGACCGGCCACCAGCAAAACCCCACCACCGGCAAAAACATCAAGGGCGACCCGGCCAAGGCCGTCGACCTCGAAGCACTCTGTCATGCCATCGGCATCGACCGCGTGCGCGTGGTGGACCCCTATGACCTCAAGGCCTGCGAAGCCGCGATTCTCGAAGAGCTTGCGGCGGACGAGCCGAGCGTGATCATCTCGCGCCGGCCCTGTATGCTGCTGAAATACGTCAAGCCGCAACCGCCGGTCAAGGTCAACGAAGACAAGTGCGTCGGCTGCAAGATGTGCATGAAGCTCGGCTGCCCGGCCATCAGCATGAAGCAGGGGAAAGCGCACGTCGATTTCACCCAGTGCGTCGGCTGCGCCGTCTGCACCCAGCTGTGCCGCGTGGGCGCATTCCAACGGGAGGAGAAGTGAGCGATGGAAACGAAAAATGTCATGATCGTCGGCGTCGGCGGGCAGGGGAGCCTGCTTGCCAGTAAGCTGCTCGGCGCGCTTCTGACCCGCGAGGGCTTTGACGTCAAGGTCAGCGAGGTCCACGGCATGAGCCAGCGCGGCGGGTCCGTGGTCACCTACGTGCGCTACGGCGACAAGGTCTATTCCCCCGTGATCGCCGCGGGCGAAGCGGATTTCATCGTGTCGTTCGAAAAGATCGAAGCGGCGCGCTATGCGCAGAACCTCAAGGAGGGCGGCAGGATCATCGTCAACAGCCAGATGATCGACCCCATGCCGGTCATCACCGGCGCGGCGGAATATCCCGCCGATATTCTGGAGGAACTCAAGGCCAAGGGCGTGCTGGTCGATGAGATCGACGCGCTCTCGCTGGCGCAGCAGGCCGGCAACGCCAAAAGCGTCAACATCGTCCTGATGGGCCGGCTGGCAAAGTATTTCGACATCAGCTTCGACAAATGGGTCGAAGCGATCAAAGCGACTGTGAAACCGCAGTTCGTGGACGTCAACCTCAAGGCGTTCGAGCTGGGTTATACGGTATAAGGCATCCCCGGAGCATTTCCCCAAAAAACCGGAAGACTATTCAAAAGGAGTGATACCCATGGGCAAGTATTTTCAACCCGAAATCGAGACCGCTTCACGCGAGCAGATTCTCGCCATTCAGAACGAAAAGATCGTGAAGCAGGTCAAGCACGTTTATGAAAACGTGAAGTATTACCGTGATCTGATGGATCAGAAGGGCGTGAAGCCCGAGGACATCCAAAGCGTGGATGACATCAAAAAGCTGCCGTTTCTTACCAAGGCCGACCTGCGTGAAGCCTATCCCTACGGCTTGCTCGGAACAGATCTCAAAAACTGTGTGCGCATCCAGTCCACCTCCGGCACCACCGGCAAGCGCGTGGTCGCATTCTATACCCAAAAGGACATCGACCTTTGGGAGGAATGCTGCGCGCGCGCAATCGTCGCCGCCGGCGGCACCAACGAGGACGTCTGCCAGGTCTGCTATGGCTATGGCCTGTTCACCGGCGGCCCCGGTCTCAACGGCGGTTCCCATAAAGTCGGCTGCCTGACGCTGCCGATGTCCTCCGGCAACACCGACCGCCAGATCCAGTTCATGATGGATCTCAACGCGACCATCCTGTGCTGCACGCCGTCCTACGCCGCCTATATCGGCGAAACGCTTGCCGAAAAGGGCTATAAGCCCTCCGACAACAAGCTTAAGGCAGGCATCTTCGGCGCCGAGCCCTGGACGGAAGAAATGCGCCGCAGTATCGAACAAAGTCTCGGCATCAAGGCCTATGACATCTATGGTCTGACCGAAACGAGCGGCCCGGGCGTCGCGTTCGAATGCGACGCGCAGACCGGCATGCATATCAACGAAGACCATTTCTACGCCGAGATCATCGACCCCGACACCGGCGAGGTGCTGCCCGAGGGCAGCAAGGGCGAACTGGTGTTCACCTCACTCGACAAAGAAGGCTTCCCGCTGCTGCGCTACCGTACCCGCGACATCTGCGTGCTCACGCGCGAAAAATGCCCCTGCGGGCGCACGCATGTCAAAATGAGCAAGCCCATGGGCCGCTCCGACGACATGCTGATCATCCGCGGCGTCAACGTCTTCCCGAGCCAGATTGAAACCGTGCTGCTCAACGAGGGCTACACGCCGAACTATCAGATCATCGTGGACCGCGTCAACAACAGCGACACGCTCGACATCAACGTGGAAATCTCGCCCGAGCAGTTCTCCGACATCGTTGCCGAGAACCAGGCGAAGGAACGCAAGCTCGAAATCGCCATGCGCACCATGCTCGGCATCGGTCCGAAGGTGCATCTGGTCGCTCCCAGAACCATTGTGCGCAGTGAGGGCAAGGCCGTCCGCGTCATTGACAGGCGCAAGCTGCACGATTAACGCCGCCGTTGCGGAGAAAGGAAACAGTCATGGCAATTCAGCAAATTTCCGTTTTTGTGGAAAACCAGAAGGGCAAGCTGCTCGGCACCGTGAAGACGCTGGCGGAGGCGGGGATCAACATCCGCGCCCTGAGCATTGCCGATACCAAGGATTTCGGCATCCTGCGCCTGATTACGAGCGACAACCAGAAGGCGATGGAGGTCCTTTCGCAGGATTCGGTAGTCAACACCACCCGGGTCATCGCGGCGAAGATGGAGGACGAGGCCGGCGCACTTTATAAGGTGCTGCAGATCCTCTCCGACGCGCAGATCAACATCGAATACATCTACGCGTTTGCGGCGTCCGACGATTTCGGCGCCTATGTGGTGCTGCGTGTCAGCGATGTGAACACGGCCCAGGAGATCCTGAACGAGCACGGCGTTTCCACGCTGGACGACAAGGACATCGTGGAGCTCTGATTTCACCGACAAAAAAACCGGCAGGGGAGACCTTGCCGGTTTTTCAGTTGTCAGTTGTCAGTCGACAGTCAACAGTCGACTGTTGACTTATACAAGCGCGGCGTTGTCCATGCCGTTCTTCGCAAGCCAGGCGTCCACCACGGCCCAGTACTCCTCCGGGTACCACAGGGCGGACACAGCGTGCTCGGCGCCGTGGATCACGTGCTTTTCCTTCGGCGCGGCGCAGGCGTTATAGACCTTGTCGAGATTTTCGAACAGCACAAAGTCGTCCTTGTCGCCGTGGATGAACAGCGTGGGGGTCTTGCTCTTTTTGAGCTGCTCCACCGCGGAGGCCTTTTTGAACGAAAAGCCGTTGAGCACGCGGTTGACGATGCCGGCCGCGGGCATGACCAGCTTCGGCGGCAGGTGATACTTGCGGATGCACTGATCCTCAAAGATGTCGTAGACGCTTGTGAAGCCGCAGTCCTCCACGGCAAGGATCACGTTGTCGGGCAGGTCTTCGCCCGTGGTCATCATCGTGGTGGCCGCGCCCATGGAGACGCCGTGCAGAACGATTTTCGCCTTCGGATTCTCGCTCACCAGCGAGCGGACCCAGTCGGTGATGTCGAGCCGGTCAAGCCAGCCCATGGAGACGTATTTGCTTTCGCTGTCGCCGTGGCCGTGCAGGTCGGGGATCAGCACGTTGTAGCCGCGGCGGTAATACTGCATGGCGTAGCTCGACATTTCGCGCTTGCAGTTGGTCCAGCCGTGGATTACGATGGCCCAGTTGTTGGAATTGGACGGGTTGCGGAATTCCACGGCGTGCAGCGTGTCGCCCCTCCGGCCTTTGATCGTGACCTTCTGCTTATAGGTCAGGTCGTACCATTTGTAGCCGTTCTGCAGCACCTGGTTGTCGGCGTTGCGCTCAAACAGCGAATCCTTGCAGGGCACGGTTTCATCCTCGCGCCGCTTGGAGCCGAGCGCGATGAAAAAGAACACGGTGCCGAGGCCGAGATATAGCAGCAGAAGCACCAGCAGCACAATGATGACGACGGTCAGCGAGACCTTGGCCGCGTGGGAAAGCGCGAGAAACAGCATGAGAATCATCCTTTCCGGTGAGTTCCCGTCTATTATACACAATCGCGCGTTTTTTTGCAAACCGTTTGCCGATTTTTGGCATAGTGCCCGAAAAAGGCCCGCTTCATTTGGTGAAATTACTATTTACATTTTTTTTCGAACATGATAAAATGAAAAGGCATTACAACCGGCTGACGCAGCCGCAGGAGAGATAAAGAGGAGAACCTTCAATGGCTTACAAAAACTTTGAAAGCAACCTGGATTTTTTATACGATCTGATCTTGCTTCTGGAAAACAAAGAGCAGTGCGCCGCTTTGTTCGACGACCTTTGCACGCCCCATGAGCTTGCCGCCATGTCGCAGCGCGCCGTGGTGGCGCGCAGGCTGACGCAAAAGCGCGTCTACAGCGACATCGTGGCGGAGACCGGCGCTTCCACCGCAACGGTCAGCCGCGTGAACCGCTCGCTGGTCCTCGGCAAAAACGGCTATCAGACCTTGTTCAAAAAGCTGGACGAAACGGGTGAATAAGATGGCGGGTTATTCGGAGTTTGCATACTGCTACGATGCACTGACCGAAAACGCGGACTACGCCGCCCGATGCGACGTTCTATGCAGTCTCCTTGCCGCGCACGGCGCCGGTGAGGGGATTTTGCTTGACCTCGCCTGCGGCACGGGCACGCTGACGGCCTTGCTCGCGCAGCGCGGTTACGACGTGATCGGCGCGGATGCCTCGCCCGAGATGCTTGCGGTCGCCCGCGAAAAGCTGGCCGCCGCGGGCGCCGACGCGGTGCTGCTGTGCCAGAAGATGGAGGAGCTTGACCTTTACGGCACGATCGACGCGGCCGTCTGTACGCTCGATTCGCTCAACCACATCACCGACGAAGCCGCCTTCCGCGAAGCGCTGCGCCGCGCGGCGCTGTTCATGAACGACGGGGGCGTTTTTCTGTTCGACGTCAACACGCCCTATAAGCACGAGCACGTGCTCGGCGACAACACGTTTGTCTATGATCTGGACGAGGTCTTCTGCGTGTGGCAGAACGCCTATGATCCCGAAACGAAAACGACGGACGTCACGCTCGATCTGTTCGTCTATGACGAAGAAAACGACTGCTATGACCGTGCCACGGAGCAGTTCTCCGAACGCGCCTATGACCTTGCGGATATCCGCCGGTGGCTGGAAGAAAACCGCTTTGAGGTGCTTTGTGTGCTGGACGAAACCGGCCGCCGCCCGGTCAAAGACGACGACGAGCGCGCGCTGTTCGTCTGCAAAAAGCACGGCACCCAGTTTCAATGAAGGAGAACGCCCATGGAAGTGACCGCGAAGAAGAATCCGATCATCACAAAGCGCGGCGTCTGCGACCCGCACGTTCATATCTTCGGCGACCGCGCCTATCTCTACGCCTCGCACGACTGCGACGACGGCACCGAGAGCGGCGATTATGACCACATGGACGACTGGGAGATCTGGTCGAGCGCCGATCTCGTCACCTGGCGGCGCGAAAGCGTGGTCTCGCCCGCAGACACCCCGATCGGCAAAAGCCATTACTGCTGGGCGGTCGACGCCGCCGAAAAGGACGGCAGATACTTTCTGTATGTCTCCAACCACGTCTGGGAGACCTGGGTGCTGGTTTCCGATCAGCCCGGCAAAGGCTTCGTTCCCGCAAGGCCCGATCCGATCCTGCCGAAGGCGCTGACCAGGACGCGCTCCTATGACCCCGCGGTGTTCACCGACGACGACGGCAAAAGCTACATCGTGTTCGGCACGCCGGTCTGGGCGGGCGGCGACAGCTACTATATTGCCCGGCTGAACGAGGATATGTGCACGCTGGCCGAAACACCAAAAAAGATCATCGTGAACGATCTTGCCGACGACAAGCCGTTTTTGCATAAGCACGGCGGCGTCTATTATCTTACCTGGGCGTCGTTTTACGCCACGGCCGACGACGTCTGCGGCCCCTATACCCTGCGCGGCAATATCGGGCTGACCTATGACCACGGCTCGTTCTTTGAATGGAACGGCCAGCAGTTCATGGCGTTCACCGTCAACGAATCGCGGGGTCAGCCGCGCCGCGCCACCGGCCTCGCCTATATCCACTACCGCGAAAACGGCGAGATCGTTTCCGATTCCCTGATCCGCGAATACGGCGTCGGGCAGTACCGCGCCGATTGGAACCAGATCGACGCTTCGTGGTATATGCGGGGTGCGTGCGTGCAGAAGAAAGAGAACGTTTTCGGCCGGTTCGACGCGGTCGTGCAGGACGGCGGATGGATCGAGTTCCCGTTCGTCCGCGGCATGGAAGCCAACCCCGATCTGAAGCTCCACTGCAAGGGCATGCGGGAATCCGAAATCACGGTCTATGCCGACGGCGTCTGCGTCGGTTCGGTCCGCGTGCGCGACGCGTCGAAGGACGACAGCACCTTTGCCTGCTACCGCGAAGAAACGCTGCCGCTGCCGCTGCCTGCCGGCGACCACAGCCTGCGCTTTGCCGTGAAGGGGCTGGTGCATTTCAGCTATTTCAGACTGATTACCTGAAAAGGAGAACCGTTATGGGACAATCCGTTCGCTGCATTTCCGTTGACGGCACGCTGTCCGTCACCGCGATCGACGGCACCGACATCGTGAACCGTGCCGCAGAGATCCACAAGACCTCCGCCGTCACCGCCGCCGCGCTGGGGCGGCTGCTTTGCGCCGCTTCGCTGATGGGCAGCGCGCTCAAGGGCAAGGACGACAGCCTGACGCTGCGGATCAACGGCGGCGGCCCGGCCGGCACCGTGATGGCGGTGTCCGATTCGTCGGGCAACGTGCGCGGCTACGTGCAGCAGCCGGTGGTGGAGCTGCCGCTGAACCGGCTCGGCAAGCTGGACGTTGCCGGCGCCGTTGGAAAAGACGGCTTTGTCACGGTGATCAAGGACCTCGGCCTGAAGGAGCCCTACGTCGGCCGGACGCCGATCGTGAGCGGTGAGATCGCCGAGGACATCACGGCCTATTTTGCTTCGAGCGAACAGACGCCGACGGTCTGCGCGCTGGGCGTGCTGGTCAACCCGGACCTGACAATCCGGGCGGCGGGCGGCTTTCTGATTCAGCTGCTGCCCACGGCGACGGACGATACGATCGGCAAGGTGGAGCAGTCTCTGGAGGGTCTCCCCTCGGTGACCGCGCTGATGACGCAGGGGCTGACGCCGGAAGCCGTCTGCCGGCGGGCGCTGCGGCTGTTCGATCTGGAACTGCTCGACACGGCGCAGCCGGTCTATCGCTGCCGCTGCTCGCGCCGGAAGGTCGAGGCGGCGCTGATCGGCACCGGCAGGCAGGAACTGCTGGACATGGCGAAGCAGCCGGAGACCGAGGTGCAGTGCCAGTTCTGCGACAAGACCTATCGCTTCTCGTCCGAGGAGATTCTCGCGCTGGTCCGGAAGGCCTCGGAATAGTTCCCGAAAAGCGCCGAAAAATCAAAAAAAGGGCTTGACAAACCCAAAGAGTTAGTATATAGTATTACAAGTCGCTGCGAAAGATGCAGAGGACGTGGGAGCATAGCTCAGCTGGGAGAGCATTTGCCTTACAAGCAAAGGGTCACAGGTTCGAGCCCTGTTGTTCCCACCAGAAGTGGCCCGGTAGTTCAGTTGGTTAGAACGCTAGCCTGTCACGCTAGAGGTCGACGGTTCGAGCCCGTTCCGGGTCGCCATTTATGCTTCTGTAGCTCAGTTGGTAGAGCAGCGGACTGAAAATCCGCGTGTCGTTGGTTCGATTCCGACCGGAAGCACCATTCGCGGCTGTAGCTCATCTGGTAGAGCGCCACCTTGCCAAGGTGGAGGTAGCGGGTTCGAGCCCCGTCAGCCGCTCCACGTCGTCGCAAGCTTTGTATCGCTTGCGGCGCTTTTCTTTGCTTGAGAAAAGCGCCGGTGCGCTCACGCCGCTGCTCCTCCTTCTCCGCAAAAGGTCACGCTCGGCGTGCTTGTTCGGTTGCAAGCGCCCTCACGACAGCACGCTGTCGCTGCCAACCTTTTGCGGCTTTTTCGGGTTTCCGGTCTGCACTGTCAGAAAAAAAGAAGGCGATTCCGTGAAAGCACTTGCTTTTTTATGAAAGATATGCTAAACTGGTAGCGCTTTTCAAAGCGAAAGCAAACAAGACTGTCATCTGCGGATGTAGCTCATCCGGTAGAGCGCCACCTTCCCAAGGTGGATGTGGCGGGTTCGAGATCTCGCCTGCCGGCTCGGTCGGCGCTTTTCAAGGCTGCGCCTTGAAAGGTCTCCACCGGAGACCCGCGCCCCGTCATCCGCTCCAAAACACGCCTTTGTTCCTGCGAACGAGGGCATTTCAAACACAATCATACACATGCGGATGTAGCTCATCCGGTAGAGCGCCACCTTCCCAAGGTGGATGTGGCGGGTTCGAGTCCCGTCATCCGCTCCATTTCGAGTGTTCATAACGGACTTCGTATGAACACTCGATTTTTTGTTGCCGTTTTGCAGATGACATGGGATTTCACCCATGCCATCTGCTTTTGTTTTATGCTGAAACCGGTGATGAGATATACTCCACCGCAACACCCTGCCGCAGATCGAGTTTGAGATTATCCGATTGCACCTGCTTCGGCAAGTCGATCACATCCACAAAGCGAAAGTGAATCGTGAGCCGCTGGGTTCGGTTTTTGCCTTTGCCTTCGGTTTCATACACATCAATATGATCGATCAGCTCCCGCAGCAGCGCCGGCGTCAATGTTTGCATCTCCAGGAATCTGCGGATCGCACCCACAAAATGATCTCTGCCGGTTTGGGCAGATTCCAGTTGCTTCAGTTCCTCCTGGGCTTTTCGGATTTTGTCTTTCAGCTCCATGCGCTCCACCTCGTACCGGTGCGCCTGCTCCATATACCAGTCATCCGAAACTTTGCCGCAGGCGTTGTCTTCATACAGCTTTTCATGCAGACTGATGACGGTATTACAGCGGTCCGTTGCTGTGCGGATTTCCCGCAGCAGACGCTGTGTTTCAAGGTGAATGTCACGATTGGATTTCTCTGTTAAGAGATCAACGAAGGCGTCTTCATCTTCCAGCAGAAAAGCTGCCATTCTTTGCATTTCCATTTGTACGACCTGCTCGACAGCGTCTGCGCGGATATAGTGCCGTGTTTGGCAGGTGCCGCGATAGTCGCTTTTGTAATTGGAACAACTGAAATAATGGATGCTTTTGTTGTTCGCGTTGGTATGAAACCAAAGCTTTTTGCCGCAGTCGGCGCAGTACAGCAGATCACAAAACATGTTCTTTTCGGCGTTCTCCTTTTTCGGAGCGCGCCGTTTTGTTTTGCCGGTCAGTTTCTGCACCTGCTCAAACAAATCCCGTTCAACAATTGGTTCATGGACATTTCGGAAGATGACCCAGTTTTCTTCGGCATTTGCCAGTCGCTTTTTGTTTTTGAACGACTTGGAATAGGTTTTGAAATTGATGATATCCCCGCAGTATTCCTGCTGCCGTAAAATGGAAGCGATGGTGGTTTTGCTCCATTTGTATGGATTTGGCTGATCCGTCCTTCCGGCACGCTTCAGACCCTTGCTGTGCCAGTACGCCATGGGGTTCAGCACCCGCTCTTCTTCCAGAATCCGCGCAATAGTCTCGTTTCCCTTGCCCTCAAGTGCCATCTGGAAAATACGCCGGACAATAGGCGCCGCGTCTGGGTCAAGGATCCACCGCTTTTTGTTCTCCGCCGCTTTCATATACCCGTATGGCGGCTGCGACAACGGCTCGCCGGAGTTGCCGCGGATGCGATGCGCAGAGCGTACTTTTCTGGATATATCCCGTGCATACATTTCGTTCATGACGTTCCGGAACGGTGCAAGCTCATTTTCACCGTCAGCGCTGTCTACACAATCGTTGACAGCAATGAAACGAACCTCATGTTCAGGGAAATAGGTGTCGGTGTAATATCCAACCGTCAGATAGTCTCGCCCCAGGCGGGACATATCCTTTACGATGATGGTTCCAATATATCCCAGTTCAATATCCTCCAGCAGTTTTTGAAACCCCGGACGATTGAAGTTCGTGCCGGTGTAGCCGTCGTCGATATAGAAGCGCGTGTTGGCAAAGCCGTTTTCTTTGGCATACTTTTTCAGCATACGCTTCTGGTTGGAAATGGAATTGCTGTCACCCTCCGTGCCGTCGTCCCTCGACAGGCGGCAGTACAGGGCAGTCAGACTTGGATGATTGCTTTTTTCGGTTGACTGCATGATTCCTCCTTCCCGGCAGTCAGTACATATTCAATGTTCAGTATATGACCGGTTACATAATTCGTCAAATCTGTAAAATGGTTGCTGATATAGTGCATGAGTCTGTCGCACAGGCTTGTCTTTTGCTCCTTTGGAAGAAAAACGGCATCCACCAGATAGGTTACACCGTTAATCTGATATTCTGTTGCCATGCGATCACCTCTCTTCCCGGTCACGCCGGCGTGCCTTACGCTTGCGGTCATCTTCCAAAAGCTTTAGAATATACTCGATGACCGCTTTCGGCGTGACGTCCGGCGGAAAGAAGGGACTGAGCTGTTCCATCGAAATGCTGACCTTTGGCTTTTGGTTTGGTTTCGGCTTTGTCATCGTCTGAAACACTGCGTCCATAGGCAGTCTTTTTCGGAACTAATCAACCCATTGAGTGACTTGTGGAAAATGAATGGTGAAGCAGCAAAAAGATTGTTTCAGTCTTTCGTGAACCTTTTCCCTTTGATGAAGAATACGGATATAGTTTCTTTCGTTGATTCTCATTTAAAAGAAATAAAAACGCTTTTATCACAGCAAGCAAGCAGTCTCGAGAGCACTGATGTCCGAGGCTTAGATTATAATTCCAAGCTCTTTTTGGGTTCCCTGTTGGATAATAGTGATTGCACTCTGCTTCCATTTGTGTTGAAAAATGGAGATCAGATTTGGAAGGTGCTTTTTTCTAATGATCGAAAAAGCGAAAAAGATGAAAGAAACTATCGTCTAGAAATAGAATACAAAAAATGGCTTGCTGAGTTTGTGCTTAACCTTTCCGATTATGATCAAATCAGATTAGTTCAAAAGATGTTGCCATTGGTAGAATTTGATCAATCCTTTGCTGAGTGGTTATCTGATATCATAATAGCTGAGAACGAAAACCCAAGGTATGAAGCTTTTTGGGATTTATGGGTATCAATGCAGGAGTTCATTTTCTCAGCATTTTCCTCAAAAGAAGAGTTTTATAGAGATCCTACAAAGCCCACTGGTTACAGCCCTTTTGAAAAAGTGTTAGAAAACTATTTGTTGGCATTTCCTTATTGGGATGAACAAATAGAAGAATGGCATTCCCTAAAGCAAAAGAATGCAGCATTATATTGGACTGTACTTCAGCGCGTTGGGTTTAATCCTACAACATTGTTTTCAATTGCTAAAGTCTTGAACTCTGTAGGGAAAAAAGTGTTTATTGATAAGGGTATTTACTGGTTAAGTAGTATAATTGAGAATAATACACACCTTAAAGAAAAGCCCCTTCCTATCAATACGGAGTATTATATCGAAGAATATATTTACTCCTACATTCGGATGAATCATTATGACTTTCGAACGAATATTGAAGCGAAAAAGAAAACACTGATTGTTCTTGATTTTCTTGTTTCTCGGGGATCAACAGTCGGCTTTTTCCTTCGTGATGAAATTTTGTAATCATTAACACAAATTTCTTTGCTATTCTTTAGAAATCCGAACCATGTTATCCATATGGAGAATAGGTTCGGATTTCTTCTTTTACTCTGAAATACTTTTTCCCTTACAAAAACGTAAGATTCTCTTCCTTGTTTCTGCGAGACATGTCCTGTATAATAAACCCGAAAGGCGGTGTTACTATGACAACGCGAATTCTGTTATTGGAAGACGATGATTTCCTGCGTGAGGGAATCACCAAACTGCTGACCCGCTCCGGTTACGGCGTAACCGCCGTGGCAACGATCCGCGAAGCGGAGAAAGCCTTGGAGCGCGATCTGTTCTCGCTGGCGATCCTTGACGTGCTGCTGCCGGACGGCAGCGGTCTGGCGCTGTTCCGCCGAATGCGCGAACGAGGTGTTGCGATCCCGATTCTCTGTCTCACGGCGTGCGACGAGGAAAGCGACATTGTGGCTGGTCTGGACGCCGGGGCGGACGACTATGTGACCAAGCCGTTCCGCACGCAGGTGCTGCTTGCGCGGGTGCGGGCGTTGCTGCGCCGAAGCGAAACCAAAACCTTTGAAGACGGTGATCTGTTTGTTGATTTCGACGGTATGCTGGTGCGACGCAGCGGCAAGCCGGTCTATCTGACGCCGACCGAGTTTCAGATCCTGCGCTGCCTGCTGCAAAACAGCGGTGTGATCGTCACACGCGACACGCTGCTGCGGCGCATCTGGGACGACGGCGGCAACTTTATTGACAACAACACACTGTCGGTCCACGTCAGCCGCCTGCGCGAAAAGATCGGCCCGGGCCATATCGCCACGGTGCGCGGTGTGGGCTACCGCTGGGAGGTGCAGGAAAATGGATAAGCTTTGGCTGTATCTTGCATTGGCGGGACTTGTCCTTACGGTTGCTGCACTTGTGGGCGCGTGCCTCAAAAGGACTGGACGCGAACAGCGTTTGGCACAGGAGATTGAACGTTTTCTCCGCGATGGCACGTCGCTGTCCTACAGCGTGTGCGATGACCGCTTTGCGCGGCTGCATAACGACGTGTGCGACCTGATGTCGCAGTGCGCGGCGGAACGCGACAACCGCCGCCGCATGCTGCAGGAGAGCGGAGATTTTATCGCTGACGTGTCACATCAGCTCAAAACGCCGCTGGCCGGGCTGCGGCTCTGGTGTGAACTGACGGACGACAGCAACGGCAGGGAAAACGCCGCAAAAGAGTTGGAACTCGTGGAGCGCATGGAGCACCTTGTGCAGGGGCTGCTGCGCCTTGCCAAAGCACGCGACGAAGGGGTGCCGTTCCGGTTTGCGCCCTGCTCGCTTTCCGCGCTTGTTTCCGGTTGCCTGGATGAACTGCGTCCGCTGTTTCCGCAAAAG
This sequence comes from Clostridiaceae bacterium, assembly GCA_016290665.1. Lineage (GTDB taxonomy): Bacteria > Bacillota > Clostridia > Oscillospirales > Acutalibacteraceae > UBA6857. Next base: position 7,383 of record JAEEUW010000020.1, on the reverse strand, counting down.
CAGGTTGCCCTTGCGGGTGATGCAACCCTTTCCTGCGATAGCTCATGGCTCGGTGAAGCGGTGTCGAACGTGCTGAAAAACGCCTGCGAACACACCGCGCCTGACGGCGTTGTGACGGTACAGATCGCGCAGGAAACCAACACCGTGACCGTTGCCGTGCGCGACAACGGCGGCGGGGTATCGGAAAGCGAACTTCCGCGACTGTTTCACCGGTTTGTGACGAGCGGCAACGCCGCGCCGAACAGCACCGGCATCGGACTTGCCATCAGCCGCGCCATCGTGGAACGGCACCACGGCAGCATCACGGCGGAGAACACCGCCGACGGGCTGCTTGTGACTCTGTGCTTTCCGTTGATTGACGGCATTGAAAAGCTGTCTTACGAAAACGTAAGCTGATCGTCACCGAACCGTAAGGTTCCTTTGCTACAATGGAGGTACCAAAACGAAGGAGTGATTCGATGGAAATTTTGTCCTGTGAACATCTGACAAAGGAATATCTCTCCGGCGAAGGCGTGGTGCGCGCAGTGGACGACGTGAGCCTTCGCTTTGAAAGCGGCGAATTCTGCGCGGTCACCGGGCCGTCCGGCTCCGGCAAATCCACGCTGCTGCACAATCTTTCGTCGCTCGAGCAGCCCACAAGCGGCCGCGTGATCTATAACGGCAAGGATCTGTCAAAGTACAACGACAACCAGCTTTCGATTCTGCGCCGGCGGCGGTTCGGCTTTGTGTTTCAGGCGTATAACCTGGTGCAGGAACTGACCGGGCTGGAAAACATACTTTTGCCCGTGATGCTCGACCGCAAAGCACCGGACGAAGCGTATCTGAATAAACTGATCGACGTGCTCGGCATCCGCGACCGGCTGGGTCATCTGCCGTCGGCGATGAGCGGCGGCCAGCAGCAGCGCGTGGCGATCGCCCGCGCCCTTGCCAACAAACCGGCGATCCTCTTTGCCGACGAGCCGACCGGCAACCTCGACGGTAAAAGCGGCAAGGAAGTGCTGTCGCTGCTCAAATACGTCAGCCGTGAGCTGGGCGTCACGCTGATCCTTGTAACGCATGACCTGCACGTGGCGCAGCAGGCGCAGCGCGTGCTGACGCTCGAGGACGGCAAAATCGTCCGCGACAGCGCCCGGACGGAGGCGAAAGAGCCATGAAGCGGATGAAAATGAGCGCCCTCGCCCGCGGGAACCTCAAAGGAAAGCGCAGACAATACCTCACGCTCTTTTTCGGCGTGTTCTTTGCCATGCTGTTTTCGATGAGCACGCTGTTTTTCGTCTCGAGCTTCCGCGCGTCGGTACAGGCGAAAAACGAGTGGCTTTACGGCAAGGAAAAGATGATTCTGACCAACGCAACACACGAGGACTGGTCCGGGCTGGATCAGTTCTTTACGGAGCCGACTTACGGGTTCGCTCATGTGCTCGGTCTGTGTGATACAGACATGATGGATGAATTTAACGAGCCGATGTCGTACGCGATTGGCTGGCTGGATGAGACTGCAAAGGAGCTTTCCGGCGCGGAGCTGAAAGAGGGATCCTACCCTGCACAGGCGGATGAGATCGCTATTGAGGAAACCGCTTTGAAGCAGCTGCACCTGGAAGACGTCAAAATCGGCGACGAGATCGAGCTCCGGCTGCGCGTACAAAGCGGCAGCGGCTATTTGCAGGATGCGGTGACACAGCGTTTTACCCTGACCGGGATTCTGCTTGACAAGGCGTGGTATGTGGCACGCCATTTTGAAAACGCAAAGTATGCCATACCCGCGCTGCATGTGGCGCCGAACACGCCGGTCGCGCCGGGCGGCAAAGAGAACCTATGTGCCTATCTGCACTTTCAAAAACAGCTCTTTGACGATCACGTGGCGTTCTTTTCCTTCATCGGAGGCGGTGAAAACCTGATTCCGGTTTACCACATGACCGGCAACGATTTTGATGCGTCGAACGGTCTTTTACCGCTTTATATCGTTTTGACGATCTTTGCCGTGTCGCTGCTGCTGGTGTCCTGCGTCGGGATCGTCAACGCCTTCCGTTCCCGGCTCGACGACCGCAAAACCCAGATCGGTCTGCTGCGCGCCGTCGGCACCACAAGGCGGCAGGTCGTGAAGCTGTACAGCCGCGAAACGCTGCTGCTCTGCCTGCTCGCTACGCCGCCGGCCTTCCTCGGCGCGTTCTTCGGCGTACGCGCGTTAATAGGCGTGATCGCAGACGGACTCATCTTCACCCCGCAGTGGTGGGTGCTGATTGGGTCGGCGGCGGTCAGCGTGCTTGTCGTACTGCTCGCGTCGCTGGTTCCGCTCAGGAGGGCGTCGCGCATTTCGCCGATGCAGGCGATCCGCAACACCGAGATGACACGAACGATGGCAAACAAAAAAATCCGCTCACAGACTGCGTTCGACGTGCCGTCGCTGCTTGCAAAGCGCAGCCGTCAGCTGTTCAAAAAGCGGCAGGCTTTGACGTCGATCATGCTGACGGTCAGCGTTCTGGTTGCGGCGTTTGGTTTTACGATGGTAGGGATGTTCGCCACGCAGCAGCCGTGGAAGGACGGCGACTATCAGTTGTATTGCACCTCGTCCGCCTACGGCGATCTTGTTTGGGAGCGTGGGCAGAAGCACGGCTGGACGGCCAGTGAGCTTGCTGAGATACAGCATATTTCCGGCATCACCTCCGCTTCGGGCTGGGGCAGTTTTCCGGCGCTGATTGAAACAGATGCGCTGACCGAATATGATAAAATGCTCCAGCTGAACCTCTCATTGAACCTGGAAGAGATTGAAGATCTTCGCCTCACGCCCGATATGCTGACCCATTTTGTACCTTCGGCGTCCGTGGAGCGGCTGAAGGAACAGGGAAAGTACCGGGACGAGCTGCTGCCGGTGACAGTGGTTTATACATCGGACACATCCGTGTATCAAAACCTGCCTGCTGTGCGCGAGGGCAAGGTCGATCTTGACGCGCTCGATGCCGGAAAGGAAATGCTGCTCTATGCGCCGTCGAAACTGGAACTGCGGTCGCGCACCTGTGTGAAAAAGAATGCTCCCGAGTATGGCGCGGTGGATTATCTGATCCAAAATGCCGACCGAACTTATATTGAATCAAAGGATTTCAAAACAGAGACACTCGCTGCAGCGGACGGTCATTTCCATGCCGGTGATACGCTGCCGCTGTCGGTGCTGTACAGCGATTGGGTGCTTTCTTGCGGAACGGATGAAGCATACCGCGCGAACGCCGGTGCCCGCAGCTATTCGCGCAAAGACAAACCGGTAGCCATCGGCGTGTTGCTGCAGGAACCGATCATGCTCAATGTGATGTTTTGCACAGACACGGAGCTGATCCTTTATACCACAGTCAAAGGGCTGGCGGGTTTTGCAGACCGGTTGCAATACAGCAGTGTCAAACTGTTTGCAGACCAAAACCTTGACGAAGCGGCGGACGAACGGATTACGCAGCAGCTCGATCGCTTTGCCGATGGGCAAAGCGACACGGCCATCTTTTCACGCTATCAGTTCAACCAAACCATCAAGCAGGACACCCGCATGTCGATGTTCGCCGTGCTGTCGATCTGCCTTGTGTTCTTCACGATGGCGGGCAGCCTGATCAACAATGAATTCACGTCGCGCATCCGCAGCGGCAAACGGCAGATCGGTACCCTGCGGGCGGTCGGCGCGTCGCAGCAAACGCTGGTTGCCTCCTATCGCAAAGAGCTGCTCTGGCTTTTCGCGGTCAGCTTCGGCACGGGCACAGTGCTGTACATCGCGTTCAATCCAATCTTTTACCGACTGATGGAAGGTCAATGGAAAGGTTTTCTGCTGACGCCGTGGGCGCTGCTGGCGGTGGCGGGCTGCGCAGTGCTGGCGCTCGTCTGCGCGCTGAATCTGCGCGTGCAGCTGCGGCGGCTGACGCGGGATTCCATTGTAGACAACATTCGGGAGATGGGCTGATATGAAACGGATCATGATTCTTTTTGCAGCGCTTTTGCTGCTTTGCGGGACCGCGTTGTTCGCTCTGGCGGAGGAAGCCCTGCCGCCCGCGACCACGGTCGACGCGTCCACGCCAAGACTGATGGTGACGGGGTACCTCCTTGCAGAACCGTATCTCGAACCGGGCAGCAGCACTGCGCTGACAATTACCTTCAAAAACACGAGCAACACCAAAAGCCTGCGCAACATGAAGTTTACGCTGACCGACCCGTCCGGCGAACTCATGCCCGACGGCATGGGCACGCTGTATGTGCCGTTCCTTGCTGCGGGGTCAACCTACAACTGGAACACCGCGCTGTCCGCTGTCTATGCGGCAACGGAGGGCCGCCACGCGCTGGAGGTCAGCACGGAATACGAGGACGCGCAGTTCGGTTCCTACAGCACGCAGGACACGATTTACGTCCACGTACGCCAGCCGGCGAAGCTCAGCTATGACAACGCCGTGCTGCCGGGCGTGGCCGTGCAGGGCGACACGCTGACGCTTTCCATCAACGTGATGAACACCGGCAAAGCGCCGCTTTCCAATGTGGCGGTGCGCTGCAAGATCGTCGGCCTTGCCGCCGGCGGGAGCACCTTCCTCGGCGACCTTCTGCCCGGTCAAAGCGCCGTTGCCGCACCGAACCTGCGCGTGAGTGACACAAAGCTTGGAGAAGTGAAAGGCAAGATCATTTTTACCTATGAAGACAGTGACGGCAAGACCTACAAAAAAGCCGAAGCGGTCTCCACCGTAATCGAAGCCCCTGCGCCGCAGGAGCAGACGCAGCCGGCGGAAAAGAAAAAGACCGACCTCCTGCCCTGGTGGGCTTGGCTGACGGTTGGTGTTATAGGCGGCGGAGGCGTCGGCTGCGCCGTCCCGCTGGCGGTGTTCAGCGCAAAGAGACGGAAAGAGGATGAGAAGAGGCTGTGAGGGCTTGAATTAAAAAATAATGGAGCAACCGATGGCGTGGAGGAATCCTGCCATCGGTTGCGTTGTAACTTGTTATTATTCTTTCACGAAAGTTTATGCAAGGACATACTCCCGCAACACCAATTCTTCGGCGCAGTGACGGTAGTTATTCATCAGTCCCACCCATCGCATCTGATCGGCTGCTTTGAGCGCTTCTGTTACACCGTCGATCTCTGCCATCCGGGCAACAATGGCGTCAACCATGGATTGTGTATGGTGATCCACTTCATAGAGATGCTGCCAAAGCTCACCCCGTGCCTGCAATTGAATGTAAAATGCCTTTTGATGCTCCTTCAAATATGACTTGCGCATCAAGCCGTATTTGCCGAGGGGCGGGTAGTCGTTTTCTGACGTCGCCAAATCTGGCAAATAGACGTCACCGCGCAGGGTGTAGTGGAGTCCGTTTTTCTCATCATAAATGTGTCTTTTCATAAAAAAATCCTCCTTGAATCTGGTAGCTCGATTGTACCAAACGCAAGGAGGTTTGTCGAATGTGTAAAAATGTTCTTCTCTTGACAAGAGTAGATGTGCATTAAAGATGAATATGTACCAATCGCCAGATAGAAATGCTTTTTGGCTAAGTCCGTTATGAATACTCGCACCAAGAAAACGAGTGTTCAAAAGAGCATTCGTTTTCTTTTTTTCAGGCATGACGGATGAAACGGGACGGGACTGGAAGAAGCCGCGGCTGCGCCTGCCGTTTGCAGGATTCTGCGTTTGCTCTGCAAACACTTGTTTTTCCAAAAATGCCGCGGGCGGGTTTTCCGCTTTGGGATTGCAAAAACGTGCTTGTTCAGGTATAATACAAGGGAACGGAACCTTTGACGGATGAGACCGGCAGGTCGGAAAACGGGAGGAGATGCTTGTAATGTCCGCTGTAAAAACGGTTCTCAAAGCCGGCGTCGGCGCTGCGGCCGCGGTGATGGGCGCAGGGGCGCTGGTGTATGAATGCGCGCTGAACACAAAGGTGAACGGCTTCTTTGTCAATTTGCTTGATGACCGCGAAGACGTGACGCAGGAGCCGCAGTCCGGGGACGGCGCCTGTCCGCGGGAACCCGACTGGTTCGACCGGCATAAGGGAGACGATCAGGTAATCGCCACAGAAACCACCGGTCGGATCCACGCGTACATCATCCCGGCGGAGACCCCCTCTCACAAATGGGCGATTCTCTGCCACGGCTACAACTCCGGGCCGGCGTCCGTCGGCGTGTTTGCGGAGCATTACCGTCCGCTGGGCTACAACTGCATCTGCCCCTCGCTGCGCGGCTGGGGCAACGACGAAAAGCGGTACTGCACGATGGGCTTCCACGACAAGGATATCCTTTTGGCATGGATCGACTACGTTGTGAAGAAGGATCCGGACGCTGAGATCCTTCTGCACGGGTATTCCATGGGCGCCGTGACCGTGATGCTTGCCACCGGCGAAAAGCTGCCGCCGCAGGTGAAGGCGGCTGTTTGCGACTGCGGCTTCACAAGCTGCTGGGAGCAGTATGCGAACGTGATAAAGCTTTATGCAAAGCTTCCGGCGTTTCCGCTGCTGTACGCCGTGAACGCGACGTCCATCCTGCGCGGAAATTTCGACATCCGCAAAAACGTGCCGATCGACGCCGTAAGACGAAGCGAAACTCCCACAGTGTTTCTGCACGGCACGGCCGACAACTTTGTACCGTTTGCCATGATGGATCGGCTGTATGACGCCTGTGCCGCGCCGAAGGCGAAGCAGGCCATTGCAGGCGCGGATCACGCGCAGTCGGTATATGTCGATCCGAAGCTCTACTGGAAAACGGTAGACAGCTTTTTGAAGGATAGAATCGCATAGGGGGCTCTTTATTTTGGGTTTCGCTTTCCCTCTTGACAAACGGCGTCGGTTTTAGGATAATAAAAGCAGCGACGAAAGGCAGGGAACAACCATGAAGATCGTGATAATTGACGGACAGAGCGGACGGCTCGGCAGCCTGCTGGTGGAAGCGATCCGCAAGGAGGCGCCGACTGTGGAGCCGGTGGCGGTCGGCACCAACGCCATTGCCACCTCCGCCATGCTGAAAGCGGGCGCGGCACAGGGCGCCACCGGGGAAAACCCGGTGCTCGTGGCCTGCCGCGACGCCGACGTGATTCTGGGTTCCATCGGCATCCTTTCCGCCGATTCGCTGCTGGGCGAGATCACGCCGAAGATGGCGGTCGCCGTCGGCCAAAGCCCGGCGGTCAAGCTGCTGCTGCCGCTGAACCGCTGCAACAACCGGGTCGTCGGCGTCAGGAGCGCCACCATGAGCGAACTGGTGAAGGAAGCGGTGGAACAGCTCAAAACGCTGCTGTAACACTTTTTGAAAAACGGGAGAGTGATCGATATGCAATCGAAACAGGATAACCGTCTGCTGCGGCTGACGGTCGCGGCGCTGATGCTGGCGTTCTGCATGGTGCTGCCGTTTTTGACCGGCCAGGTGCAGCAGATTGCGAACAAGGTGTCGCT
>JAEEUW010000019.1 GCA_016290665.1 Clostridiaceae bacterium | reverse complement strand
GGTCTGGCGTTTGTCGGCGGCATCCGTCAGTACCTGCTTGACGCGGGCTACAACACCGAAGAGGATTCGGTGAAGACCTGGGCGGCCAACTGGGGCTATGACCTTGCGGAAGACGCGACCGAAGCGGACTTCTTCAAGACGATTGTTGACACCTACGGCTACGACGTGACCGACGACGGTATCAACTATGAAAAGGGTAACGTCGGCATTCTCGACGCGCTCGCTGAAGAACTCGGCGACAGCTGGGCGGACTATCAGGTCGGTATTCAGACCGGCAACTCCGCGGATAAGATCGAAGGTATTGAAAAGACCGGCGACTATTCCATGCGTGTGACCTCCACGGAAATTGCGGCGAACCTGATCTATCAGCTTGCGATCGAAATTTCCCCGCTGCACTACTACGGCGACAAGGACGCCTATGACTACGACAACAACCAGTTCGGTTTCCCGAAGGGCGACCTTTCCTCCGTCCGCGCGAAGACCACGTCCCCGCTCGGCGCAGGTCCGTACATCTTCAAGGAATTCACCAACGGCGTTGTTTATCTTGAAGCGAACAAGAACTACTACAAGGGCGAACCGAAGACCAAGTATCTCCAGTTCAAAGAGACCCAGGACGACGACAAGGTGCCCGGCATCGAATCCGGCACATTTGACATCTCCGACCCGTCCTACTCCAAGGATGTTGTCAAGCAGATCGAAGACTACAACGGCGGCAGCATTACCGGCGACGTGATTACGACGAAGCTGTATGACTTCCTCGGCTACGGCTACATCGCCCTCAACTCGAAGAACGTCTCTGTCAACGGTAAGATCGATTCCGACGCTTCCAAGAATCTGCGTAAGGCGATCGCGACTGTGATCGCGGCGTATCGCGACGAGGCGATCGACTCCTACTACGGTGAGACCGCTTCTGTGATCAACTACCCGATCTCCTCCACTTCGTGGGCGGCTCCGCAGGTCACCGACGACGGCTACACCGTGGCTTACTCCGTCGATGTGAACGGCAACCCGATCTACACCGCGCAGATGACCGCCGAACAGCGCTATGAAGCTGCGCTGCAGGCCTCCCTTGCCTTCTTCGAAGCGGCCGGCTATACCGTCAAGGACGGCAAGCTTGTTTCCGCGCCGAAGGGTGCGAAGCTCGAGTACACGGTGAATATCGGCGCTGACGGCACCGGCGACCACCCGTCGTTCCTGCTGCTCAAGACCGCCTCTGACGCGCTGAAGACGATCGGCTTCACCCTGACCGTGAACGATATCGCGCAGGCGAGCGACCTCTACGCCTCCTATCAGAGCGGCGTTGCCGAGATCTGGTGCGCGGCCTGGGGCGCCACGAGCGATCCTGATATGTATCAGATCTATCACAGCAAGGGCTCCACGAACTACTACGGCATCTATGACGACGAGCTTGACCAGCTGATCCTTGACGCGCGGAAATCCAGCGACCAGACCTACAGAAAGGGTCTGTACAAGGCTGCGATGGAAATCGTGATGGATTGGGCGGTCGAAATTCCCATCTATCAGCGCTCCGAAGTCTATACCGTTTCCACCCAGCGTGTGAAGGTCGATACCCTCACGCCCGATATGACCCCGTATTGGAGCTGGATGAACGAAGTTGAGACCATCGAAATGGCGTAACACAGCAACTCTCTTTTCAGCGGGCAGGAACCCCCTGCCCGCTGAACCCGTTGCGAACGTAATGTGGAATGTGAAATGTGGAATGTGGAATGCATGTACCCTTTCCGATTCCGTAATTCCACATTCCAAATTCCACATTCCAAATTGAAAGCATGGAGTGATTTGATGCGAAAATTCATTCTCAAACGTCTGGCGCTGTCGGTATTGATCCTCTTCTGCGTCACGTTTATCATTTACCTGCTGATGCGGTGCCTGCCGGCGTCGTTCGTAGAATCGCGCGCGATGCAGCTTGCCACCGCCCCCGGCGCAAAGCCCTATGAGGAATGGCTCGCGCAGCTCAACGCGATGTACGGCCTCGACAAGAATATCTTCATGGGCTACCTCGGCTGGCTGAAGGACTTCTGCACCGGCAACTTCGGCGACTCGTGGAAGTACACCGTCCCCGTCGTGGAAAAGTTCAACGACACGGTCTGGCTGTCGTTCATTATGGGCGCGATCTCGTTCTTCTTCGAGCTGATTATTGCCGTTCCGCTCGGCGTGATCGCCGCGACGAAGCAGTATTCCCGCACGGACTACGCGATCTCCACCTTTGCGCTGATCGGTATCTCGCTGCCGTCGTTCTTCTTTGCGACGCTGCTCAAGCTGTTCTTCTCGGTCAAGCTCGGCTGGTTCGACCTCGTCGGTCTGGTCAGCCGGAACTACAACCAGCTCACGCCCTTCGGGCAGTTCATGGACAAGGCGAACCACCTGGTCCTGCCGATCGTGACGCTGACGATCGTGTCGATCGGCGCGACGATGCGTTATGTGCGCACGAATATGCTCGAGGTGCTCAACGCGGACTACATCCGGACGGCGCGCGCGAAGGGACTTTCCGAGCGCAAGGTGATCTACCACCACGCCTTCCGCAACACGCTGATCCCGCTGGTGACGATTATCGGCGGTTCGCTGCCCGCGCTGTTTTCCGGTGCGCTGATCACCGAGCAGCTGTTCGGCATTCCCGGGATCGGCTACGCCTCGTATTACGCGATGGTGATCGGCGACATTCCGTTTTCGATGTTCTATATGACGTTCCTTGCGGTGCTGACGCTGCTGGGCAATCTCATTGCCGACATCCTGTACGCCGTGGTCGATCCGCGCGTACGTATCGCTTAAAGGAGGGCTGAAAGATGAAAGATGACAAGAATCTGAACCGGAACGCCGCTCCCGAAACGAACGAGACCTATTCGCTCAACGACGACCGCCGCGTCAAGGTGCTTTCCCCCGGCGCGCTCGTGGTCAAGCGGTTCTTCCGCAACACGCTTTCCGTCGTCGGTCTCGGTATGATTATTGCGATGTTCCTGTTCTCTTTCCTCGGCGGCTTTATCAGTCCCTACGGCGAGGACCAGATCTTCTATACCTACACGGACATGAAAAAGAACTATGTGTCCGCGACAAAGAATGATGTTTTCCGCTATCAGAGCGCGGAGGGGCAGTCGTTCAGCTCGACGCTGCAGGCGAAGTTCCAGCTGGCGTACAACCAGAAAAAGGACGTCTTCGACTATCAGGGCGTTTCCTATCTCGTGGAAGAGCTGGGCGAAGACTTCTATTCGATCTCCGCGGACGGCACGGAGCTCGCGATCGCCTATAAGGACATCGTGAACGCGGCGGACGACACGTCGCCCGTCCCCTACGCGCTCAAGCGCGCCGCGCTCGTCGCCTACTGCAACCACGAGGACCGCTTCTCGCTGGACGGCAAGACCTACAAGGTCACCGAAGACGGCGACGTCCGGGAAGGCAAAGAGAACATTGCCTATATCAGCCGCTTTATCGTACAGGCGGCGGAGCCCGGGCTGAATATCACCCGTGCGTTCAAAGAGAAGCTGGAGACCGCGCTTGACAGCGGCGAAACCGAATTCCGCTACACCGACGAAAGCGGCGAAGAAGCCGTTTACACGCTGGAATACAAACCCGGCTCCATGACGTGGAATGTCCTGCAGGACAAGAGCACGTTTGTCAAGGACACCTACGGCAGACCGTCGAAGGCGCACCCCCTTGGCACCGACGGCAACGGCATGGATATGCTCACCCGTCTGATGTACGGCGGCCGCGTGTCGCTCGTGATCGGCTTCATCGTCGTGTTCATCGCCGCGTTCCTCGGCGTGCTCTTCGGCGGTATCTCCGGCTATTTCGGCGGCTGGGTCGACAATCTGATCATGCGTATCGTCGATGTGTTCTACTGCATTCCCTCCACCCCGCTGATTATTATTCTCGGCGCCGCGATGGACGCCATGCAGGTCGAACCCCGGATCCGGATGCTCTATCTGATGCTGATCCTCGGCTTCCTCAGCTGGCCGGGTATTGCAAGACTGATCCGCGGTCAGATCCTCTCTTTGCGCGAGCAGGAGTTCATGACCGCGACCGAGGCGTGCGGCATCAGTGTTCCGCGCCGCATCTTCTATCACCTGATCCCGAACGTGATTCCGCAGCTGATCGTGATCTGTACGATGGACCTCGGCTCGACGATTCTGACCGAAGCGACGCTCTCGTTCCTCGGTCTCGGCGTCAAGTTCCCGTTCGCTTCGTGGGGTAATATTATCAATGACGTCAACAACTCGTTCGTGATGACCAACTACTGGTTCATCTGGATCCCCGCGGGCATCTGCCTGCTGATCTCCGTCCTCGGGTTCAACTTCATTGGCGACGGTCTGCGCGACGCCTTTGACCCGAAGATGAAACGCTGAGGAAGGAGAGGATACGGATGGCAAGACAAAAACACGAAGGCTACCTTTCCGCGAAGGAATCGCGCCGCATCTCGCGCGAAAACCGCCGCGTGACCAAGGCGTTTGAAGAACAGCACAAGCGCAAAAACGTGCCCGAAAGCGAATACGCCGCCGTGATGCACGACCCGAACAATACAATTGAGATCGACGATCTGCACTCCTATTTCTTCACGGACGTCGGCACGGTCAAGTCGGTGGACGGCGTTTCGTTCAGCGTCCCCGCCGGTAAAACGATCGGCGTCGTGGGCGAATCGGGCTGCGGCAAATCCGTCACCAGTCTGTCGATCATGCAGCTGCTGCAGCGGCCGCAGGGACAGATCGTCCAGGGCGAGATCCGGCTGAACCTCGGCGACAAGGCGATCGACGTCGCCAAAACGCCGACCGAGGTGATGCAGCACATCCGCGGCAACTACGTTTCGATGATCTTTCAGGAGCCGATGACGAGCCTCAATCCGGTGTTCCGGATCGGCGACCAGGTCAACGAAGTGCTCGAGCTGCACAACGAAGAAGGCAGAACCAAGGAACAGATCAAGGCGCGGACGATCGAACTATTGGAGATGGTCGGTATCGCGAACAGCGAGGGCGTCTATAAGATGTACCCGCACGAGCTGTCCGGCGGTATGCGGCAGCGTATCGTGATCGCAATGGCGCTCGCGTGCAACCCGAAGCTGATCATTGCCGACGAGCCGACCACGGCGCTCGACGTGACGATTCAGGCGCAGATCCTCGACCTGCTGCGCCAGCTGAAGGACCGGATCAACTCCTCCATCATGCTGATCACCCACGACCTCGGCGTCATCGCCGAAATGGCCGACTACGTGGTGGTCATGTACGCCGGCAAGGTGGTGGAACAGGGCACCGCCGAAGAGATCTTCGCGCATCCCTGCCACCCCTACACCATCGGTCTGATGGCGTCCAAGCCGGTTGTGGGCAAAAAGGTCGACAAGCTCTATTCCATTCCCGGCAAGGTGCCCAATCCGGTCAACATGCCGAACTACTGCTACTTCAAGGACCGCTGTGAGCTTTGCCTCGATTGCTGCAGCGGCGAGTATCCGCACGAAATCAGCCTCTCCCCCACCCACAAGGTGAGCTGCTACCGCTATTACGACGAGAACAAGGAGGGTGAAAGCAATGGCTAAGATCACGATCGACAACAATTTCACCCCGGTCACGCCCGATCCACAGTATATTCTGCAGGTCAACGCGCTCAAGAAGTATTTCCCGATCAAGGACGGCATGCGCATCGTGGGCCACGTGAAGGCCGTGGACGGCGTCACGTTCAACCTGAAGCGCGGCAGCACCATGGGTCTGGTCGGCGAATCCGGCTGCGGCAAGACCACGACCGGGCGCACGATTCTGCGCCTGTATGACGAAAAGAGCGGCGGCCAGGTGCTGTTCAACGGCAAGGAGGTCTATGACCTTTCGCAAAAGGAGCTGCGCGCCCTGCGCACGAAGATGCAGATCATCTTTCAGGATCCGTTCTCCTCGCTTTCGCCGCGTATGCCCGTGGGCGAAATCATCGGCGAAGCCGTGCGTGAGCACAAGCTGGTGCCGAAGGCGGAGTTCAACGATTACATCGACCGCGTGATGGACAACTGCGGCCTGCAGTCGTTCCACCGCCAGCGCTATCCCCACGAGTTTTCGGGCGGCCAGCGGCAGCGCATCTGCATCGCCCGCGCGCTGGCGCTCAACCCGGAATTCATCGTCTGCGACGAGCCGGTTTCGGCGCTGGACGTGTCCATTCAGGCGCAAATCATCAACCTGCTCAAGGAGCTGCAGGAAAAGTACAGCCTGACCTATCTGTTCATCTCGCACGACCTTTCGGTGGTGGAGCACATCTCCGACACCGTGGGCGTCATGTACCTCGGCTCGCTGGTGGAATACGGCGCCAAGGAGGACATCTTCCGCAACCCGCTGCACCCCTACACGCAGGCGCTGTTTTCGGCCATTCCGGTTCCCGACCCGACGGTCAAGATGAACCGGATCGTGCTGGAGGGCTCCATCCCCTCCCCGGCCAACCCGCCCAAGGGCTGCAAGTTCCACACCCGCTGCAAATACTGCACCGAGCGCTGCAAGAACGAAACGCCGATGCAGCGCGAGATCGAACCCGGCCATTACGTCGTCTGCCACCTGTTTGACAAGGAGGGCGTTTCCGCTGATGAAACAGAAAACGTATGACGATGACGACGGCAGGACCATCGCCGACATGAGCGGCGTGCAGCGAGACAGCATGTTCCTGCCGCGCAGCCTGAAACAGCACGGCACGTTTGCAGAAAAAGAAGAAGAAGAAGAAGCGACTGAACCGCAGTACACGAACGAGCAGCGACGCACCGCCGTCGGCGGGGCGCTCACCGCAGCCATGCTCATCGCCGGCGTCTTCATCGGCGCGGGCGCCATCGTGATCGCGATTCTGACGCTGATCTGGCACTGAAGCGATGGCGGTCTATTGTAAGCATTGCGGCGCAAGAACCGACATCACCAAAGCGCAGTGCCTGGTCTGCCGCGCCGACCAGCGCAAACGCCGCGCCGTCTGCTTTGCGGCGCCCGTGCTTCTGCTCGTCTGCGTGTTGCTTGTCGCCGTTTTTGCCGTCCTGCTGCGGCCCGCGGCGCCGGAACCCCGGCCGACCGGACCGCAGACCGATACGACCAGGGCGGCCGCCGCGGCGGAACCCGGCACGGTCTACGTCACCATTGCCGGCACGAAGTATCACCGCGAGGGCTGCCCGCATCTGAGCGACACCAAACAGGCCATCGCCCTTTCGGAAGCGCTGCGTCTGGGCTATACGCCCTGCGCGGACTGCTTTGAACAACCGTAAAACAAAAAGACAACAGAGCGCGGGAAAGCCCCGTGCTCTGTTCTCTTTTTCCGTATTCTTGTTTTCTGCTTTCTTTTCGCTCTTCGCGAAAGGGGTCGGTTTCCATCAGTCAGGCAGCGCGGTCCTGCACGTCACGGTCTTCTTCGTGCTTAGCCAGTCGGTTTTCCTGGAACAGCAGCGAGATGCACCAGATGCTCGCCAGCGCCACGACGGTATAGATCACGCGGCTGACGATCGCGTCCTGGCCGCCGAAAATCCAGGCAACCAGATCGAATTGGAACAGTCCGATCAAGCCCCAGTTGATTCCGCCGATGATGGTGAGTACCAAGGCAATTTTATCCAGCATCTTCCTTCACTCCTTCCTGCAGCGAGAGGATGAACCTCTGCAGATAGTATGGAGCAAAGCGGCCGGATTATACATGAAAGTTACAAATCGCAGGTCATCAGGCACGCGCCGCCCAGCTTTCGTCTGATCTGAAAGCCGTTGCGCAGATAAAAGCGGACTGCGTTTTCGTTGTCGGCCCCGCAGGAAAGCATGACGCCCGGGCACCCGCTCTTTCGCAGATGATCCTTCAGCGCGTTCATCAGGCGCGTGCCGGTTCCCTGATGGCGGGCCTTTTCCGAAAGGTCGATATGCAGATGCGCCGGATAGCGCTTGGCGAACAGGCCGTGCACAAGCATCCCGCCGCGCACGACGCCGAAGAAATAGGGGCCGAGCTTGTCGCAGTCCGGCTGAAAGAAGGCGCGGAAGCGCCGCTGATAGGTTTTGAAATCGCGGGCGCAAAGGATGTAGCCCTGCGCCGTGTCGTTCTCGTCGGCGGCAACAAAGATGTTTTCCGGCTCGCAGAGCGCGTAGTAGTCGCAATACATCAGGCAGAGAAAGGTCTCGGTCTTTTTGTCGCTGCGCTTGAACGACGAGGTTTCCAGACAGATCTCGCGCAAGCGCGGCAGATCCTTGTCCTCATAGGGGCGGATAGTCAGCATGGCCGTTCCTCCAGAGCGCGCTCGATGACCCGGCGCAGCTCCTCGGCGCCCTCGCCCTTGGTTGCCGAAAACGGCACCACCGGAATGGCCCCGAGCTTTGTGATCGCTTCGCAGTGGGTCATGAACATGGTTTCACGTTCGCTTTTGTTCAGCTTGTCGCTTTTGGTCAGCGCCACGGCGCAGGGAATGCCGCTTTCGGTCAGAAACGAAAGCATCTGGGCGTCCTGCGCGGTCATCGGGTGGCGCATATCGATCAGCTGGACCGCCAAGCGCAGATCGCGCCCGCTTTGGAAGTAGCCCTCCACCAGCTCGGCCCAGCGCTGCTTTTCGCTGTGGCTGACCTTCGCGTAGCCGTAGCCCGGCAGATCGACGAAGCGGCAGTTTTGCAGCCGGAAGAAGTTGACCGTCACGGTCTTGCCCGGCGAGGCGCTGACGCGGGCCAGCGATTTGCGCCCCAGCAGCCGGTTGAGCAGCGACGACTTGCCCACGTTGGAGCGGCCCGAAAAAGCGATTTCGGGCAGGTCGCTTGCGCGCAGCTGGGCGGACGTGCCGGCGGCGTATTCGAAAACGGCGTTGTCAAATCTCATGCGTTATCCTCACTGCGCGATGGAATCGCGCTTCGGCTGTCCCTGTACGCCCGGAAGCGGCGCGCGGGGTTCTTCTTTTTTGGCGGGCTGCCCGGGCAGCAGCGCAAGGCGGAACACGTCTTCGAGCCGGTCAACGGGCACGAACTCCACCTGCGCCTTCACCGCGGGATCGATCTCCCACAGGTCGCTTTCGTTTTCGCGCGGGATCAGGACCCGGCCGATGCCGCAGCGGTAGGCCGCCATGCTCTTTTCCTTCAGACCGCCGATCGCCATCACGCGGCCGGTCAGCGAGATTTCGCCCGTCATGGCAAGCTCATGGCGCACCGGGCGGCCGGTCAGCGCCGAAAGCAGCGCCGCGGCAATCGTGACGCCGGCCGAGGGCCCGTCCTTGGGCACCGCGCCCTGCGGCACGTGGATATGGATATCGCGCTCCTTGAACACGCGCGGATCAATCTGATAGCGTCCCGCAACGGCGCGCACAAAGCTGAGCGCCGCCTTGCAGGATTCCTTCATCACGTCGCCGAGCGAGCCGGTCAGCTCCAGCTTGCCGCTGCCCTCCATCGTGACGGCCTCCACCTGCAGCAGCTCGCCGCCCACGCTGGTCCACGCAAGGCCGTTCACCACGCCCACAAGGTCGCTTGCCGTCGGCAGCTCCTCTTTGAACTTCGGCGGGCCGAGCATCTCCTCCAGCAGCGCGGGATTGACCGTCAGACTGCGTTTGCCGCTTTCCGCAAGACGCACGGCGCCCTTGCGGCAGACCGCGGCAAGCAGCTGTTCCAGCCGCCGCACGCCCGCCTCGCGGGTATAGCGCTCGATCAGAAGGCGCAGCACGTCGTCGCGCACGCGCAGCTTCGCGGCCGTCAGGCCGTGCAGCTGCAGCTGCTTTTTGAGCAGGTGCTGCCTGGCGATTCTGAACTTTTCCTCAGCGGTATAGGACGACAGCTCGATCACTTCCATGCGGTCATACAGCGGCCCCGGAATGGCGGAGGCGTCGTTCGCCGTGGTGATGAACAGCACGCGCTGCAGATCGAGCGGGAATTCCAGAAAGTGGTCGCGGAAGGTGTTGTTCTGCTCGGGATCCAGCGCCTCCAGCAGCGCGGCGGAGGGGTCGCCCTTGTAGTCGGCGCCGAGCTTGTCCACTTCGTCGAGCAGCAGAATCGGGTTCATGGAGCCCGCCTGGGTCAGCGCCGTCACAATGCGGCCCGGCATGGCGCCGATGTAGGTTTTGCGGTGGCCGCGGATCTCGGCTTCGTCGCGGATGCCGCCCAGCGACATGCGCACATACCTGCGGCCCATCGCCTCGGCCACGGAGCGGACGATGGAGGTCTTGCCCACGCCCGGCGGGCCCACCAGACAGATGATCTGCGCCCGCGGCTTGTCGGTCAGCGCGCGCACGGCCAGCATTTCGAGAAAGCGCTCCTTGATCTTCTGCATGCCGTAGTGGTCGCGGTCGAGCACGGCTCTCGCGTGTGCAAGGTCGAGCCGGTCTTCGGTATAGACGCCCCAGGGCAGATCGAGACAGGTGTCAAGATAGGTGCGGATCACGTTGGCGTCGGGCGAGGTGCCCTGCATCTTGCCCAGGCGGCCGCACTCCTTGAGCAGCTTTTCTTCAATGGCGGCGGGCAAGGAAAGCGAAAGAATCCTTTCGCGGTAGGTCTGCGCCTCGCTGACGCCGTCTTCGGTGTCGCCCAGCTCGTCGGAGATCACCTTGAGCTGCTCGCGCAGATAGTATTCGTGCTGGTTCTGATCCATCTGATCCTGCACCTTCTGATCGATCTGATCCTCCAGCCGGAAGATGGTCATTTCGTGGCTGAGGATGGCGCAGAGCAGCTCCAGCCGCTTGATCGGGTTCAGCTCCTCCAGCACGCGCTGCCTGTCTTCAAAGCTTTGCAGCGCGTTGCCGGCAATGAAATCGGCCAGATGGCCGGGATCCTGACTGAGATAGACCTCCAGCGCCACGTCGGGCGCCTTCTTTTCGGTCAGCTCGGCGTATTCTTCAAAGATCGCCTTGGTCTTGCGGATCAGGGCGTCCACATAGTCGGCGTTGGCGGAGCGGAGGGATGTGCTGCGGCGCTCCTTGACGTCGCTGACCAGATAGGCGTTGCCCTTGATGAAGCCGGTGATCACGGCGCGCGACAGGCCCTCCACGATCACGCGGACGTTCTGGCTGTCGGGCGACTGCACCAGCTGCTTGACCGTGGCGATGACGCCCATCTCATAAAGATCGGCGCGGTCGGGATCCTCCACGGCCACGCTGCGCTGCGTGACGAGAAAGACCTTCTGCGTTTCGCGCACGGCGGTCTGGATCGCGTGGATCGATTTTTCGCGGCCGACCTCAAAATGCAGCCGCATCCCCGGGAACACGACCATGCCGCGCAGCGCGACGGTCGGCAGGGATTTATAAATCAGATGTACTGCCATAACGGTACTCCTTTTTGATTCGATAGACAGTTATTATACTATACTTCGTACATAAAATCAACCTTTGGCGGGAATTTCCCGGATCGCGGCCGCATATCCATGAGAGCGGAGATGGTTTGCGTGATTCTCAGATTCAAAAAAAGCTACGCTGCGGCCCTGCTCGGGGCGCTTTGCTGCGCGCTGCTTCTGGGCGCGCTGTGCGCGGGCCGCGCCGAACAGACGATGGCCGCCCCGCAGACGCGCCGGCTGCCGGTTGTGATGTATCACCACGTGCTGCGCGACCGTGCAAGGGCGGGACGCTACGTTTTGCCCGTGAGCCAGCTCGAGCGCGACCTGCAATATCTGCGGGAGGCGGGCTATACGAGCGTGACCGTCGCGGACCTTCGCGCCTTTGTACAGGGCGAGCGGGACCTGCCGGAAAAGATCGTCATGCTCACGTTTGACGACGGCTATCAGAGCATGGAGGATTATGTGCTTCCCCTGCTGCGGGAAACCGACAGCAGGGCCGTGCTGTCGGTCGTGGGCAGCTTTGCCGAAGCCTATTCCGAAAGCGGCGACACCAACGTGAACTATGCCTGCCTGTCGTGGGACGCGCTGCGCCGCCTTAGGGAAAGCGGCTTTTTCGAGCTGCAGAACCATTCCTACGCGCTGCACGACAACCGGCACGGACGCCGCGGCCTTGCGCAGAAAAAGGGCGAAAGCAGCGAGGCCTACCGCGCCATGCTGACAGCGGACCTGCGGAAAAACCAGGACGCGATCCGCGCAAACACCGGCGCGGCGCCGACGGCGCTGGTCTACCCCTTCGGCGCGTTCAGCGCGGGCACGAAGCAGATTGCGGCCGACTGCGGCTTCGTCTGCACCATGACGTGCGAAGAAAAGGTGAACACCATCACCGCGGGCGACGCGGACTGCCTGTTCGGGCTGGGGCGCTTCAACCGCCCGGCGGGGCCCGACAGCGCCGCGTTTTTTCAAAAGCTCGGCGTCACGCCCGCGCGGAACGGGACTTGACAAACGGCAGCGGTCGGGCTATAATATGAAATTGAAATTCAGTTTCATATTAAGGAGGCAGCAACCTTGCCAAACAATGAATATCAGACGAAACAAAAGCAAAGCGTGCTGCAGTGCCTCAAGGCCAACAGCGACCGCGCGCTGACCGCGGACGAGCTGACCGCCCTGCTGCACGGCGCGGGCGCGCAGATCGGCAAAACGACGGTCTACCGCTGTCTGGACAAGCTGGTCGGAAGCGGCCTTGTGCGCCGGTTCAGCGCCGGGCGCGGCCAGAGCGCCACGTTCCAGCTGATGGAGCAGCACCAGAACTGCGGCGAACATCTGCACCTCAAATGCTCCGGCTGCGGCCGGTTCATCCACCTGGACTGCGACGTGATGACCGGCGTGAACGACCACGTGCTGGAACACCACGGCTTCTGGATCGACAACCGGAAATCGCTGCTGTTCGGCCTGTGCAAAGACTGTCTGGAAAAGGAGAAGAGCCATGGCGCTGATTGACTGCAAGCACGTATCGCTCGGCTATGAGGGCCGGATTGTTGCAAGCGACGTGACGTTTCAGGTGGAGCGGGGCGATCTGCTGTGTATTGTGGGAGAAAACGGCAGCGGAAAGTCCACGCTGATGAAGGCGATTCTCGGCCTGAAAGAGACTGAAAGCGGCCACCTGCACTACGGCGACGGCCTGACTGCCCGCCAGATCGGCTATCTGCCGCAGCAGACCACCGCCCAGCGTGATTTTCCGGCCAGCGTGTTCGAGGTCGTGCTGTCGGGCTGCCTTTCCTCCAAGGGGCGCCGCCTGTTTTACGGCAAGGAGCTGCGCCGGCGCGCGCTCGACAATCTCAATAAGCTGGACATGCTCCCCTATAAAAACCACTGCTACCGCGCGCTGTCCGGCGGCCAGCAGCAGCGGGTGCTGCTGGCGCGCGCGCTTTGCGCCACGGGCACCATGCTGCTTTTGGACGAGCCCGTGAGCGGCCTCGATCCGCTGGCCACGGCGGAGTTTTACCGTCTGATCCGCAGGATCAATCACGAGTACGGCATCACCGTCGTCATGGTCTCGCACGATCTGCACGACGCGCTGGATCTTGCCACGCATATCCTGCATATGAAGCAAAGCGGCGCGTTCTTCGGCACGAAAGAAGACTATCTGCAAAGCGACGTCTACCGCGTCTTCACGGGAGGTGGAAGCCATGCCTGAGGCCCTGTCGTTTTTGTTTTCCCACGCGTTCATGCTGCGCGCCCTTGTGGTGGGCGGCCTGATCTCGCTTTGCTGCGCGCTGCTGGGCGTGTCGCTGGTGCTCAAGCGGTTTTCCATGATCGGCGACGGCCTGTCGCACGTCGGCTTCGGCGCGCTGGCCATCGCCTGCGCCGCCAACATTGCCCCGCTTTATTTTTCGATCCCGATCGTCATTCTGGCCGCGTTCGCGCTGCTCGCGCTGAACGAAAAAGGCAGACTCAAGGGCGACGCCGCGATCGCGCTGATCTCGACCGGCGCGCTGGCCGTGGGCGTCATGGTCACGTCGATGACCACGGGGATGAATGTCGATATCTACAACTACATGTTCGGCTCCATCCTTGCCATGAGCCGCAGCGACGTGGCGCTTTCGGCGGTGCTGTCGGTCGCGGTGATCGCGCTGTTCTTCGTGTTCTATGACGAGATCTTCGCCGTCACGTTTGACGAAAGCTTTGCCAAGGCCACCGGCACGCGCGTGAGCGCCTACAACATGCTGCTCGCCGCGCTGACGGCGGTCACCATCGTGGTCGGCATGCGGATGATGGGCGCGCTGCTGATTTCCAGCCTCATCATTTTCCCCACGGTCACGTCGATGCGCGTTTGCAAAAGCTTCGGCAAGGTGACTGCCATGAGCGTTGCCGTTTCACTGGTCTGCTTTTTCACGGGGCTTCTGGTGTCGGTACGTTTTGAAGCGCCGACCGGCGCTTCCGTGGTCTGCGTCAACATTGCCGTGCTGCTGGTGTTCTCCCTGCTCGGCTTCGTGCAAAGCCGCAGCGAAAAAAGCCGCCTGTTCCGCTTCAAAAAGCCGCTGTGCGTGCTGCTGGCGCTGCTGCTGATTGCCGCGTTGGCGCTGCCGCTGTTCGGCCCGGTCCGCTCCGAAGCAGACGACCGCCCGCAGGTGGTCGCCACGGGCTTCGCGCCCTATGATTTTGCGCGGCAGATCGCGGGCGATCGGGCGGACGTCACGATGCTGCTCAAGCCCGGCGAAGAGAGCCACACCTTTGAGCCCACGCCGCAGGATATCGATCTGATCCAGCAAAGCGACGTCTTCGTCTTCGGCGGCGGCGAAAGCGACACCTGGGCAGACAGCATTCTGCAATCGCTGGATTCAGACAAAACGCACGTTGTGCGCATGATGGACTGCGTCGCCCTCGAGGAGGAACAGCTCCTCGACGGGATGCAGCCGGAAGCGGACACGGACGAAGAAGAAACCGAATATGACGAGCACGTCTGGACAAGCGTGCCCAACGCCATGCAGATTTCCGACGCGGTCTGCGACGCGCTTTGCAGCGCGGACAAGGCGAACGAAGCCGATTACCGCGCAAACAACGAAGCCTTTCAAAAAGAGCTTTCTGCTTTGGATGCGGCGTTCCGCGCGCTGGCGGAGCAGAAAAAAGGGCAGAGCTTTTTGGTCGGCGACCGCTTCCCCTTCCTCTATTTTGCAAAGGAATACGGCTTCTCATTCTATGCAGCCTTTCCCGGCTGCGCGGCAGAGACCGAGGCGAATCCGGCAACGATCGGCTATCTGATCGACAAGGCGAAGCGCGAAAACATCCGCACGGTGTTCAGGGTCGATCTCAGCCCGGGCAACGTGGCGCAGACCATCGCCGAGGGCTGCGGCGCAAAGGTGGAAACCCTGTGGTCATGCCATGTGATCTCGGCCGAAGATTTCGAAAACGGCGAAACCTATCTTTCGCTGATGCAGCGCAACCTGCGCGCGCTGAGAAACGCATAAAACCTGCACTTTTTTCTTGCGATTTTCGCCGCAATATGCTATAATGACAAAAAGCCTCAGGGAGGTGCCGCATCGTGAAATTACGTTTGCTGGAGGTCGGGCTGGAAGCCGCCTCCACAACCAATCCTCTGCTAGATGAGAACGGTCAGTTTGTCAAGCCCGATGAAGCGGTCAGGAATTTTGCCACACTCTGGAAAGAGTGGGATCTTTGGAACGGCTTTCTCAATGCGCTGCCGAAGATCATCCTCGCCGTGCTGATCATTGTTGCCGGCTTTATTCTGGCGAGTCTCGTTTCCAAGATCATGTGCAAGGCCATGAAACGGCAAAAGGTCGATTTCGCGGTCTACAACTTCATTGCAAAAATCGTGCGGTTCATCATCCGTCTGACGTTCGTGCTCTGCGCGCTTTCCATGTTCATCAAGCTCAATTCGCTGATCGCCGCGCTTTCCGCCGCAGGTGTTGCCATCGGTCTGGGCCTGCAGGACAGCGTGTCGCAGTTCGCCTCGGGCGTTCAGATTCTGCTGAACCATCCGTTCCGCACGGGCGACTATGTGGAGGTGAACGGAGAAGGCGGCTTTGTGTCGGAGATCGGCTTCATGACGACGATCATCACGACCTATGACAACAAGCGCGTCATCCTGCCGAATTCCGACATCACCAAGAACCGCATCGTCAACTTTTCGGCCGAAAAGACGCGCCGGGTCGATCTTACGTTCTCCATCAGCTATGCCGACGATATCGCCAGGGCGAAGGACGTGGTGATGCAGACCGCGCTGCAGAACGAGATGGTGCTCAAAAAGCCGCTGCCCGAGGTCTATGTCGGCGCGCATTCCGCCAGCAGCATCGACCTTTTCTGCCGCGTCTGGTGCGACACGCCGAACTACTGGGCCGTCTACTTTGCCATGCAGGAAAACGTCAAGCTCAACTTTGACAAGGCGGGCGTCCACATTCCCTTCACGCAGATGGACGTGCATATCGTGGAACAAAAATAAACCTGTGAGGCCTGCGCCCCGTTTCCGGTCTGTTTGACAGGCCGGTTTTTCTTTGCTGCGAAGCAATCAAAACGCCTTCGTCAAAATACACGAAAAACCGACGGATTTTTGCGATGAAGTTTTCAACCAAAAATAGCAAAACCTATTGCAAAAGTTTGTCGTTATCATGTACAATAGAGACACGGGGTTTCAGAAATAACACCCGGATGAGGAAAAAGGAATGGGGGCTCCTTTTATGGCAAGTATCAAAGTTTCGGAATTCACAAACATCCCGCAGGGGAAGCTCGGTCTGATTGCCCTGCGCGGCAGCGAAAAGCTGGCCCGGAAGATCAACGACGCCATCGTCGCCTGCCGCAAGGACTTTGAGATCGAGCATGAAAACGCCATCGTCTTTGACGGCTATCACAAGGATTCGTATCTGCTCAGCGTGGAATTCCCGCGGTTTTCCACCGGCGAAGGCAAATGCGTCATCAACGATTCCATCCGCGGCTACGATCTGTTCATCATTGCGGACTGCTTCAACTACTGCGAAACCTACACCATGTATGACCTCAAAGACAGCTCCGGCGAGCTGCTGCAGGTTCCCATGAGCCCCGATAACCATTTTGCCGACCTCAAGCGTATCATCTCCGCCTGCGCCGGCAAAGCCAAGCGCATCAACGTCATCATGCCGATGCTCTATGAAGGCCGCCAGCACAAGCGCTCCATGCGCGAATCGCTCGACTGCGCGCTGGCGCTCAAGGAGCTGGAAGCCATGGGCGTGGAAAACATCATCACCTTTGACGCCCACGACCCGCGCGTGCAGAACGCGATCGGCATCGGCTTTGAAAGCGTCTCCCCCACCTATCAGATGATCAAGGCGCTGGCCAAGGCTGTGGGCAACGACATCAAGTTCCAGCCGGATCAGACCATGATGATCTCGCCCGACGAGGGCGGCATGAGCCGCTGCGTCTATTATTCGCACGTGCTCGGCATCAACCTCGGCATGTTCTATAAGCGCCGCGACTACAGCAAGGTGGTCAACGGCCGCAGCCCCATCATCGCCCACGAGTTCCTCGGCAGCGACGTGGCCGGCAAGGACGTGATCGTGGCCGACGACATGATCGCCAGCGGCGACAGCATGATCGACGTGTGCCGCCAGCTCAAGTCGCTGCACGCCAGACGCATCTTCGTGTTCGCCACCTTCGGCCTGTTCTCCTCCGGCGTGGAGCGCTTTGACGAAGCGTATGCCGAGGGCTACTTTGACAAGATCTTCACCACCAACCTGATCTATACGCCGGACAAGCTGTTTGAGCGCGAATGGTACGTCTCCGTTGACCTGTCCAAGTATGTGGCTCTCATCATCAACGCGCTGAACCACGATGAAACCGTCAGCCCGTATCTGAACCCGATGAAGAAGATTCAGAGCTATCTGCAGCGGTTCCATTTGAAATAAGATTGCCGGAAGCCAGAAACCGGAAGACAGAACGCACCGCTGACGCGGTGCGTTTGTTCAAAGGAGGACCCTATGCGGTTGTTGTTTTCGATGGATCTGCAGGATTATGACGACTGCGATCACCGCTTTGTGCGCAACTCCGCCCGCAGCGTGATTCTGCAGGGCGGAAAGATCGCCATGATCCACAGCCTGCAGTATGACTATTACAAGTTTCCCGGCGGCGGAATCGAAGACGGCGAAGACCCGGTCGAAGCGATGATCCGCGAAACAAGAGAGGAAGCCGGGCTGGTCGTTGTGCCCGCATCGGTCAGGCCATACGGCTATGTGCACCGCGCCCAGCGCAGCGACCGCGACCCAAAAGAAGTTTTCATACAGGACAACTTCTATTATCTCTGCGACGCGGAAGCTGACGCGGTTGCCCAGAAGCTGGACGGCTATGAGGCAAAGGAGCAATACACCCTCGCATGGGTCGACCCCCTGCTTGCGGTCGAAAAGAACCGCAGCGTCAGGGAAAGCCCCTATCACCGCCTGATGTTCGAGCGCGAAGCGCGGGTGCTGGAGCTGCTGATGGAGGAAGGATATTTCAAACAGCCATAGCGATCCACGACCCGCCGGACAGACGTCGTCACCGCGCCAAGACAGAAAACACCCCGTTCGTACGGGGTGTTTTTTTGCAAATCATGCAGAAAAGGGCTGACAAATCGGCAGCGTGTGCCGCCGGCCTTTTGCGGGCTGACGGCTTTTTTGTTTACTGTCCGAGTTTTTCCAGCAGCTTTTCAAAGAAAACCTTGCACGCGGTCAAGATTTTGGAAAGCAGGGATTGCTGCGCGTTAAACATGTGTCTCACCTCTGTTTCTTTCATCGTCCAAACGGCGTCCGCCTGTCGGGAGCCGTTCTTTCAGCCGGCCAGTCATCCGCCGATCGCGTCCGTCCACGGATATTCGGCGTCGCGATGGCGGGTCTTCTCCCCGTCAAAATAGCAATAGACCAGCACCTCGGCGCCTTGCTCGTTTTGATAGGACATCGTCAAAAGGCCTTCATAGCCTTCGGCAAACGGCTCTTCATAGACCGAAAACGTGTAGTTGGTCTGCGCAATGGTCGGCGGCAGATACTCATGGCTGAACAGAATCCGGTATTCATACTCGTCGCAATAGAGCATCTCGCGGATCGCCTGGCGGTTCAGCGCCTTGTTTTCATAGAGCTGCGGGAGCGCGCCCGACGCGAGGATCTTGTTGATGAGGATCTGTTCCGCCTTTCGGGTGTTGAAATAGCTGTCTGTCACAACCTTGCCGGTGTCGTCCTGCATATAGGGCAGAACCTTGTTTTTGAAGTTGCGGAAAATATCCATGTATGCCCGGATCTCCTCCGGCTTTTCCGTATCCAGCGCGCGGATGTCCCGTGTGACGCAGGCGTTGAGCAGGCGGAAGAGCTTGAGCGCCATGAAGAAGAGCTTGTCGGGGTCCTTGGCCTTTTGGGGGTCCGACGGCAGCTTTTGCAGGATGCGCCAGACGGTCTCGGCGGTCTCTTCGCCATAGCGTTTCGCAATGGCGTTTCTGACGGTCTCCGGCCGCTTGCCTTCGCCCACGGCGTCCACGGCCGCATAGCCGGCAAGGAAGACCAGGCAGTCAAAAAAGCTTTGATAATAGGGATAGGCGCCGCCGGTTTCGCGGTCGAACATCATCTTGACGCCGCGGCTGTTGGTCACGGTCTGCCATTCGCCCTGATAGGTCGCCATGGGCAGCACGTGGCGCTCGTGAAAATTGGACGCGCCCTCGATGAAAATCTTTTCCAGCGTCCCGGTCGGAAAGGTCGTATACAGCCGCGCGTTGTAATCGCGGACGTGGCGGATCTCGTGCGCCAGCGTGGCAAGCGTCTGCTCATAGGCATAGGCCGAACGGGACGCGTCGCTGACGTCGTAGAACATGGTGATGACGTTGACGTCGCCCTGCGTGCTGGTCAGCGCGACCCAGTCGACCTCCTGCTTCAGCTTCCGCCCTTCCCGCGTGTTCAGGTTGATCAGCTTGATCTTTGTGATCAGCGGGATCACGTCGATGAGGTTCTCTTTCACATACGCCGCCGTGGTGGGGAAATCGGGATAGACGGCCCGCCACTGGGGGTAATAGATCATTTCATAATACAGGATGTCCCGCAGCATCCGGACGGCGAGCTTCGGGAACTGTTTGCCCTTGATGCGCCGGTTGAGCATCTTCAGCAGCTTGTCATAGGACTTTTGGTTGAACCGGTAGGTGTAGGTCGGCGCAATGACGACCGGTTCCGTTTCGGCCGCCGCAAACGACCGCACCGCCGTCTGAAGGACATTGACGCCCGGAAACGAAAAAAGCGAAAGCAGCAGCACGCAGCTGAGCAGGTACGCAGACGCCCTTTGCAGCGGCTTTTGAAAGCGGGAAGCGTTTTTCATGGGTTCTTTTCTCCGAAACGCGGGCGCTTATTGCGCCGACTCCACCGCTTCGCGCTGCTTCTGGTTCTCGATCACGGTTTTCGTGATCTCGTCCATGTAGCTGCCGTGGAGCTTGAACTTGGTGGAGAAGATCAGCAGCGACACGGCGAACAGCACGGGCGGGATGACGCAGAGCATCAGCGTGATGCCGGTCTTGGCCGCGCCGGAGTTGTTCATGTGCAGCTCGCTGTCATAGCCGGTGAGGCCCAGCGTGGCAAACAGGATGATGGTCTGCAGCGTGTAGGCCATCTTCTGCAAAAAGCCCTTCATCGAGAAGGTGATGGATTCCGCGCGGAAGCCCATCTTCACCTCGCCGTAATCCACGATGTCGGCCAGGAAGATCGTCTGCGCAATGAACATCGAGGAAATGCCGATGGCGCCGACGATGTAGCAGACGTTCATCAGCATCAGCTGGCCCGCGAACGAGCAGACCGCCATGCCGGCATAGCCCAGCGCGGCAACGCCGAGCGAGACCTGATAGGCGCGGCGCTTGCTCATATACTTCGTCAGGACCGGCAGCAGCAGCATGCCGACCACGGAGCCGATGGCGGACGCGGTGGAGAACGTGGACTGCTTGTTCGGCTCGCCGACCACCACGTCAAAGTAGTAGGTGGCCACGCCGCTGGTCAGATACCAGCCCGCGTTGGAGATCATGGCGAACAGCATGAACACCAGCAGCTGGTCGTTGGATTTGATGATGGAGATGCTGCGCCTGAGCGAAAACTTCTCCCCCGCCGCCGTGGTAATGCGCTCCTTGGTGGTGCTCACGCAGATGCCGGCGAAGAGAATCAGACAGGCGGCGCAGACCAGCGCCGTAACCATGAACGAGCGCGCGTCGTGCACCTTGACGGCTTCGCCCGTTTCGTTGTCGATGATCGTGGTCAGGCTGAACGCCGTCATCAGCAGCGGAGCGCCGATGGAGACGATGCCCTGGCCGAGGCCGGAAAAGGCGCGCGCCACGGTGGAGATCAGGTTTCGCTCGGTGGGGTCGCTGGTGAACGAGGGCACCATGGACCAATAGGGAATATCCGCGAGGGTGTTCGTCATGCCCCAGAGGATGTAGGTCACGGCCACGTAGATCGCAATGCCGACGCCGCTGAGGCGGAACGGATTGGTGAACAGGAACACCAGCACCACGGCGTTGAGAATGGCGCCGGTGAGAATCCACGGGCGATATTTGCCCATCTTCGTGTGCGTGTTGTCCACGATGGTGCCCATCATCGGGTCGTTGACGCCGTCCCAGAGGCGGGCGATCGGCGTCAGGATCAGCAGAAAGGTGGACTTCATGCCGAGCACGTCGGTCAGATATTTTGCAAGGAACGAATAGAACATGCCGTAGCTCAGGTCGAGGCCGATGGCGCCGACGCCGTAGCCGAGCTTGCCCTGAATGAACTTCAATGCTTTCATAGTCTTTCCCCTTTCGGTTTCTGCCCCTATTGTAGCGTAAAGCGCCGCTTTCGTCAACTATGATTTGACGAAAGCAGCACGGCTTCCAGCATCTGCTGCGTCACCGGACGCGGCGGTTCGGCTTCCGCTTCGCCGCAGGCCGTCATAACGGCCCCGTGAAGGCGGAACACGGAAAAGCGGCAACCGTATGCCGCAAACCGGTCAAGCCCGTCATACGGGGCAAAATCGAGCGCTTTGAGGTCGCGGGCAATGCCCTCGCCGGTGCGCTTGACATACGCCTCCTTCATGGTCCAGAACGCGGTGAACAGCGCCGCCTTGTCCCGGGCTGTTTCAAGCAGCGCCAGCTCCGCCGGCGAGAGCACCCGCTTTGCCACGCCGTCGGACGGCGTCAGCAGCGTCTGCGCGTCAACGCCGACCGGCCGGTCGTCCAGCGCAAGGCAGACCAGCGTGTCGGTGTGGCTCAGATTGAACTGTGGCCCGCTGCCGGTCAGAAACGGCTTTCCGGTCTGTGTGAAGCCCAGCGGCGGCAGCGGTTCGCCCGGCGCGGTCTCCCGCAGGGCAAACACAAGCAGCCCCCACGCGAGCACCGCCTGGCGGCGCGTCGGGGCGTGCCTGATTTTTGCAATCGACTGCTGCTTTTCGGGCGGCAGCAGCGGCGTCAGCCGCTGCAGAAACGCCGCGTCAAAGGCCGAGGGGTCGGCGTAACAGAGCTGCATATCCACTCTCCAAAAAAGGGCTGCCGCGCAGCCCTCCTCGTTTTATTCCGGTTGTTGTTCGTCCGCCTGCGGCTGCGGTTCGGGCTGCGGCTGCTGCTCATACACGGCGTCCTGGGGCGGCGTGTAGGGCTGGCTGTAGGCCGCGTAATCCTGCGCGGTGGCTTCCTGCGGCGCAGGCGGGAAGATGACGGCGCAGACGATATAGGCCGCAACGCCGGTGCCGAACAGAAGCACGAGCAGGAAGAACACGAGGCGCACGAGGGTCGGATCGATGCCGAAGAAATCGGCGATGCCGCCGCAGACGCCGGCGATTTTCTTGTCACCGCTCTTATAAATCCGGCGGGCGGTGTTGTGGAACATCTGCTCATATTCCGGCGTGGGCTGCGGAATAATCAGCGCCACGATCAGATAGGCGATGAAGAACGGCACCACGGCCGTATACAGGGCGATCAGCGACGCGATCAGGCGGACGATCGTCGGGTCGATGTTGAAATAATCCGCGATGCCGCCGCAGACGCCGCAAATTTTCTTTTCCGGGGAACAGTACAATCTTTTCTGCATAACAGACACTCCTTTATTTCCCGACCGCGCCGGTCTGAATCCGATACGCGGTCAATGTATTCTGCATGAGAACGGCGATGGTCATGGGTCCGCAGCCGCCCGGCACGGGCGTCAGCCACGCCGCCTTTTCTTTCACCTTGTCGAAATCCGCGTCGCCGCAGAGCGTGCCGTCCGGAAGCCGGCTGATGCCGACGTCCAGCACGACGGCGCCTTCTGGCACCATATCGGCCGTGAGGAACCTCGCCTTGCCCACGGCGGAAACGATGATATCCGCCTGCAGACAGATCTCTTTGAGATTCCGCGTGCGGGAATGGCAGACCGTCACCGTGGCGTTCCGTTCCAGCATCAGGGCCGCCATGGGCTTGCCCACGATGTTGCTGCGGCCGATAACGACGCAGTGTTTGCCGTCGGGATCGATGCCGTAATGGTCCAGCAGCGCCATGACGCCGGCGGGCGTGCAGGGCTTCAGCCGGAAGCTGCCGGTCCAGAGCCGGCCCACGTTTTCGTTGTGGAAGCAGTCCACGTCCTTTTTGGGGTTGATTCTTGCAATGACTTCTTTTTCGCTGATCTGCTTCGGCACCGGCAGCTGGCAGAGAATGCCGTTGACCGTTTCGTCGCGATTCAGGTCGTCGATCAGGCCGAGCAGCTCTTCCTGTGCGGTATTCTCCGGCAGCGTGAATTCCAGCGAACGGATGCCGCAGAAGGCGCAGGCCTTCTTTTTGTTGTTCACATAGACGCGCGAGGCGGGGTCGTTCCCGACCAGAATCACGGCCAGACAGGGGGCGATCCCCTCTTTTGCAATCTCGTCTCTGACCGCCGTTTTCACGGCGAGCGACACGGCTTTGCCGTCAAGTATCTGCATCGGTCTCATCCTCCTCAAAGGGCACGGCGGTGGGCCGGTTGGTGGCCCTGCCGTCGCGGATGCGCATCTCCTTCGCCTTTTGGCGCAGGGCCTTGCGCTCCTGTTTGCGCTGCTCGGCGGCCAGTTCCTTTTCGCTCTTGGGCGGGAAGTAGTCGACGCCCTCGATCGGCTTCGGGTGGCGGTGGAAATGGATCTTGAAAACGATCAGCAAAATCAGACACACAAGCACCAGCGCGCCGGAGACCACCTGCGACACGCGGATGGAGGTGTCGCCGATGAACAGGCTGTCGGTACGCAGGCCTTCGATCACCATGCGGCCCAGGCCGTACCACACGCCGTAGCACAAGAACAGCTCGCCCGAAAACGTGCGCCATTTGCGCAGGATCAGATAGAGCAGCCCGAAGCCGACGAGACACCACACGGATTCATAGAAGAACGTGGGGTGCACGTAAAGGTTGTTGTCGGCAATGTACTGCGGAATATTCTCCACGCCCTCGAGCCCGAAGGTCTTGGGGTTGCGGGCAATGTAATCCGCTACGATCTCGCTCATCATGCCCCAGTTTTTGCCGGTAATCGTGCCGAACGCCTCCTGGTTGGCAAAGTTGCCCCAGCGGCCGATACCCTGTCCGATCAGAAGGCTCATGCCCACCATGTCGAGCAGATTGCGCACGTTGATGCGTTCCACCTTGCAGACGACCAGCGCGGCCAGCAGACCGCCGATGATGCCGCCGTAGATGGCGAGTCCGCCGTTCCAGATGGCAAAGATGCTCCAGAAATCGCCGCGGAATTCCTCGGGACGGAAGATGACGTAATAGGCTCTTGCGCCGATGATGCCGAAGATCGTGCCGTAGAGCAGCACGTCGACCATCTTGTCGAGGTTGATCTTCCATTTGTAGGCGATGCGGCCGCCGAACAGCGCGGCCAGCAGCAGCCCGAACGCAATGATGACCCCGTACCAGCGCACGGTGGTAAAGCCGAGGTTCAGCGTGTTGGAAACCGTGAATGCCTTTGCGATTCCGGCAAAGTGCACGGGAACGGTGAAAGCTTCCATGAAAATGCCTCCTTTGGCTCAGGCCATACTCTGCGCGAACGCAATGATGACCGGCATGGTAAAGATGGAAATGAACGAAACGAGCGCCACGGTCTTGGACGCCATGCCGACGTCCAGCCCGTATTTGGAAGAGAACATGAAGGTGTTGTTGCCCGAGGGCACACTGGCCGAAATGGCGCAGGCCACAAGCAGGGAGCCCTTGACGCCCATCAGGCGGAACAGGAAGATGCAGCACACCGGCAGCGCGACCAGCTTGAGCAGCGCCACCAGATAGATGCCCTTCGCCCGGAACATCGTCCGGAGATCTGTGTTGGCGAGATAGGTGCCGAAGATCAGCATGGCGACCGCCGTGTTGAGACCGGCGATCAGCGAGATCGGCTGGGCGACCACCGCGGGCACCTGCACGTTCAGCAGGAACAGCGGCAGCCCGATGGCGACGCCGATCACGCCGGGGTTGACGATCAGCTTTTTCCAGTCGAATTGATATTGATCCCCCGCCATCACGCGGATGCCGTGGGTAAAGGTGATCACGTTGAACGCAATCAGGCCGCTCGAGCAATAGAACACGCCCTTGGCGCCCAGCACCGCCTTGGCCAGCGGGATCGCCATGAAACCGACGTTGCCGTAGATGCTGGCATATTTGAAGATCGGGTTATGCGGATTCTTCTTCGGCCGGAAGAACGGCAGGTTCAGCACAATGGCCACGAAATGCAGCAGGAACATCAGCCCCAGCGCGAGGAAAAACTTCTTTGCCCGCGCGGGAGAATACTCCATTTTCAAAAAGGAGTCGATGATGATGCAAGGCGTGATGATATAGAGCAGCAGATTGATCGTCGCTCTGGCCGTGGCCTCCGTGAACAGCTTGACCTTGTCGCAGATGAAACCGACCAGCACGATCAGGTAGAGAATCGCCACCTGCCCGGCGGCGGATTTCATATTTTCAAGAAACACGGTTTGTTCACGTCCGTTTCAGCGTCGTTGGGTGGGCGAACGAATTATGCGGCGTCGGCCGGTGCCGTCTGTTTCCGGCGCAGCGCCGTCACGCAAAGCAGCAGCACGAAGCAGAAGATCAGGCAATCCGCGGGCTGCAGCGGGTGATTCGGGTTGATATAGGCGTTCTTGTCCACCAGCGTGAACACCATGCGCGGCAGCGAGAGCATGCCGGCAATCAGCGCGGCGGGCAGGCCGAAGCCGCAAAGCCGCCAGTTGGTTCCGTCGCTGTAGATGCCGCTGGTCACGGACGCGAACGCCATGAAGAACAGCATCATGGCGCCGAGCATCAGCAGTTCGAAGAACAGGTCGGACACCTTGGTGAAGCTGATCTTGCGCACAAAGTGGTGCACCATGCGGAACGCCGCCCAGCAGATGGGGAACAGCGCGGGAATGCGCCATTTGGCCGCGTGCATGGAGCCCGTGCGGTAGCTGTAGCCGAGCGCCGCAAAATAGGGCGCCGAAAGCAGCGCGAACACGCCGCGCAGCAGCAGCGGCAGCTCCCCGGAGCTCATCCGGGTGCGGAAATCGCCGCCGGCCACGCGCAGCTCGCGCACCGCCTGCAGCGACGTCCAGCCGTCCAGCGCAAAGGCGACCACGAGCAGCGCCGCCATAATCATCATGGGGACGGAGCGGTAGCCGATGGTCTGCAGCTCGCCGGCGGGCTTGCTGAAATAGCTGTAGAGCGCAAGGAACGCGCCGCAGACGATGACCAGCGCATAGAACAGGCCGTGCAGCGGGCTGCCCGCCTTAAAGAAGCCGGTGGCAGCGTCAATGCCCGCAGCGACCTGCACAAAGCGGATCGCCGTCAGGACGACGAACATCAGCGCGAACGCGATGAGCGCTTTTTCAATCGTCAGATTCTCTTTGCCGTTCTTTTTCATGCCGGATCCTCCTCTTCGCTGAACACGCGGTCTTCTGCGGGCACATAGGCGCCGCTGGTCAGATAGTTGGAAATGCGCTCGTCGAGCGGCACGTATTTTTTGGGCAGCGCCACGCTCTTATAGGCGGGACGGATGATGCGCCCGCCGGTGAGCAGCTCTTCCATCCGGTGCGCCGCCCAGCCGGCAATGCGTGCCGTGGCGAACAGCGGGGTGAACAGGTCCTCCGGGATCGCGAGAAGCTTGAGCACCAGACCGGAATAGAGGTCCACGTTGGCGCACAGGGGCTTGTTGCTGCCGGTCATGCGGCGAAACAGCTCGGGCGTCAGCTTTTCCACCAGACACGCGAGCGTGAACGCCTTTTCGCAGGGCGAACCGACGGCGAACTTGCGCGCCTTTTCTTTCAGAATCTGGGCGCGCGGGTCGCTGATCGTATAGACCGCGTGGCCCATGCCGTAGACGAGGCCGCTGCCGTCGCCCGCCTCCTTGCGGATGACCTTTTCGAGATAGGCGGCCACCTGCGCTTCGTCGGTCGGGTCGTCGATGTGCTCAAGCATATCGTCGAGCATGGCGCAGACCTTGAGATTGGCGCCGCCGTGGCGCGGTCCCTTGAGCGCGCCGATGGCCGAGGAATAGGCCGCGTAGGAATCGGTGCCGCTCGACGTGAGCACCCGGCAGGTGAAGGTGGAGTTGTTGCCGCCGCCGTGCTCAGCCTGCAGCATGAGACAGAAGTCCAGCAGCTTCGCTTCGTCGTCGGTATATTTGCGGTCGGAGCGGATGGAGCGCAGAATCAGCTCCGCGGTGGAAAGCTCCGGCTTGTCGGGGTGGAAATACATGCTCTTGCCGTAATACTTGTGGCGCTTGACCTGATAGGCATAGGACGCGATCAGCGGCATCTGCGAGATGATCTGGACGCTCTGGCGCAGCACGTTTTCAAGGCTCGTATCGTCGGCGGTCTCGTCATAGGAATACAGCGCGAGCACGCAGCGCCCCATCTCGTTCATCACGTCGAACGAGGCGTTTTTCATGATCACGTCTTCAATGAAGTCTTCGGGCAGACGGCGGCAAAGGCCAAGCGCGCGGCGAAACATATCGAGCTGCTCTCGGGAGGGCAGCGAGCCGAAGATCAGCAGATAGGCCACCTCTTCAAAGCCGAAGCGGTTCTCTTTTTCGCAGGCGTCGATGATCTCCTCGATATTGATGCCGCGGTATTTCAGCTTGCCCTTTTTCGGCACGCGTTCGCCGTCGTCGATATAGTAGCCTTCCACTGAGCAGATCTTGGTCAGGCCGGCCATGACGCCGGTGCCGTCGGGGTTTCGCAGGCCGCGCTTGACCCCGTATTTCCAAAAGTCGTCCGGGTTGATCTGGCTTTTGCGTTCGATCTTGCTGCACATGGTTTCCAGCAGCTCCGGCGCGATCGGATTGAACAAGGTATGATTTGCCATCCGGGAATTCCTCCTGTTCCGTTCCGGCGTGCTTTGCCGCAGCCGGAGCAAAAATGCGTCAGATAAAGTATTTCTATTTATTATATTTCATATCTATAGTAAAGTCAACTACCGAATCAACAAAGGATGAAAGCAAAATGAAGATTTCCTTGGTTCTTGTGCTCATATTGGTTCTTGCCGCTGCGCTTTGTCCGTTCGCAGGCGCGCCGCTCCGGCGGCTGCAGCCCGGATGCTCCGCCCAAGCGACAAACAGCAGCACTGTCACGCTGCTGCGCACCGCCACGGGCCGTCGCGAAACGCTGCCGACAGACGACTATCTGTTGGGCGTGCTCGCCGCCGAAGCAGACCCGCAGACGGAGTCCGAAGCGCTCCGGGCGCTCTGCGTCGCCTGCCGCAGCTATACGCTGCACCTGCAAAAGGAAGGCAAACCGCTTTCGGATGATCCCGCTGCCTGTCAGGGCTATTGGGACGACGAAA
>JAEEUW010000110.1 GCA_016290665.1 Clostridiaceae bacterium | reverse complement strand
GTGCGATCCGCCAGCCGCTTGCCGCTAAGAAGTGTCCCGCGTTCTACGGTACAGCGGCCACCACAAAGCCGCTCGCCCAAACGCAGGTGCCCCAGCACCCGTATCTTGCGCCGGAGGGCACCAACGGCATGCACGGCAATTCCTACAACACCGGCACCTATGATTACGTCGGCCCGCTCGGCGTGAACCCGACCGTCAACAGCCGGTCGATGAACGTCTTCGGCGGCCTCGTCGCCACCCTGATGTTCGATTCAAAGGGCCGCATCATGTGCATTTCCGGCAACGTGGTCGGCTTCCGTCTGCTGCTGCTCGACGCCGAAACGCTGGAAATCCTCGCTGAAACGCGGCTGCCGCAGCGGCAAAGCACCCGCGAGTTCTTCAAGACATTCGATTTCAGCAAGATCTCGAACGACACCTCCGGCGGCGCCTACTGCCACCTGCTGACGGGCGACAGGCCGATCATCGGCAATTCCGACAATGTGATCCAGATCTTCTATATCGACGAAAGCGGCAAAAAGCCGGAATGGAAGGTCGAACAGGAATACGACATCCAGCCGTATCTGGAAAACGGCGCGTTTATCACAGACGCGATCCCCGACTTTGAAGGCAACATCTGGTTCGTCACACGGCCGGGCGACGTCGGCTTTGTGGACGCCAAAACGGGCGAAGTCAAGCTGATCCGGCTGGAAAACGAAGAGATCCAGAACACGCTCGCCGTCTGCGCCGACGGGATCTATATCGTCTCGGACTATGCCATGTACCGCTTTGAGATTCGTGACGGCAAACCGTTCTATACCTGGCGTACAGAGTATGACCGCGGAATTGAGACCAAACCCGGCGCAATCAATCAGGGCAGCGGCACCACACCCTCGCTCCTCGACGTGCCCTGCAGCGACGGCAGCGTGCGCAAGCTTTGCGCCATCACCGACAACGCGGATGAGCGCGTGAACCTCGTGGTCTATGACCGCGAAACGGGCGAAGCGATCGTCACCGAGCCGCTGTTTGAAAAGGGCCACTCCGTCAGCGAAAACTCCCTGATCGCCCACGGCCGCTCGTTCATCATTGAAAACAACTATTCCGACTCCGGCGCGGGCTTTTTGGAGCG
The DNA here is from genome assembly GCA_016290665.1 of Clostridiaceae bacterium. GTDB lineage: Bacteria > Bacillota > Clostridia > Oscillospirales > Acutalibacteraceae > UBA6857. Next base: position 5,625 of record JAEEUW010000110.1, on the reverse strand, counting down.
CAACCCGACCAGCTACCCGGGCGTGACACGAATCGACATGAACGCCGACTGCACGGGCTGCACCGTCATCTGGGAAAGCCAGGAAGCCTCCGCCACGGTGGTGCCGAAGCTTTCGGCCGGCAACGGACTGGTCTATCTTTACACCCGCGTCGTGGGCGACGATATTCCCAAGAATGCCGTGGCGTGGTACTTCACCGCCGTGGATTTTGAGACCGGCGAAACGGTCTATAAGGTCTTCACCGGCTGCGGACGCAACTGGAACAACAGCTACGGTCCCATCACGATCGGTCCGAACGGCAGCGCCTATGTCGGCGTGTTCAACGGTCTGATCCGCGTGGCAGACGGAAAGTAAAGTAAAAACAACAAAAACACCGCACCGGCCACTTGGCAGGTGCGGTATTACTATTGACGAATGACTAACGACTATCCTAAATAGTTTGCAATATACTGCGCAGCCAGCGTCTGGAACCGCAGCGTGCAGTCCGGATCGTTCAGCAGGGCGTGTCCGGAATTCGGGAAGGTGATGAAGTCGTGTTTCACGCCCTTTTCCGTCAGCGCGGCGTCGAGCCGTTCGGCGTTGGAATACGGGACGATGTTGTCGTTTTTGCCGTGCGCCATCAGCGTCGGCACGGAGGTGCTCTTCACCTGTTTGGCGGGCGAAAGGTTTGTCAGCGTCGGGACGAACAACTGCGCGATCCCGCTTTGCATCAGCAGCGCGAGCGTTTCGGTATTGATTCCGATGGACCCGGCGAGGAGTTCCCCCGCCCCGCTTTGCAAAAACGCGGGATCGGTGAAATCGGTCGGGGCGCCGGAACTGACAACGGCGACCGGGGTGACGGGCGCTTCGGCAATCTTCGTGTAGGCATAGAGCAGCGCGAGATGCGCGCCGGAGGAGGAGCCGACCATCACGGTTTTGCTGACGTTGATCCCCTTCTGGGCGCAGGCGGTCTTGATCGCGCGCAAAGACGCCGTGATGTCGTCCAGTTCATCCGCCGGCAGAACGCCGTTGCCGAGATAGCGGTAGTTGATCGACGCGGTGACGTAGCCCATCGCCTGATAGCGCAGCGCTTCTGTCAGATAGGTCTCTTTCGTGCCGGTGACCCAGGCGCCGCCGTGGATAAACAGCACCAATCCGACGTTGCCGTTCTTGCCCGTCGGCAAGAACAGATCGAGCGTCTGGTCGTCGCTGTCTCCGTAGGAAATGGTGCGGTCGGACAGATAGACGATCTCCTGATCGGTGACCGGCGTCGGCGTCGGATCAACCGCACCGCCGCCCTGTCCGAACAGGGACGCGATAAAGGCCAGAAACGATAAAAACAGCGAGATCATCTGCTGGAACACAGGATCACATCCTTTCTCTTTTTCAGTTGCATTATAGCACGCGGGAACAGGTTTTGTCAAATACTTGCAATCGCGGCGCCGATTCGCTATAATAATGCAAAGAGGTGATTATATGCAGCACCGTATCATACCGCAGCCGAATCTGCTGGATTATACAGACGGGATCTGTCCGGCTGAACGGGCAGTTCCGGTCGTTGAAACGGACGAAGCGATGCCGCCGGAAGGCTACGCGCTGGCTGTCCGGCCGGACGGCGTCACCGTCCGCTGCAAAACGCCGCAGGGGCTCTTTTACGCGAAGCAGACACTTTCCATGCTCCAAAACGAGAACGGCAGTCTTCCCTGCGTGTCGATTCAGGACGCGCCGCGGTTCGCCTACCGCGCCTTCATGCTCGACTCCGCGCGGCACATGCAGACGATCGACGAGATCAAACGTTATATCGACGTTGCGGCGCGGTTCAAAATGAACGTCTTTCACTGGCATCTGAGCGACGATCAGGGCTTCCGGATCGAATGCGAGCGCTTTCCGAAGCTCAACGAGGTCGGCTCGTTTCGCGACGGGCACGGTTTCGGTTCGTCCGACACGTCGCGTTACGGCGGCTTTTACACCAAGGCGGAGATCCGCGACATCGTCTCCTACTGCGCCGACCGCTTCATCCGGGTGATCCCCGAGATCGATATGCCCGGGCATACGAAAGCGATCCTCGCGTCGTACCCGTCCCTGTCCTGCCGCGAGACGCCGATCGCCGTGGAAACGCAGGCGGGCGTCTTCCGCGATATCCTTTGCGCCGGCAAGGAGGAGGTCGTCTCTTTCTGCTGCGACCTGCTCGACGAAGTGTGCGAGCTGTTCCCGGACGAATGGGTGCACATCGGCGGCGACGAAGCGCCGAAAAACCGCTGGCGGCAGTGCGACTGCTGCAAGGATCGGATGGCGAAGGCGCATCTCGATTCGTTCGAAGCGCTGCAGGGCGACTTCATGAACCGGATCGCCGCGCATCTGAGAACCAAGGGCAAGCGCGCGGTCGCGTGGAACGAGAGTCTCAAAAGCGGCTGTCTTGACGGCGACGTGATCATCGCCGACTGGATGGACCGCGATAAGCTGTGCCCTGCGCGTGCAAACGCGGGCGGAGAGATCATCGCGGAGGATTTCTTCCACTACTACCTCGATTACCCCTACGCCATGACGCCGCTCAAAAAGGTTTATACGTTCGATCCTCTGCCGGAGGGTCTGACCGAAATGGGACGGCCGGGCGTCATCGGCGTCGAAACGCCGCTCTGGACGGAGTTCATCGAAGATTTCGAAAAGCTTTGCAAAATGGCGTTTCCGCGGCTGCTTGCCGTGGCGGAGCGCGACTGGACGTATGAAGAAAACTGTGACTATGCCGACTTCCGCCGCCGCGCCGAAGAGAGCCGCCCGTGGCTGCAGTCGCAGGGCGTTGTGATGGACCCGCAGTCCGCATGGGACCCGAAAGGACTCAGCCGGCTGAAAAAGCTGCTGGCGCATTACAAAAAGACATTGACCAGAGATATGCTTTTGTCCTTCTTTTCCAAAAAGGACGATTAAATATGTTTTAAGGTTTTCCCGTATAATAGAACCAGAATTAAAAGAAAGAAGGCTTTTTTATGTATTGTCCATCCTGCAACAGCTACAATAACGACGGCGGCCGCTTTTGCTCCAACTGCGGCGCGCCGCTGCAGTATCAGCAGCAAACCGAACAGCCGAACCCCGGCGTGTTTGAACAGCAGCAGCAAACCGGCTACAGCTATCAGCAGCCGCCCTATCAGCCGCCGTATCAACAGCCAACCGGCGCGGAGCTGACGAAGCCGATCACCATTGCGACGCCCGTGGTCGCGATCATCCTGAACATCGTCTTCTTCAACGTCATCGGTCTGATCCTCGCCGTTTTGTCGCTGGTCAACTTCAACAACTACACGAGCGAACTGAACCGCGGCGGCTATGATCTCGCGGAGACCTATAAGCACAAAGCGAAGACCTTTGCCACGATTGCAGATATTCTCGCCATCGTTTGGATCGTACTGGTCGCCATCGCTGTGATCGCGTTCATCGTCTTCGGCATTGTCTCCGTCAGCGGCAACGGCGGCGTTGTGGACTTCAACTTCAACGGCAGCGAGCTGCCGCCGGACTTTTTCGGGATGATCGGATAAGTCGACAGTCATCAGCCAACAGTAAGCCATCCATCGGATGGCTTTTTTGCTGCAGCGACTTGCGCAACGGCGCGCTGCCTGCTATAATAAGAACGACTAAAAGAAGCAGGATTGGAAAAAGCATGGAACGATTTGTTTGTCTGGATGTGGAAATGCCGAACGGCGACGCGAACCGGATCTCCGCGATCGGCGTTGTGGAGTTCGTCGGCGGCGCCGTCACACGGCGGTGCTATAGTCTGCTGAACCCCGAAACGTGGTTTCAGCCCTATGTGGTGAAGCTGACCGGCATCACGCCGGAAATGGTACAGAACGCACCGACCTTCAAAGACTACTGGCCGACGATCGAGCCGCTGCTGACCGGCAGCGTGATCGTCGCGCACGGCGCGGGCAACGACCTCAAGGCGCTCGCCGCCTGTCTGCGGCATTACAAGATCGACTGGCAGCCCGCCGTGCCCTACCTTTGTACGGTGGAGGCGTGTACCGCCGTCTATCCTGACCGCGGCGCCTACGCGCTCGGGCTGCTGTGCGCCGATTTCGATATTCCGCTGGAACACCACAACGCGCTCTCCGACGCCGAAGGGTGCGGCCGCCTGCTGCTGCAGTGTCTGCGCGGCGGACTGGACCCCGCCCCGTTTGTAAAATCGTTCGATCTGCTGCGCACGCCGGACGAAAAACGCCGCCAAAAGAGACCGCCGCGCAAGAAAGGCGCTGCACTGCAGGCACAGGCGACCGTCCGCGAGTGGCTGGAGCCGCTTTGCTCTGAAACGGTCCGCAAAGAGACCGCCGAACGGCTTTCTCTGCCGCCGGAGCGGGTGCTCGGGGTCCCGCTGCAGTCGCTTCTTTCGCTCGAGCGGGCGCACCACGCGAGCGAGACGCTCGTCAGCTTTCTCAAGGCGGTGCCGCACGACTATCACGAAGAGAACCTCCTGCACGCGATCATTCTTTCCAACCGCAACCGCTTTGCCGTAACGCTCAAGGGCGTCGAAGCGTTTTTGCCGTTTGTTGACAATGCCGAGGTCTGCGCCGCGCTGCGCCCGAAGCTTTTTAAAAAGAAACAGCCGGAACTCGGCCGTCTGCTGCGCCGCTGTCTGGTCAGCGAGGAAAAGTACCCGACGCTGTTCGCGCTGCAGACGCTGGAGCGCACGTATATCAAGACACCGATGCTGCCGACGTTTCTGGAAATCGTCGGGAGTCTTTCGCCCGACGACCCGGAGCTGATTGCGGCGCGGGATGCGTTCTTTCAAAAAGCGCTTGCCCTCGCGCCGCAAAAGACGCGCGCGTATCTGGACGCGCACGGCCTCCGGCTCGAGCAGCCGTAACCTGACATTATGTTGAACCAATCTGAGGCAGCCCGTGCTGCCTTTTTTTCTAAGAAGCCGTGATATTTGGGACGGCTTTGCGTGTAAGAAACGAAAGAGACGTCTTTCAGAGAGGAAGTGCACTTCCATGGACAACGGTGCAGACAGCTATCGCCGCTATCTCGAGGGCGACGACAGCGCGCTTGCCGCGCTGGTCACAGCCTACCGGCCCGGGCTGCGGACCTATCTGTGCGGCATGGTGCACGACTGGGATTTTGCGGATGATCTGACGCAGGAGACCTTTGTGAAGCTGTGCCTCAAAAAGCCGCGCGACAAAGGCACGGCGTCGTTCAAGACGTGGCTGTACACGATCGGCCGCCGCACGGCGCTCGATTATCTGCGCCGCCAGAAGAACGCGCGCAGCGTTCCGCTGGACGACTGTTTTACGCTTGCGGACAGAGACACGCCCGAAGCAGCGGTTTTGCGCGCGCAGACGACCGAACGGCTGTACGCGGCGCTGGAAACGCTCCAACCGCAGCACCGTCAGGTCCTGTATCTCATCTATTTTGAAGATTTCACGCCCGCACAGGCGGCGAAGATCCTCGGCAAGAGCAGCCGCGCCGTGTCGTCGCTGCTTTACCGCGCGAAGCAGGCACTCCGGCGGGCACTCGATGAGGAGGTGCTTTTTGATGAAAACTGACAGCGAAATGACAGCGGATATTCTAAACGAAGTGCAACGGCGCACACGCCAAAGACGGCGCCGAGCGTCCGTCCTTGCGGCGGCACTGGTTATCGTGCTAACGGCAACGGCGGTGTTTGCCAC
>JAEEUW010000018.1 GCA_016290665.1 Clostridiaceae bacterium | reverse complement strand
CCTCTTCTGCCGCGGCAAGGTCCGCGCCGTATTTGCAGATCTGCGCCGACACGAGCAGCAGGATGCCGAGCGACACTGAGCCCACGAAATCCATATCCAGCGGTCCCACATCCGGAAGAACCGCCGCGAGGATCTCGTGCAGGATCTGCGCCAGGATCTGCGCGCCGAGGGGCAGACAAATCGACAGAATGCCGATCCGCTGCAGCTCTTTGGCGCCGTCATGGGTGAACGGGGTGCCGTCCGCCTGCTCGCGTTTGAAGTAGCGCACGGCGAACTTTGCGGTGACGCCCATGCCGATGCAGACGATCGCGCCCGCCGCCAGCGAGGCGTACAGCGTACCGTTCGATAAGCCCGTGTGGTCAGCGAGAAAGCTTTCAATCGTCACACCGCCCAACTTGAGCACAGGTGCGCCAAGCGCGAGACTGACGATACCGACAACGCAAAGGCAGAAGCCGACGATACAGCAGACAAAGACGATCTGACTGATGACTTTTGCGATTTTGAATAAAACCTGTACTGTTTTCAGTGATTTCATGTTTTCATGTCCTTTCGATTTTTCTTGTTTTTGTTTTGGTTGGTTTCTTTTTTCTAAAAACAACGCCGCTCCCTCGCGGAAGCGGCGTTTGGGATGATTGCCTGATATTCTGTTGGATCAGACCAGTTCGCTGACGGACACCACGCAGGTCGCCTGCACCGTGCCGTCCTCGGTCGAAACCGTGATCACGGCGTTGCCGCGGTCGTTGCCGGTCACAACACCGTTCGAATTGACCGAAGCGATCAGCGAATTGTCGGACGTCCAGACGAGCGTTTTGTTCGTCGCGTCGGCGGGATCGATCGTCGCGGTCAGCGTCGCGGTCTCCCCCTTCACCAGCCGCAGCTGGCTGTTGCTCAGGGTGATCGACTTCACCGGCACAAGCACGGTCAGCGCGCAGGTGGCGACAAACTTGCCGTCTTCTGTCGTGGCGGTGATCACTGCCACGCCGAGCGACTTCGTCGTCACGACGCCGGTCTCGGAAACGGTCGCGACATTCTCGTTGCTGGACTTCCAAAGCACCTTTTGGTTGGTGGCGCCGGCAGGAGCCACGGAGGCGATCAGCTTTTTGGTCTCATCGACGCCGAGTTTCAGTTCCTTCTGGTCAAGCGTGACGCCGGTCACCTTGGTTTCGACCGTAATGTGCATCGTCTTGGAGAAGCCGCCTTCCACGGTTTTCGCGGTGACGGAGGTCTTGCCGTTCTTGAGCGGCTGAATCTCGCCCGTGTTGGAGATCGTCGCGATCGTCGGGTCGGCGATCGTATAGGTGATGGCGCGGTTGGTCGCGTTGGCGGGATCCGTCGTGATCCCGAGCGGCGCCTTGATGCCGACGTAGAAGGTCTTTTCTTCCGGAGCAATGATGCCCTTGACGGGTACCGTCACGCTGACGGTACAGGTTGCTTTCAGCCCGCCGTCGGTCGTCTTCGCGGTGATTACCGCTTCGCCCGGGCCAACCGGGTTCACAACGCCGGTCTCGCTGACTGTGGCGACCGTCGGGTCGGAGGAGGACCACTTCACGGTCTGGATCGTCGCGTCCGCGGGCGCAATGATCGCTGTCAGCTGCGCCGTCTTCGGCGCGACGAGTTCGAGCGTCTTGTCGCTGAGCGCGATGCTCGAGACCGCCTTGCGGACAGTCACCTTGCAGACGGCGCTCACGTCGCCGGCGAGGTTCTTGACCGTGATCGTCGCGGCGCCGGGCAGCAGCGCGGTCACAACGCCCTTATTCGTGACCTGCGCGACCTTGGTGTTGTCGCTCGTCCATTCCAGCGTCTTGTTGGCGGCGTTGGACGGGCTGGTCGTCGCGGTCAGGGTCGCGCGCTCGTTCGGGGAAAGGGTCAGGGTCGATTTGTTCAGCTTGATCTTTTCCACAAGCTGCTGGACTGTCACGCGGCAGGTCGCGGTCAGACCGTTATCGGTCTGCGCGGTAATGACGGTCGAGCCGCCCTTGATCGCGGTCACAACGCCCTTGCTGCTGACAACGGCAACTTTCTTGTTGCTGCTGGTCCAGGTCACGCTGCCGGTCGTATCTTTCGGCGCAAGCGTCGCTTTGAGTTTGAGCGTCTTGCCGGTATTGACCGTCGCGCTGTTCTTGTTCAGCGTGATCGAGGTCGGGTTGACCGTGACGGTCACGACGCAGGTTTTCTTGAAGCCGCCGTCGGTCGATTTCACGGTGATCTTCGCCTTGCCCGCAGCAACCGCGGTCACAAGACCCTTCGAGCTGACGGTCGCGACCTTCTTGTTGCTGCTCTTCCATTTGACCGTGCGGATCGTCGCATCGGTCGGCTGGACAGAAGCGGAAAGCTGATAGGTGGCGCCGCGTTCGATCGTCGCCTTGCTGCGGCTGATCTTCACGCCGGTCGCTTTTTTGATGACGTTGACGGTGCAGGTCGCGGTGTAGCCGCCGTCCACAGTGGAAACGGTGATCGTCGCCGTGCCCTTCGCGAGCGCCTTGACGACGCCCTTGCTCGTCACCTTGACAATGCCCTTGTCGGAGGACTTCCATTTGACGTCCTTGTTCGTCGCGTTCTTCGGTGAGATCGTCGCCTTCAGCGTCAGCTTCTCGTCCACTTCGAGCGTCGCGCTCGTCTGGCTCAGCTTCACGCCGGTGACGCCGTAAACCACGTTGACGCGGCAGGTATCGACGAAGTTGCCGTCGTTCGTTTTACCGGTGATCACTGCGTAGCCGACCGCCTTCGCGGTGATGACGCCGTTTTCGTCCACCGTTGCGACGTCGTTGTTGGAGGAGGTCCACTTCAGCGTCTTGTCGGCGGCGTTCGAGGGTTCAATGATCGGTTTGATCGTCGCTTTCTTGCCTCTGGCGACGGTCAGCGCCGCTTTGTCAAACTTCATGCCCGTCACGCCCTGCAGAACGCTCAGCTTGCACTTCGCCTTTGCGGAACCGTCCGCGTTGGAGACCGTGATCGTCACAGTACCCGGGGCGATGCCCCTGACCTTGCCGGCCTTGGAGACTTTCGCGATCTTCTTGTTGGAGGACGTCCAGGTGAACGCCGTTTCACTGGCGGTTTCGGGCAGCATGGAGACGGCGAGTGTCTTCTTCTTGCCGACCTTGACCGTCGGGTTCGCGTCTTTGAACTTGATGCTGGTCACGCGCTGAATGACAGTGACCTTGCAAACGGCGGAAACGTTCTTGTCGCCGGAAACGACCTTGATCGCCGCCGTGCCCGCCTTGATACCTGTGATCTTGCCTTTGCCGTCCACGGTCGCGACCGTCTTGTCGGACGTGGTCCACTTGACCTTCTTGTTGGAAGCGCTCGAGGGCTTCATCGTCGCGGTCAGCGTCTTCGTCTTGCCGACGTCAAGCTGCAGCGCGTTGTAATCGAGCGTCAGAGACGTCGCAAGCTGGACGACTTCCACAAGGCAGGTGTCGGTGAGCTTGCCGTCGCTCGTCTTGACGGTGATGACGGCGGAGCCCTTCTTGATACCGTTGACCTGACCGGCCTGATTGACCGTTGCAACGGCGGTATTGTCGGACGACCAGATGATCTTCCGGTCGCTCGCGTTTTCGGGGGTAATCGTGGCGGTCAGGACCGTTTTGCTGCCCTTGGCGACCGTCACCTTGTCGGCGTTGATCTTGATCGCATTCTGCGCGACATAGATGTTGACCGTACAGGAATCGCTGTAGCCGCCCTCGTCCGTCACGGCGGTGATCGTTGCGGTACCCGGGGCGACGCCGACCACGATACCGCGGCTGTTGACCTTCGCCACATCCTCGTTTGAGGTGTACCAGGTCACGCCCTTGCTGGTCGCGTTGGAGGGCTGGATCGCCGCGGTGAGCGTCTTGGAGGAGCCGACCGCGATATCTGCGGATGCGGGAGAAACCGTCACGCCGGAGACCGTCTGCGTCACCGTGATGGTGCAGCGCATGGAGTGATTGCCGTCCACCGTCGTCGCGGTGATGATCGCCGTACCGGCGCCGACGGCCGTCACAACGCCGTCTTCGTTCACGGTCGCGACAGCGGGCGCGTTGGTCGTCCACTTGATCGTCTGGTTGCTCGCGTTATGCGGGAACACTTCCGCGTTCACGCCGTAGGTCATGCCCTGCGAGAGGGTGACCGCCTTGTTCGCGATATCGATACCGGTCACATCGACCTTCGGCACGACGTTGATCGTGCAGCGGTCGGTGAAGCCGCCGTCCGTCGTCACAACGGAAATGATGGCGGAACCGGGCGCGACAGCCGTCACGGTGCCGATCGCGTTGACCGTCGCAACGGAATTGTTTGTCGATTCCCAGGTCATGCTGTGATCCGTCGCCGTTTCGGGGCGGATCACCGGCTTGAGCGTCCGCACTTCGGTGACGTACAGCGTCTCCTGTGCCTGCGCGAAGGAAACCCCCTTCACATGTTCGATGACCGTCACGGCGCAGGACGCCGTCTTGCTGCCGCTGTTGGTCGTGCAGGTCACGGTACAGGTACCGCCGTGGACGGCGCGGATCTCGCCGTTGTCGGAGACTGTCGCGACGTTCTCGTTGGAGGAGACCCACGTCACGGTCTTGTCGGTCGCGTCTTTCGGGCTGACCTCGGCGGTCAGGGTTTCGACCTGTCCCGCTTCGAGCGTCAGGTTGTATTTGGAGATCTTTACGGATTTGACCGGAATGATAACGGAAACCACGCAGTCCGCCTTGATCGCGGGATTCGCCGCGCTGGCGCAGGTGATGACCGTGTTGCCTTCTTTTTTACCGGTGACAACGCCGCTGGCGTTGACCGAAGCGATCGTATTGTCGAGGGACGTCCAGGTGACGCTCTTGTCGGAGGCGAACGACGGCGTCAGCGTCGGGGTCAGCGTCAAGTTGCCGCCCACTGCCACTTCTTCCTTCGCGGGAAGGGAGATCTCCTGCAGATCGGCGGTGACCGTCACCGTACAGACGGCGGCCTTGTCGGTACCGTCGAGCGAGGTCGCCTTGATCGTTGTCGTACCGGGGCGGACGGGCGTCACGAGACCTTCGGCGTCCACCGTCGCGACGGCGGTGTTCGCGCTGCTCCACGCCACTTCGTTATACGTCATGGTGCCGGAGGTGCGGACCGTCGCTTTCAGCGCGACCGGCGCTTCGCCGACCTTCAGCGTCAAAGTCGTTTTATCAATGGAAACCGAAGTCGCGGGATCCGCCACGCGCACGAAGCACGAACCGGACAGACCGGAGCCGTCGGTCGTCGTCGCGGTGATCGTACAAGTACCGATCATCTTCGGATTCAGTTTACCGGAATAGTCAACTTCGCAGATATTGGTATTGTCAGATTTCCAGCTGAGCACCTGGTTGCCGGCGTCGGCGGGGGTCACGGTCGCATTCAGTTTCACGGACTTGTCGTCAACAGTGACAACGGTCTTTGCCGGAACGATCGTCACGGATTTCACGGCGGGCGACACGATCACGTTGAACGAGCCGAAGATGCCGCTGCCGTCCGTGGTGCTGTAGGTGACGACGGTCGTGCCTTCCTTGACGGCGGTCACCTTCGCGCTGGATTCGGAGCCGGACAATGTCACGCCGGAAATGGAGGCGACCTCCGGATCGGCGGACGACCACTGCAGCGTTTTAACGCTCGCGTTCGCGGGCTCGATGCCGACACGCACGGTATCGGACGCGCCGACCGACAGACGCAGATCTCCGCCTTCTGCGATCGTGAGCGGCTTGAGGCGGGTCACTTCCGTCGGCTTGTTGACCGTCACGGAGCAGGACGCTTCCAGCGTTTTGCCGCCGGCGACCATCGTCACGGTGATCGTCGCGTAGCCTTCGGTGACCGCGGTGATCACGCCGGTCTGCGACACAGTCGCGACGCTCACGTTGCTCGACGCCCAGACCGTGCTCGTCACGGTGTCGGACATCGTTGCGCTCTGGTCGGCGCCGTAGGGCGTCGCTTCCAGCGTCGCGGTCTGTCCCTTGAAGATACTGAGCGTCGTGCTCGAAAGCCGGATGCCGCCGAGCGGGTTGTTGACACGCAGCGTACAGGACGCGTTCTTATTGTTCGAGATCGCGGTGATCGTCACAGCCTGCGCGCTGTATTTGAGAATCTTGACTGTACCGACCGCGCTGTTTTCACCCGAACCGGTCACAGACGCGACGTCCGGCGCGTTGGAGATCCACTGGACCGGGTCGCCCGCCTTGGTCGGCAGGAGGATCGCGTTCAGCGTCACCGTCTCGCCGACGGCGCCGTTGGCGCTCGTCTTGTCGAGGCGGATATCCGTCGTGTGATAGCGGACCGCGTCCCACGCGCTGCGCAGACTGGTCGCCGTATTGTCAACGACAGTCTGGGTATAGTTGCCCGGATTCTGTAAAATATCCGTCGCGGCGTCATACGGTCCCGCCAGCTTGGAAGAATCAATGAACTGACCCCATTGGTCCTTCGCAGGGATCTGGTCATAGACCGCCTTCAGGTTCGTCACGTCCGCCGCCGCGGCAGCCGTCATCGCCGTGCCGAACGAAAGCGGCAGCACGGGCACCGAAGACAGCAGCATCAGGGCGCACAGTGCGAGTGTCAAAATTCTTTTTTTCATACGAACGATACCTCTTTCTGCGAAAAGTATGCAACTTGGATATTGCGTCAAAATAGCGGATAGTACACTAATCATAGTATAAGTTCGTTGGTTTAAACGGACTTTAAGGTACAAATATCCATACTAATAGAATATTATAGCGAAAACAAGCGTCCGTGTCAATAACAACCGGCGCATTATTTCCCCTTGCGCTTGCATTCCGGACAAAAATATGATACCATACAACCATCACCAAAGTATGTTGAAAATGTGAAAGGAAGATAAAAAATGAAACGCATGATCAGCTGGAACGTCAACGGCATCCGCGCCTGCGTCGGCAAGGGCTTTCTCGACGCATTCGCCGCGCTCGACGCGGATATTTTCTGCTTACAGGAGACCAAGGTGCAGGAAGGACAGCTCGACCTCGCGCCCGAAGGCTACCACTGCTATTGGAACTACGCCGAAAAGAAGGGCTATTCCGGCACGGCGATCTTCACAAAGGAGGAGCCGATCGCCGTCTTCTGCGGAATGGATATCCAGAAACATGACACCGAGGGACGGCTCATCACGCTGGAATTCCCCGATTTTTACTTCGTCACCTGCTACACCCCAAACGCGCAGGACGGGCTGCGCCGCCTGCCCTACCGGATGGAGTGGGAGGACGACTTCCGCGCCTATCTTTGCTCGCTGGACAAAACAAAGCCGGTCATCTTCTGCGGCGACCTCAACGTCGCGCACGAGGAGATCGACCTCAAGAACCCGAAGACCAACCGCGGCAACCCCGGCTTTTCCGACGAGGAGCGCGGCAAGTTCACCGAGCTGCTGCAGGCCGGCTTCACCGATTCGTTCCGCTATCTTTACCCCGACGCGACCGACGCCTATTCCTGGTGGAGCTACCGCTTCCACGCCCGCGACAAGAACGTGGGCTGGCGCATTGACTATTTCGTGGTGTCCGACCGCATTGCCCCGCAGATCAGAGAGGCGAAGATCCACACGGAGGTTTTCGGCTCGGACCATTGCCCGGTGGAGCTGGAGATCGAGATCTGATTGCTGAGTAAGGGATGAAGGGGTGAAGGAACGAAGGGACGAAGGGATGTAGGGATGAAACAGAGGTTCACAAATCCGCTTTTTACTTATTTCCTCCTCACTCCCCTCAACCCCTTAATCCCTTAATCCCTTAATCCCTTAACCCCTCAATCCCTCAATCCCTTCATCCCTCACCCCCTTCTTTTCTCACATTCTGAGAGCGATTCCCCATCCCCTTCCTTCCATTCTCACTCTCGCCATGATAGAATAAACGCAGAAACCAAGGGAGGTATCTGTCATGGAACAAAAAACACTCGGTTCGTTTTTGGCCGTTTTGCGCAAGGCGAACGGCATGACCCAGAAGGAGCTCGCGGAGCGCGTGGGCGTTTCCGACAAGACCGTGAGCCACTGGGAACGCGACGAAAGCGCCCCCGACATCAGCGTGCTGCCGATCCTCGCCGACATCTTCGGCGTCACCGTGGACGAGCTGCTGCGGGGCGAAAAGGCCCCCGCCGACGCAGAGCCGTCCGACGCGCTTTCGCAGAAGAGCGAAAAGCAGCTGCGCTATCTGATGGAAAAAAACTTCCACAAATATGAGATCGGCTTCTGGGCGTCGCTTTGCACCGCGTTCATCGGCTGCCTGCTGGCGTTTCTGCTCTATGAATGGGTCGCCGCGCCGGGCGCAGTGATTGCCGCCATCTTTGCCGTCGCCGCCATTCTGATCAACGGTATCGCTGCGGGCAACTTCGGTTTTTCGCTCAAAGGCGCCGATTTTTCGGAAGATCTCATCGCGGAATATAACAACAAGTGCCGCGTCTGGCGATGGCTCGCCTTTTTGCTGATCGACGGATTGATTGCGCTTGTGATCGGCGCGACCGCCGCCCGCCTGGTCCCGTACCGTCTGACGCTTCTGCTGCCCGTGCCGTTCATCGCCGCGGCCGCAGTCCTGTTCTTCAAAGAAAAGGCCGCCTTCCGCGACTGAAAAAGATTTTTGAAAAACTTTCAAAAAATGCTTGACAAACGTCGGGCGAATGGCTATAATAGCAATCACTGAAACGCAGCGGATGCGCTGCGGAGTCGGTGTCTATCGCGATGAGGGTCCACCCGTTCCCATCCCGAACACGGCAGTTAAGCTCATCAGTGCTGACAATACTTGGCTGGAAGCGGCCCGGGAAGATAAGGCGACGCCGACACAAACAAGAAGCCGCAGCTCAAAGGCTGCGGTTTTGTTTTTCAAAGAAACGGAGGGCTTTGCGATGGACAACAAGGGCGGCCGCGTGGTTTTCATGCCCGACATCGAATACCGCGCCTGGGTCAACCGCAACAAGGATCTGCTTGAGCAGATCGTCAAGGACAAGCAGGTTTCCACCGTCTGGCTGCGCCGCGGCCAGAACAAGGCGTTCCTGATCCGCTATTTTGAAGAATGCGGCTACACCATCACCATCGACTGAGGAGGCGGAAGGCATGAAAAAGATCATCAAGCGCATCTTGAAAAAGTTTTTGGACAAGCAGCTGGAAAAGCGCAGCGAAGCCGCCGCGCTGAAGGCTGCCCAAAAGGCCGCCGCCCTGCCCCTTGCGGCCGCAAAGCCGCTGCGCGAAAAGGCGGAGCCCGTGATTGAAAAGGCCGCCGCGGCCCGCGTCAAGGTTCAAAAGGCGCAGAAGGTCGTGCGCCGCGGCAAGAAGGGCGTCGGCGCCGTGAAGTCGGTCGTCGGCAAGATCATGGCGCTGTTCGGCCTGATCGTTTCCGTCTACACGCTCGCCCCGAAGGTTGCCGCCCTGTTCGGCATCGATCTGGACAAGCTGCTTGGAAAAGAATAAATCTGCAGTTGAACGCCCCGCCGTGCAAACGCACAGCGGGGATTTTTCCTGTATAAACCGTTTATCCGATCCGGAACACCCGGCGCCAGAAATCGCCGATCACTTTGAAGATGTGGCGCAGCCAGTCGAGGAAGTTGCGGCGGCTGCCGCCGTTGCCGCCCTGATCCGTCTGGGTCGGCTGCGGAACCGGATCCAGAGAGGATCCTTCCGGCTCGTCCCACATGGCATAGAGGGTCGTTGTTTTTGCTTTGAGCGGCACTTTGTCGCCGGGGCGGTAGATCGTACCGCTGCCGTCTGCTTTGGTGTTCCATCCGTAGAACGGTTTGCCGGAAGGCGCGTTGATGTGTGCGTCCACCACACGGGTCGGCAAGGCGGTCACGCTGCCGCCGACAAAAGCAATCTCCCGGTTGAACACGTGTCCGCTGCCGCCGTTGGCGTCGTAATAGAGCATGGCAGGATTGCCGGAAAACGCGTTGTCAAGGACCGCGAGGCGCCGATGCACAAAACCGCCGACTTTGGCAAAATAGGCGTCTCCCGCCGCCGCGGCTGCGACAAGCGGCGAAGCGGACCCGGCATGCTTCCAGCGCACAAGATCCATCTGCAGCGAGGTCCTGTTTTCTTCATAGAGGTCGGAAAACAGCGCGTCGATCGCTTCCGGCGCCGTGCCGAACAAAGAAGCGTTCCACACTTCGGCGGCGGCAAGGCGAAAGTCCTCGTGACGGAACAGCAAAGAGAGAACCGTTTCCGTATCGAACGGGTCGCCGCCGCTCCCGCTGTAGGAAAACGAGCTGGAATGCCAGCCCTCGGGGCTGCTCATGTCAGATCCGCAGCGCCATTCGGGCGTATAGAAGCCGCGGTCAAAATCCCAGACCGGCGCCGCGACCAGCAGGTCGGACCCGGCGTCCTTATAGAAGTAGAAGCTTGTAATTGCAGTGTCAAGGGGCTTTTGCAGTTCCATGAACAGGTAGGTCTTCAAAAGGGTGTCCATGTCGAAATAGTCGGTATAGTGTTTGCCCAGGCTGTTGTAGCCCGTTTTACTGTAGATTGCCTCTTCCGCCTCGTTATAGAGACCGGCAATATAGCGCACCTGCGCTTCGCTCGCATATTCAGGCGCCTTGACAACCACCCACTGTCCCCTGTCGGAAACAAAGCCGCTGATCTCATCGTTATAGCGCCCGGCGAATTCCATCTCCAGCAGATAGCCGCCGCTGATATCTTCCGGGTCATTGGGGATGTTGACCCACTTCATGCTGCCCTTAACCGCGTGGTTCTGCACCGTGCCACCGGAACCCGTACCGCCGCGCGGCAGCGCTTCGATATCGACGTCGGGATTGGCAGCTTCGTTCAGCTTTTCAAGGTCTGTGATTTCCACACGGCTGTCGCCGACCTCCACACTTTCGCAGACGGAGAAATTGCCGTAATACTCGCCGTTCAGATACAGATCGGCGTTGCGGCATTCGCTGGTATAGGGAATTCCGAGTTCTCTGCCGAGCGCCAGACCCGCCGGCGTTTTGATGTCGCTGTCGTCCTTGTAATTCGCAAGCAGACTCCACTTTTTCGCCTTCGGCATGCCGAGCATCGCGGTCTTTTTATCAAACTTGATGTTGAACGGTTTTTTCGGGCATTCTACCCAGGTCGAATTGCCGCGGCCCTTGATCTGCTTGAGCGCCTTGTCCAGCGTCAGTACACCGTCCTCATACACGCGGATGGTTGCTTCCTCTTTGTTCTCCTTGTCGGCCAGCAGATAGTCGAGACTGCCCGACTCCGTTTCAATGAAGATTGCCGGCAGCGCGGCCGACCGCAGCACCGTCAGCGGATAAGTCCGACCGCCGCAGGAGAGCGTGTGCGCGCCTGCAGTGAATGCCGCGGCTGCGTCGCCGGAGGCAACCGGCGCGCCGTCCACCGTCACGTCATCCGACGCGGTGACATAGACTTTTGCCGCTGTCAGGTCAACATCCGCCGGCAGGAACAAATAGTACTTGCCGGAAGAAGCAAACCACTTCACGGTGTCAATGGCGCTTTCGTCGCCGCCGTAGGGGTTAATTTTCAGGGCCGTGATCCCGCCTTCCGCCGCAAACGCAGCCGGAACCAGCGAGAGCAGCAGCAGCGCCAGCAGCACGCTGAGCAGCACGCTGAGGGTTTTTCTTGTTTTCTTCATATGAATCTTCCTTTCAGAGAATTGTTTTGGTTTTGTGCTTTATTTCACAGCCGCCTTATGCAAAAAGGCCGCTGAAGAAATCCAGAAGCATCTGGAAAAAGTCGTGCAGTACCCTGATGAAGGTGACCGTGACTGTCGGCTGTGGGTCCGGCTGCGGATCCGGCTGCGGGTCGGGGTCGGCAGGCGGCAGCGCCGACAGCACCTGCTCTTCCGTGTGGGAAGGATCGTGCAGACAGGTGCGCACGGCGAGCCCTTCGGCGGTTTCCGTCGGCGCAGTCACGGTGACCCACGGGCCCCAGTTGTGACCGAGCGGTGCGACGGGTTCCGCTGCGGATTCCCCGCAGACCGTGCAGGTATAGGTCATGACGCCGGGTTCCGTGCAGGTCGCCGGCGTTGTCACAACGCCGCCGTCAAACGTGTGCGTGCCGGAAGCGGGAATCAGCTCTTTGTGATCCTCGCCGCAGATCATGCAGGTGAAGTTCATCACGCCGGGCTCGATGCAGGTCGGCGCCTGTGCGACGACCCCTCCGTTATAGAAGTGACCGGTCGGCGGGATCGTTTCGTTCTGTTCGGCGTCGCAGGCAGCGCAAAGATAGGTCAGTTCACCGGGGGTATCGCAGGTCGGCTCCGTTGTAACGCTCCACGCGGTCCATTCGTGACTGCACGGCGGTATGGGCTCCGTGCAGGGGGCGCCGCAGAAGAAGCAGGCGTAGGTTTTCGTTCCGGCTGTCGTGCACGTCGGCGGGGTTATGCCGACTTCTTCGAACGCGTGCCCGTTTGTGGCGGGGATCGGTTCGTCAACAGCGGCCCCGCAGTCGGTGCAGCTGAAGGTCATGACCCCGGGCGTGCTGCAGGTCGGTTCTATGACGTTGTCGACGTTATCGAAATTGTGTTCGCCGTTCGCCGGAATCGCAACGTCGATCGTAAAACCGCAAACGGAGCAGACGTAAGACAGCACGCCGTCTGTGTCGACGGTCGGTTCCGTTGTGACGATGACGTCGAAGTCATGCTCGCCGCAGGGCGGGATGGGCTCCTGATAAACATGCCCGCAGTCCGTGCAGGTATAGGCCACAAGCCCGGACGTACCGCAGGTTGCCTCCGTGATATAATCGCCGGCGCAGACGTCATAGTTGTGCTGGCCGGTGGGCGGGACCGGAGCCGTCCCTGTTTCGCCGCAGACCAGGCAGGTCAGCGTCAGGACGCCCGCTGCGCCGCAGGTCGGCGCGGTTGTGATAACGCCCTCGTCAAAGGTGTGCGGACCGGTGTGGGTTGTATAAACCGGCGGATCGTCGCCCGGCCCTGCAACCGCCACCATGCCGAACGGCGCGAGCATCAGCAGCACCAAAAGAAGGCTGAGCAGCACGCGGAGGGCTTTTCTTGTTTTCTTCATAGAAATCTTCCTTTCAGTCTGAGCATGGTTTCTGATTCTTGCCGCTTTCATCATAACACGGGGCGGATGATTTGCAACAGATCGGGGAATGAACAGCGCTTCGCAGGGAACGAAAAGTTGTTTTTTGCAAAAAAAGAAAACCCCCGCCGACATGACGGGGATTCTCTGGTTTCCGGTTTCTATTTTCCGATCGACTTCACGAGGCGGATGACCGCCTTGAAGAACGCGACCAGGCTCAGCGCGCGCGCTTTGAGAATCATTTTGAAATCAAAGTTGCGGATGCCCTGCAGCACGTCCTTTGCCGTCAGGAACACGGGGCGCTCCGTGCCGCCGGTCAGCGGGTTGTCTTTGTCAAACGGGATCGCCTTGCCGCCCTTGACGGTGAAGTGCAGCGACCGGGCGTTCATCGTGAAGACCGAGTTGTCTTCGAGGAAATAGATGGTCAGCCGGATATGCTGCATATCGGCGTCGGGGATCTCCCCTTCCAGCGGCAGCGTGACGCTTTGGCCGAGCGGGATCTTTTTGCCGTAGACGTCCTTGAAGCGGATGTCGGCGCCCTCGGCCTTGACGGCAACCAGCTCCAGATTGCTCTTGGCCGAAAGGTTGGTCACCACCAGCGCGGTGTCGTTCTTCGTGAGCGTGCCGTAGGGGTCGTTGTCGAATCTGGCATAGACGCCCAGCTTCGCGTTGTAGGTCACATCGAACTGCGGATAGCGCGGATCGGTGTAGACGTCGACCGGCTTTTCGCTCAGCAGCAGGAAGAGCACCAGCTGTTCGCAGTGGCTGTCGGTCACGTACATCGCGTGGTACTGCCCTTCGATATAGAAGGTGTTTTCGGGCAGGTAGCCGTAGGCCGCGTCAAGGTTCATCGACGGCGACACGTGGTTGTGGCGCGGATCGCGGCAGACCACGCCCGCGTCGCTGTAATCGGTATGGTAGCCGTCGGCAAAGCGCTTGCCGTAGCCTGCAACCTTTGCGCCGGACGCGTCTTTCACCGCAACCAGGCTGTCGCCGTTGACCCGCGAGCCGGACACGGTGGTCAGATCGGTGCCGACAATGACGTTGACGTTGACACCGCTGTCGCGCGCGAAGGTCAGGTTTTCGGGCAGGCCGGTGAACACGGTGTAGTGCTCATAGTCGGATTTTTCGATCATGGCGGCGTAGGCCTCGCGCAGCTCGGGCGTATTCAGCTTGAGCTCCTTCACCTCTTCATACTTGTCCAGCGGGATGAAGTCCCACATGCTGCCGAACGACAGCATGATCCGAATGATCTCGGTGTTCTGGATCAGCCGGTTAACCAGCTTGTTGAGGTTGTTGAGCGACAGGCTGTTGACAAACAGCTCCCAGTCGCTTTCCCAGGTGTACTGTTCCCCGCCGGTCAGCTTTTGCAGCGGGTTGTTGGCATACTGCAGATATTCGATCAGCCGCGGCATGTCGAAGTGGGTCTGGCCGGTCACGAGGTCGTAGGCCAGCTGCACGCCCAGCGCCGGGGAATCGGCGCAGACGTTGTTGAGATAGCTGAGATTGAACAGTTCGCTCAGCTTCGCGTCGTCCAGCGCGAGCAGCTCGCCGAGCTTTTGCTTGTCTTCGCCGCCCTTTTGCACAATGGCGCAAAGCGACACGTAGGTCAGCGTGGTCTCGCCGCCGTGGCTTTCGCAAAGGATGTTGACCTTGGGGGCGCCGGCGTGCCTGCGGACGTCCACGATGAACGTGCCCAGATCGCGCGCGCACTCAATGGCGTTCTGCCGCCAGTCCACCGAAAAGCTGTAGACGTTCTTTTCGCCGATCAGCTCGCACAGCACGGGCGTAAAGCGTTTTTCGCGCACCGCGGTGTCCAGATAGGGATTGTCGGCGCGGTGGGCGTTGATATAGGCCATGTTGCTCTCTTCCGCGGACTTCGGCCAAGTGCCGGTGTTGAACAGCGGCGTGCCGTCGGGGCTGCGCTTCATATACTGCGCAATTTCCAGAACGCCCTTGGAAAACTGATCCGCGATGTATTTGGGGTCGCGGTTCATCATGGCGTTGAAGTTGGCGGCGGTCAGCTCGGGAATGTCTTTTTTGAACACGTCCAGCGCCTTTTGCAGGCTCAGACCCCAGACCTTTTCCTGAATGTTTCCTTCGTCGTCGAACAGATAGATCTGCGGCGAAGAATAGCCGCCGATCACGATGACCGGCACAGTGCCCCCGGCCAGCGCCGCCAAAGGCAGCGCGCAAAGCAGCAGCACACAGACCAGCATCAAACTGCACAGACGTTTTTTCATAGGTCAAACGCTTCCTTCCGTTTATGAATAACCAGTAACATTTTATACATATTTTTTCCATTTGTCAATTAAAAATCGGCAATTGTCCATAAAAAAGCGCAAAAAAACAGCCGCCATGGAAAGCAGCTGTTTTCATCGGAAAAGCGTTGCCTGTCGCCTTATACCATACGCACGCGGATCACGCCGCCGATGGCCTTGACCTTGTTCAGCGTATCCGCCGCGGGAATGTTCGCAAGATCGAGCAGCGTGTAGGCGTAGTCGCCCTTGGAGCGGTTCGTCTGGCTTTCAATGTTGTTGCCGAGGAACGCGCCGCTGATCAGCGACAGGATGCCGGGGATGTTGCGGTGCAGCACGCAGACGCGGGCGCTGCCGCTCTTGGGCATGGACACGTCGGGGAAGTTGACGGAATGCTTGATGTTGCCGTTGCGCAGATAGTCGCGCAGTTCCTTGGCGGCCATGACGGCGCAGTTCTCTTCGCTCTCCGGCGTGGAAGCGCCCAGATGCGGGATCGCGATCACGTTTTCCACGTCGAGCATTTCGTCATCGGGGAAGTCGACCACATAGGCGGCCACCTTTTCCGAAGCAAGCGCGGCCTTCATGTCGGCGTTGTTGACCAGGCCGCCGCGGGCAAAGTTCATGATGCGCACGCCGTCCTTCATTCCGGCAAGGGTTTCGGCGTTGATCATGTTCTTCGTGCCCGGCACCAGCGGCAGGTGCAGCGTGATGTAATCGCACTTTGCGAAGATCTGGTCAATCTTGGCAACGTAGTGGATCGTGGGCGACAGCTTCAGCGCGCCGTCAACCGAAAGATAGGGGTCGTAGCCGTAGACGTCCATCTCCAGCTTTTCGGCGGCGTTGGCCACCAGCGCGCCGATGGCGCCAAGGCCGATCACGCCGAGCTTTTTGCCCTTGATCTCGCCGCCGGCAAAGGAGCTCTTGCCCTTTTCCACCAGCTTGCCCACCTTGTCGCCTTCGCCCTTGAGCGTTTTGGCCCATTCGATGGCGGGAATCACCTTGCGCGAGGAGATCAGCAGGCCCGCGATCACGAGCTCCTTGACCGCGTTGGCGTTGGCGCCCGGGGTGTTGAAGACCACGATGCCGCGTTCGCTGCACGCGTCAAGGGGAATGTTGTTGACGCCGGCGCCGGCGCGCGCGATGGCGAGCAGGCTCTCCGGCAGCTCCATCTCGTGCATGGAGGCGGAACGGACGATCACGCCGTCGGGCTCCGCTATGTCGCTGCCGATGGTGAAATTCTCGGGCTCCAGCCGTTCCAGACCGAGCGGAGAAATATTGTTGAGCGTTAAGATCTTTTGCATGGCAATCAGTCCTTCTTGTGTTTTTCTTCAAAGTCTTTCATGAACGCAACCAGCTTTTCCACGCCTTCCACCGGCATGGCGTTGTAGATGGAGGCGCGCATGCCGCCCACGGAGCGGTGGCCCTTCAGGTTGATGAAGCCCGCCTGTTCGGCTTCCTTGACAAACAGGGCGTTCAGCTCGTCGTCGTCCGTCACGAACGGAACGTTCATCAGCGAACGGTCCTCCTTGACCACGGTGCCGCGGAACAATTCGGAGCTGTCGAGGAAGTCATAGAGCAGCCCGGCCTTCTTTTCGTTGATGGCCTTCATGTTTTCCAGACCGCCGATATCGTTCTTGAGCCATTCGAGCACCAGCTTCGCGATATAGATCGTGTAGCAAGGCGGGGTGTTGAACATGGAGCCGTTGTCGGCGTGGATCTGATAGTTGAACATGGTCGGGCAGATATCGGACGCATGACCGATCAGATCGTCGCGGACGATGACCACGGTGAGGCCTGCGGGGGCCATGTTCTTCTGCGCGCCGGCATAGAGAATGCCGAATCTGCTCACGTCGATCGGCTCCGACAGAATGCAGGAAGAGATATCGGCCACCAGCGGCACGTTGCCGGTTTCGGGCAGGGTGTGGTACTTCGTGCCGTAGATCGTGTTGTTCATGCAAATATAGAAATAATCCGCGTCGGGGGTGAAGGTGGACGGATCCAGCTTCGGGATATAGGAGAAGGTCTTGTCGGCCGAAGAAGCAACCGCGCGGGCGTCGCCGTAGCGGGCGGCCTCCTTGAAGGCCTTGTTGGCCCACTGGCCGGTAATGACGTAGTCGGCCTTGCCGCTTTTGGTCATGAGGTTCAGCGGGATCGCCGCAAACTGCGACGAGGCGCCGCCCTGCAGGAACAGGACCTTGTAGTTGTCGGGAATGTTCATCACTTCGCGCAGCAGCGCTTCCGCTTCCTTGATGATTGCGTCATAGGTCTTGGAGCGGTGGCTCATCTCCATGACGGACTGGCCGCTGCCCTTGTAATCGAGCATTTCGTCCGCCGCAGTTCTGAGCACCTTCTCGGGGAGCATGGACGGACCCGCGGAAAAATTATAGACTCTTGCCATAAGAAAAACCTCCAACCCGGCGCAGCGCTTGTTACGACCGGAACATAGTATACTTTTATATATTTTGATTATTTTACAACGGTAAAGCGCAAAAGTCAACCGCCGTTTTTGACGAATTCCACAAAGAAATCGGCGGTTTTTTTATGCTATTATTTGAATGAAAGAAGGGCGGTTGTCAGCCTGAGGGGTTCGGGGCAAAACAAAGCGCCCCGCAGCCGTCGGCAATCAGCCGACCGGGGCGCGAGCCGAGAACGGCAGGCGAGATACAAGTCAGGCTTCGGGCTTGCAGTAAGGTTAGTGGTGAGCTGGCTGCCTTGCCGGAGCGTTTGTGCAAAAAAGGTCGCCCATGGGGCGACCGCTACAATTCTCCATTTCCGCTGCGCCGCCGTTCCCCGCGTCTCTGTGCACTGCGCACTGCGCACTTCTGTTGACTGTTGACTGTTGACTGACAACTGAGCCGCGTGGAGCGCGGCGTTACTGTCCCCTGTTCCCTGCGCACTGAAAAAGCCGCCCACGCGGGGCGGCTTTTGCGCTTTGCTTATTTCTTGAACATCGGGCGGGCAACGTAGCTGGTGTGCAGCAGCTCATGGGCCTTGTGGCTGTTGGGCGCGCCCAGATACTCACTGTAGACCTGCTTGATGTCCTCGCTCTCGTGGCTCTTGCGGTGCGGACGGTTCTTGTCGTTTTCATAAAGAGCCGCAGCACGCAGGGCCTTGAGGTCGGTGAAGTTGCGCACGGACGCGGGCTGGGTCGGCTGGCCGCCGCCGTTGATACAGCCGCCCGGGCAGCACATGATCTCGATGAAGGTGTAGTCGGCGGTGCCGGCACGAACCTTATCCATGAGGATCTTGGCGTTCTTGGTGCCGCTGGCAACGGCGACCTTGACGGTGAGGCCCGCCAGATCATAGGAGGCTTCCTTGACGCCGGCCATGCCGCGGACGTCCTTGAACTCCACGTCTTCCAACTCTTTGCCGGTGATGGCTTCCGCCGCGGTACGCAGCGCGGCTTCCATCACGCCGCCGGACGCGCCGAAGATGACGGCGGCGCCGGTGCCCTGACCGAGCGGTTCGTCCGGGTTCTCATCCGGCAGCTCGGTGAAGCGGATGCCGGCCGTTTTGATCATGCGGCCGAGCTCACGGGTGGTAAGGACAAAGTCCACGTCGGGATAACCGCTGGCGCTTTGGTCGTCTCGGCCGCACTCGAACTTCTTCGCGGTACAGGGCATGACGGAGACCGAAACGATATCCTTCGGGTCGATGCCGTTCTTTTCGGCAATGTAGGTCTTGATGATCGCGCCCTGCATCTGCTGCGGAGATTTGCAGGTAGACAGATGCGCCAGCTGATCGGGATAGTAGTGCTCGCAGTATTTGATCCAGCCCGGGGAGCAGGAGGTGATCATCGGCAGCACGCCGCCGTTCTTGACGCGGTCGATCAGCTCGTTGGCTTCTTCCATGATGGTCAGGTCGGCGCCGAAGTTGGTGTCATAGACCTTGTCGAAGCCGAGGCGGCGCAGCGCGGCAAACAGCTTGCCGGTCACGTCGGTGCCGGGCGCCATGTCGAAGCATTCGCCCAGGGTGGCGCGGATAGACGGCGCAGCCTGCACGACCACATACTTGGACGGGTCGGCGATGGCGGCGAACACGTCGCGGGTGCAGTCCTTTTCATAGAGCGCGCCGGTCGGGCAGGCCACGATGCACTGGCCGCAGGAGACGCAGCTGGTGGAACCCAGCGGCAGCTCGTAAGCGCAGCCGATGTTGGTGTCGATGCCGCGGGCGTTCGCGCCGATGACGCTGATGTCCTGATTTTTGCAGGCGGCCACGCAGCGGCGGCACAGGATGCACTTGTTGTTGTCGCGGACCATGTGCGCGGCGGAGGTGTCAAGCTCGTAGTGCGGCTTGAAGCCGTCGTAGACGCCCTCGTCCTCGATGCCGTATTCGTGGCAGAGCTTCTGCAGCTCGCACGAACCGGAGCGGATGCAGCTCAGGCACTTGCGCTCGTGGGTGGAAAGAATCAGCTCCAGCGTCTTTTTGCGGGACGCGCGGATCTTGGCGGTGTTGGTGAAGATCTCGGTGCCCTCGCGCTCAATCGGATAGACGCAGGCGGCAACGAGGCTTCTGGCGCCCTTGACCTCGGCCACGCAGAACCGGCAGGCGCCGATCTCGTTCATGTCCTTGAGGAAGCACAGCGTCGGGATTTCAATCCCGATGGAGCGTGCAGCCTCCAGAATCGTCGTACCGTAAGGTACCGTACAGGGGATGTTATTGATTTTGATATTCAGCATGTTATCCATGGTCTGCACCTCCTCTTATTCCTTGACGATTGCGCCGAACTTGCAGGTTTCGATGCAGGCGCCGCACTTGATGCACTTCGAGGTGTCGATCGTGTGCGGGTTCTTGACCGTGCCGGAGATCGCGCCCACCGGGCACTTTCTGGCGCAGGCCGTGCAGCCCTTGCATTTATCGGCGATGATCTTATACTGCAGCAGGTCCTTGCAGACGCCGGCCGGGCACTTCTTGTCGACCACGTGGGCGACGTACTCGTCGCGGAAGAACTTCAGCGTGGCGAGCACCGGGTTGGGCGCCGTCTGGCCGAGGCCGCAAAGGGAGTTCTCTTTGATGTAGTAGCACAGCTCTTCGAGCTTGTCGAGGTCTTCCAGCGTGCCGTTGCCGCTCGTGATCTTGTCGAGCATCTCGAGCAGCCGGCGCGTACCGACGCGGCAGGGCGTGCACTTGCCGCAGGATTCGTCCACGGTGAAGTTCAGGAAGAACTTCGCGATGTCGACCATGCAGTTGTCTTCGTCCATGACGATCAGACCGCCGGAGCCCATCATGCAGCCGATGGCCGTCAGGTTGTCGTAGTCGATCGGCGTGTCGATGAGGCTCATCGGGATGCAGCCGCCGGAGGGGCCGCCGGTCTGGGCCGCCTTGAACTTCTTGCCGTTCGGAATGCCGCCGCCGATCTCTTCGATGATCTCTCTGAGCGTGGTGCCCATCGGGATTTCCACAAGGCCGGTGTTCTTGATCTTGCCGCCGAGCGCGAACACCTTGGTGCCCTTGCTCTTTTCGGTGCCCATGGAGGCAAAGTAGGCCGCGCCTTCGCGGATGATGGTCGGGATGTTGGCAAAGGTTTCCACGTTGTTTTCGGTGGTCGGCTTGCCGAACAGGCCCTTCACGGCCGGATAGGGCGGACGCGGTCTGGGTTCGCCGCGGTTGCCCTCGATCGAGGTCATGAGAGCGGTCTCTTCGCCGCAGACGAACGCGCCCGCGCCGAGCTTGATGTGCAGGTCAAAGTCGAAGCCGCTGCCGAAGATGTCCTTGCCCAGAAGGCCCAGCTCCTTGGCCTGGGCGATCGCGATCTCCAGGCGCTTGACGGCGATGGGATATTCCGCGCGGACGTAGATGTAGCCTTCGGTGGCGCCGGTGGCGTAGCCGCAGATGGTCATCGCTTCAATGATGCAGTGCGGGTCGCCTTCCAGAACGGAACGGTCCATGAACGCGCCCGGGTCGCCTTCGTCGGCGTTGCAGACCACGTATTTCTGGTCGGCCTTGTTCGCCGCCGTAAAGCTCCACTTGAGGCCCGTGGGGAAGCCGCCGCCGCCGCGGCCGCGCAGACCGGAATCCTTCACGATCTGGATGACCTCTTCGGGCTTGAGCTCGGTCAGGCACTTGGCCAGCGCCTGATAGCCGTCGTAGGCGATGTATTCGTTGATGTCCTCGGGGTTGATGACGCCGCAGTTGCGCAGCGCCACGCGCTTTTGCTTTTTATAGAAGTCGGTTTCCTTGAGGGGCTTGACTTCTTCGGTCGACTTGGTCTCATCATAGAGCAGACGCTGCACGATGCGGCCCTTGAGCAGATGCTCTTCCACAATCTCGGGCACGTCTTCGACCTTCACTTCGCTGTAGAAGCAGCCTTCGGGATAAACCACAACGACCGGACCGAGCGCGCAAAGACCGAAGCAGCCGGTGCGGATGACCTTGACTTCGTCTTCCAGACCCTTTTCTTTGATCTGAGCTTCAAACGTTTCAATGATCTTCGGGGAGTTCGAGGAGGTACAGCCCGTACCGCCGCAAACAAGCACATGGGATCGATACATTTCGGTTCCTCCTTATTTTTTCAGTGCGCCCACGGTGTATTCCACCACGGGATTGCCGTTGACCAGATGATCCACCACGACCTTCGCCGCTTTTTCCGGGGTCATCAGCACATAGGTGACCTTCTCTTTGCCGGGTGCCGTCACTTCCACGATCGGCTCATACTGGCACATGCCGATGCAGCCGGTCTGCGCCACGGTGACGCCCGTCAGGTTGCGCTTTTCGATTTCTTCGGTAAATTTGTTCAGCACGGGTCTTGCGCCGGCGGCAATGCCGCAGGTCGCCATGCCGACCACCACGCGCGTCAGCGCGGTGGAATCGTCGCGGGCGGTCATCTTCGCCTTGGCGGCGTCTCTGAGCGCCATGAGTTCTTCCAGTGTTTTCATTATCATTGCACCTCCGTGATTGCTTGTGAATTTTCGTTGATATAGGCTGTCATCCAGTTCATGATCGCAGGATCGTTCATCGGCACGTCGCCGAGGATCGCCCGGATTTCCTGTGTGTCAAACGTGAACGCGCGGCCGTCGACCGCATAGCGATAGACAAAGCGGATCGCTTCGTTCATGGCCGCCAGGGTGACGACGGTGTTCGCCATGTCGCCCAGCGGAACGAAATCGACGTGATCGGTGTGAAAGAAGGCTCTGACCTTCGTCCCGACGCCGACAGCGCTTTCAATCTCGAGCGAGCCGCCGGTCATCTCCGCCGCCATCTTGAACAGCGGAACGCCGAGCCCGACCTTGCGCGTCGTGCGCGTGGTGTAGAACGGATCGCGCACCGCGCGGACCTGTTCTTCGGTCATGCCTTTGCCGTTGTCATAGATGCCGATCCGAAGGGTCCGGGCCGCCGTGTCGCGGCTGACCTCGATTTCGATCTCGGAGGCATCCGCGCTCACCGAGTTCTGCGCCACGTCCAGCACGTTCAGCGACAGCTCTCTCATTCGGCGTATTTTGCCAGGATTCCCTTAACGTCGGACGCGGTGATCTTGCCGTAGACGTCGTCGTTGACCACCATGACGGGCGCCAGACCGCAGGCGCCGATGCAGCGGCAGGCTGTCAGCGAGAACTTTCCGTCCTCGGTGCACTCCTCCGGTCCGATGCCGAGCTGCGCGCACAACTCGTCGAGCACGCCCTGCGAGCCCTTGACGTAGCACGCGGTGCCCAGACACACGCTGATGGCGTATTTGCCCTTCGGCGAAAGCGCGAACTGCGCATAGAACGTGGCCACGCCGTAGACCTTCTCCAGCGGGACGTTCATGCCGTCGGCGATCTTGCGCTGCACCTCAAACGGCAGATAGCCGTAGATGTCCTGCGCCACCTGCATCACGTGCATGAGCTGACTTGCGTCGCCCGCGCATTCCGCGATGATCGCGTCCAGCTTCGCCGCCTGTTCCGGTGTGTCGGAAAAGGGAATCTTGCTGATTTTTTTGAGCATATCGGTTGCCCTCCTTTGGCAATTCTGTTCTATCCCGCGCGGCAAAACCGCCGCGCAGATATTTTCATCATATAATACCATAAAAGAAAGCGGCTTGTCCATAGCTTTTTTCTGGAAATGTGATAAAATCTTGAATGAACTATAAAAATTAGCATCCGCTAACCGCAGACGCGAAAAAGAACGGAGCGGCTCCCGGCCGCCCCGCTGCGTTTTGTCTGATCCGGTCCCGTCCCCTGCCGCGCTCACTTTTCGCCCAGCAGCTTGGCCAGCTCCTCCATGAACGTATTGATATCCTTGAACTGGCGATAGACCGAAGCGAAGCGGACGTAGGCCACCTCGTCGAGCCCCTTGAGCTTTTCCATGGCCATCTCGCCGATGCGCACGCTCGTCACCTCGCGGTCGAGCGAATTCTGCAGCTCCTGTTCGATCTCGGTGACCACGGTTTCGATCTGCGCGATGGACACCGGGCGCTTTTCGCAGGCGCGCAGCATACCGTTGAACAGCTTCACACGGTCGAACGCTTCGCGCGACTTGTCTTTTTTGACCACGATGATCGGCACGGTCTCAATGATCTCATAGGTCGTGAAACGTTTGCCGCAGGCGATACACTCGCGTCTTCTGCGGATGCGCTCGCCCTCGTCGGTGGGGCGAGAATCGATCACTTTGCTTTCGCTGCAGGCACAAAACGGACATTTCATAACAGGTTCCTCCTCATCGGCAAAACGGTGTTTCGACATATTGTAGCACATTCCGCCGCAACATACAATATTTATTTGAAATTATTTTTTCGAAAACCGTGCCCGCAGCGCCTCCTGCTGTGCCGTCTCGCGCCGGACCGCCTCCAGAAACGCGCGGCAGTCCCCGTCGCGGCACAGCAGCGCGCCCGCGCGCCGCACGCGGTGCAGAAACCGGTGGCTGAACGCCGCGGCTTCGGCATGGCGCACCAGAGGACAGACGCCGAAGCCGCGGCCGTCGGGCACGACCCGGATTTTTCCGTCCGGCCCGGGCAGCGGCACGAACGGGAACAGCCGGCAGCTCAGCGGCCGGTCGGAGCGGCGGCACCGCCCGCCGCAGACGGCAAGGCGGCGGCCGTTCTTTTCCGTCACGGAAAACGGCGTCGTTTCACCCGGAAACAGCAGCATGCCCGTTTCGGCGTCGCCGCGGCAGCAGGCCCGGCCGCAGAGGACGCCGCAGTCGACCCGCAGGGGCGTGTGCCGTTCCAGCAGGGCGCGGACGTTTCGATAGATTCTCCTTTGTTTTTGCGTCATGTGACATCACCCGTATCAATGTAACACAGTTCGCCTTCGCCCGTCAAGTCCCCGCGCAATTCCGCAGCGTTCTGCATGCCCCTTTCTTTTTTTGGCCCTGCCGACGGCGTTCGACAGATTTCGGCAGGCCGTCTGTGCTATGATGCATCCGTCAGCACAAGATCTTGCGAAAGGAAATGATCCTATGTCAGAACGTGTCGAACAGCCGACGGCCCCGGAGGTCGAGACCCAGATCAAGCTCGCCATGCTGTGCGGGCGGCTCAACTGCGAAATGAACGGCAGCGACGTCTGGAGCCGTATTCCGTGCGAGGGCGAGTGCCCCACCCCGGCGGAGCTGATCGCCTGGGCGGCGGCGGAAACGGTGCGGCGGATGAGCGGCCGCAGCGCGTAAAAAAGGCTTGCAAACGCCCCTGACTTATGCTATACTGTTTGGTAAGTGTAAAAGTTGGGAAGTGTTTGTATGTTTCAGCTGGGGTTTGACAACGAAAAGTACATCCGCATGCAGTCGGAGCACATCCGCGAGCGCATGAGCCAGTTCGGCGGCAAGCTGTATATGGAATTCGGCGGCAAGCTGTTTGACGACAACCACGCCTCGCGCGTGCTGCCGGGCTTTCAGCCGGACAGCAAGCTGCGCATGCTGCTGCAGCTCAAGGACGAAGCGGAGATCGTCATCGCCGTTTCGGCGGGCGCGATCGAAAGCAAAAAGCTGCGCTCGGATCTCGGCATCACCTATGAGCAGGAGGTGCTGCGGCTGGTCGATCTGTTCCGCTCGGTGGGGCTGTTCGTCGGCTCCGTCGTCATCACCCAGTACGACGGCCAGACCTCGTCCGACTCCTTCAAGGCCAACCTTGTGAAATTCGGGCTGCCCGTCTTTTTGCATTACAAGATCGAAGGCTACCCCTCCAACGTGAAGAAGATCGTCTCTGACGAAGGCTACGGCAAAAACGAATACATCGAAACCTCCCGCCGCCTGATCGTTGTCACCGCACCCGGCCCGGGCAGCGGCAAGATGGCCACCTGTCTGTCGCAGCTCTATCACGAGCATCTGCGCGGCATCAGCGCCGGCTATGCCAAATTCGAAACCTTCCCCATCTGGAATCTCCCGCTGAACCACCCGGTCAACCTGGCCTATGAAGCCGCCACGGCCGACCTCAACGACGTGAACATGATCGACTCGTTCCATCTGGAAGCCTACGGCGTGCCGACGGTCAACTATAACCGCGACATCGAGGTCTTCCCGGTGCTCAACGCGATCTTTGAAAAAATCTACGGCACGTCTCCCTACAAGTCGCCCACCGACATGGGCGTCAATATGGCGGGCAACTGCATCATTGACGACGCGGCCGTCTGCGCCGCCTCGCGGCAGGAGATCATCCGTCGCTATTACAAGGCGCTTTGCGACCTGCGCCGGGGGCTGGACAGCGCCAAGGAGATCGAACGGCTGGAGCTGGTCATGAACAAGGCCGGCGTCAGCGTCGCCGTGCGCACCGTGGCCACGCGCGCCAAAGAGGTGGCCGCCGAAACCGGCGCCCCCGCCGCCGCCATCGAGCTGCGCGACGGCACGATTCTGACCGGCAAGACCAAGCAGCTCTTCGGCGCCACGACGGCGCTGATCCTCAACGCGCTCAAGCACCTCGCCGGAATCGACGACGCGCACGACCTGATCCCCTCCTCGTTCATCGAGCCGGTGCAGGCGCTCAAGGTTGATTATCTCGGCAGCAAGAACCCGCGGCTGCACATTGACGAAGCGCTGGTTGCGCTGTCGGTGAACGCCTCGGTGGACGAGGCCGCCGCAAAGGCGCTGCGCTGCCTGCCGCTGCTGCAGGGCACGGACGCCCACTGCTCGGTGATTCTTTCCACCGCCGACGCCGGCGTCTTCCGCAAGCTGGGAATCAACCTCACCTGCGAGCCGGATTACGAGAACGACAATCTGTATCACATCTGACGGCAGACAGCCGGACCGGAACTCAAAGCCGCCCCCGGGGCGCGCTCTGCGATAACTGCATTAAAAATCCGCCCAAGGCGTCAGCCCTGCGCGGATTTTTTGTTTTGAAAGACACCACGCAACAAATCATAGCGTGACTTTTTCATAAGAATGTGCTATGATAAGGGTACAAAGGAGGGAGCCGATATGACAAAGGTTTCCAAAAACATCAAACGGGCGCGCAGCCGCCTTTCGCTGACGCAGGACGCGCTGGCCGAACGGGTGCACGTGACGCGGCAGACCGTCTCCAGCTGGGAGACCGGCCGCACCCAGCCCGACCTCGACATGCTCCTGTCGCTCTGCCGGGCGCTGGACGTGCCGCCCGAGGAGCTGCTCTACGGCGAAAAGCGCAACACCTCGCTGGATCCGCCGCCCGCCTACCGCGGCACGGTGAAGATCGTGTTCACCGTTTTGTCAAGCCTGTTCATCGCCGCGGGCGTGCTGCTCGTGTTCCTCAACGGCTGGGAGACGCTGCCCATGTCGGTACGCTATGCCTGTTCGTTCGTGCCGGTGCTGCTGGGTCAGGGGTATGCGCTCTTCGTGCTGCTCAAGAGGCGCGACAGCGCCGCCCACGCGGAAAGCGGCGGCGTGCTCTGGGCGCTGGGCCTCGTGGCCACGCTCGCCATGCTCTGCTCGCTGCAGCGGCATATCCCCGATTTTCCCACGCTGGCGCTGCTCGGGTCGGCGCTGGTGCTGCCCGCCTTTTTGCTGCTGCGCTCGCTGGCGGCGCTGGTCGTCTTCTTCGGCGGCATCGTTTCGTTCGCCTGCACGGCGGTGGAGGACTGGGGCGTGCTGAATCCCGTTCCCGAACAGCACGCCAAGCTGTATGTGCTGCTGCTGTTCGCCGCGCTGACCGTCGCCGGTCTGCTGGCAGCGCGGTTCCTGCTGCCGAAGCTTGACGGGCAAAGAAGGCGCGTCGGCGTCTGGTTCTGCCTGCTGGCCGCGTCCGCGTGGGCCGTCGGCTGCGCCGCGCTGCTCGATACCGGCGTGTTCCCCATGCTGCTTTCGTGCGCCGTCGCCTGGTACGCGCTGGACGGGGCGGGCGGCGACCGGCCGCTTGCCACGCGCTATCCCGCGCTCCCCTTCGCGCTGGTGCTGCTTCTGATCGCGTCGGCGGGCGTGCTGTTCTCGCTGCCCTATGACTGGCAGTTTTCGCCGGTCATGCTGGTCGGCTTCGTCCTGCTGGGGGTGCTGCCCCTGGCGGCGATGGTGTTCAACCGCAGCGTGCTGCGGCACGACCCGGTGCGCGTGCTGGAGCTTTGCATCCTGCTCGGCGCGCTGGCGTTCTATACGGCGATGTATCTGACGGAGGACGACGCCGACACGCGGCGCACCGTCATTTTCCAGGCCATGACGCTCGTGCTGGCGGCGCTGCTGATTCTGCAGGGCGCCAAAGAGAACGCGCTGTTCAAGATCAACCTCGGGTGCCTGTCGGTCTGCACGCTCGCGGGCTATCTGGTCTGGCACGCGGACTTCGATCTCTGGCTCAAAGGCCTCGTTCTGCTGTGCTTCGGCGTGCTGCTGCTGGTGATCAACCGGGCGGCGCTCTCGCGCAGGCAGAAGGCGCTGCAGGCCGCGCAGATTTCTGAATTGGAAAGGCAGGCGGAGGACGAATGAAAGCCAAACGAATTGTTGCGTGGCTGCTGGTCTGTGTGCTGCAGCTGGGCATCTGTCTGCTCATTCCCCTGCACGGGCGGATGCGCGAACAGCAGATGGAGCGCGAGGGTGAAAGCTACCGCTTCGCCCTGCGCGCCGTGCGCCGCAACTGGGACGCGGACAGCAGCGAGGTCATTCTGGACTTCCCGCCGCCGGCGCCCTTCACGGGCGAGCCGAAGGACACGGTCTGGCAGGTGATCGAAGCAGGCAAAGACGGGCTGGCCCGCGTGGTTGAAAAGGCCGTCACCTTTGAAGAAGCAAAACAGCTGGAGCAAAGCCAGCCGTTCCATGAGCTGCCGCTCTACAGCGTTTGGCAAAATGCGACGCTGCTTGCCGACGACGACGTGTTCCGCGATCTGGACGCGCTGGCGGATCTGACGGAGCAGGTGCGGGAATACAAACAGTATCACCCGGACTATCCGTTTTCCGACCCGGAGCTGGAGTATCTGGGCACGCTGCGCGACGTGATCCGAAACGCCGATCTGCGCGCGCTGGCGCAAAAGCAGATCGACACGGAAGACGGCGACGTGCTGCCGGACAGCTACGTGACCTGCGTGGTCTATCAGGGCACGATCTATTACCGGGAGGTCTTCGTCGCGGGAATCCATGCGGCGTCCATCCACAACTGAAAGAAAACGCCGCCCCCGGCAAAGAAGGCGGTGAAAAAAGGGCTGCAGCACTGCGGCCTTTTTTTTGGTTCCCTCCTGTTCTCGTTTTTTAAGATATTGTAAATATTCTATTTAAATGATGTGAATCTTCGCGGCATGTCGTTGACAGGTTCCGGCACTTTTTTTAAAATTAGTTTGTTCTTTTTTGAAAGTGTTTGGATTGGAGGGCTTTTCATGCTTCCCGCTGTTGA
>JAEEUW010000109.1 GCA_016290665.1 Clostridiaceae bacterium | reverse complement strand
GGTAGCCGCCCTGTTTGGCTTTTTTGGCGGCGGCAATCTCTTCGGGGCTCTTTTCCGGCTTGGAAAGGTTGACTGTGATGTCCAGCTCGCCGTAGGGCGTCTGCGCCTTCCATTTGAGGTCCTTCTTCACGCGGTAGCGGCGGATGTAATCGGTGTCGCGGCTGAAGCGATAAAAGAAGTCCGTGGCCGCCTCGGGCGATTCTTTGTAAAGGTCATAGAACCGCTTTGTCACGACCGACGGCGGCGGAGTCAGCGCACCCATCAGTTTGGTGTCGAACAGGTCGCGGCTCGTGGTGCTGTCTGCAATCAGGCCGCGCGCAACCGCGTCGTCCAGCAGCGGGGCCAGGATCTCTTCGAGCGGCGGCACGTCTTCGGGCAGCGGCCCGTCCTCGACGGAATCGAGCCCCAGCGCCTCCAGCAGACGGTTGATCGCCCAGCGGGCGTCCTGCGCGTCGATCAGGTCGTTCTTCACGGCGTATGAGACGAGTTGTCTGATTTGCTTGTCAATCATCGTACATTCCTCCAGTTTGGAAATATTATACAACACCCGGGCGCGGAATGATAGACACCCGGGCGGAATTTTCTGTTAATATTTTGTGACATTCTGTTGTCAAGCCGAATAGGATGGAGCAAGAAACGACAACAGGAGGCGTTTTATGGCAGTTTCAACCGGCAGCTTTCTCGGCGCAAACACGCCGCAGGGCTTCGTTTCCCTGTTCGGCGAGCTGTATGATCCCTATCAGAACCATAACGTGCATATTCTCAAAGGCGGCCCCGGCTGCGGCAAATCCACCCTGATGAAGCGGGCCGCGGACCGGGCACAGGCGCTCGGCTTCGACGTTGAGCGCGTGTATTGCAGCAGCGACCCCGACAGCCTGGACGCCGCGGCGGTCCCGGCGCTGCGGCTGTTCTTCTGCGACGGCACCGCGCCCCACGTGGTGGAGCCGCGGTTCCCCGGTGCGTGCGAAAACCTGATCGACCTCGGCGCGTTCCGCAATCAGGCGCTGCTGCACGAACGGGCGGACGTCATTCGCAAATATACGCTGGAGAACGCGCTCTGGCACCGGCGCTGCGCGCGCTTTCTCGCGGCGGCGGGCGCGCTGCGGCAATCCTCCCTGCAGCTGCTCGCCCCGCAGGTGCTGGAAGACAAGCTGAACGGCTACGCCCTGCGGCTTGCCATGCGGCTGCTGCCGAACAAAAAGAGCGGCGCCCCCGGCAAGGCGGCCCGCCGGTTTCTTTTGGCGCTCACCCCGAAGGGCCCCCTCTTCTTTGCCGATACAGTCCGGCTGCAGGCAACGGAGATCCTTTTGATCGACGACCCCTTCTCCCCCGCCGCCGGCATGCTGCTGTCGCGGCTGGCGGCGCGGGCGGCCGCCCACGGCCGCGACCACGTGCTGATGCTCGACCCGCTGGACCCCCACGGCGACCCGATGGGCCTGCTGGCGCCGGACTGCGGCGTCGCGGTGCTGCGCAAAACGCCGGAAACCGCCGCCCTGCCCGCGTCGCGCACGATCCACGCCGACCGCTTTTTGCAGCCGGACGCGGTGCGGCGCCACAGACAGCGCCTGCAGTTCCAGCAAAAGACGATCGACGCGCTGCTGGAAGAGAGCGTCGCTTCCCTGCGGCAGGCGAAGCGCACGCACGACCTGCTGGAGCGCTGCTATATCGACGCGACCGATTTTGACGCCATGAACCGCAGCTGCGACCGGCTGCTTGACCGGATTTTTCGCGAACAGCTGTCGGTTTCCGGCTGATCCGGCAAAAAAAGGACGGATCTTTTTGCATGGTTTCTCTTGACAAACCCGCCGTTTTTCAGTATGTTATATACAACATTCCGCCACGGCAAAAGGAGAACCTTCCATGCGCAAAGAATTCAAGGCGATCATCGCCGCCATCCTTGCAGTCTGGCTGTTCCTGATGGGCTTCGAGATCGGTTCCTACCGCGAAAAGCAAAGAATCGCCACCCAGCCTTCCGCGCAGCAGACCACGCTGCAGCAGCCGCAGACCACGGTCCCGCCCGAAACGGCCGCGCCGACCGCACCCGAACCGACCGCGCCCGCCGCAGACGTCGCGGACGTCGGCAACGTGATCACGGAGATCACGACCTACCCCGACAGCGAGCTGACCGCGCCGTCCGACACGACCTCGGCTGCGCCGACCCAACCCGCGTCCGACGCGGAGCCGGACGTTTCCGCGCTTTCCAAACGGCAGATCCTGCAGCGCGCCTCCGAGGCGATCAACAAGCTGAAGAACACCAAAAACATGACCGCGCGCAATCAGGAAACGATCTCGATTCAGGTCGTGGACTGCTCGGCCAAGTCCGCCGTCAGCATCATCAACAGCTTCATCAGCAAAAAGGCCGGCGACAAGAACGTGACCTACGTTTTCAAGGACGGCAAGGCCGTGGGCCACGACGACAGCGGCAAGGAGATCAAGGACGAGGGCGAAGTGACGCCCAACCAGATCATTCCGCCCACCGAGGCGGCGTTCACGCTGCCGGAGGACGGTCTTCAGTCCGCGTCCGCCGCAAAGAACGGCGCCTTCGTCACCTACACGCTCAAGCTGAAGGAAGAGCGCTCCTCGATCGAGAACCCGGTTCCGCCCTATAATTCGCAGGCGGTCGGCTATCTGAAAATGACGGATATGCAGATTCCCGGCGCAACCATCACCGGCGCAGACATGCACTACCCGGGCACCACGGTCACCGTGACGGTGGACGCCGACGGCCGCGTCCGTCAGCTGCAGACCCATCTGCCGATGGAAGGCACCGGCACCGCGAAGATGGGCTTCCTTTCCGGCTCGGCGAGCTTTGAGGGCTTCAGCACCCAGAACTGGACGTTCACCTACGCTTAACAGTTGACAACGGACGCATTTGGTGCTACAATCAAATGCGTCCATCTTGTGCCTCCTTAGTTTAATGGATAGAATAAACCCCTCCTAAGGGTTAGATGTGGGTTCGATTCCCGCAGGGGGTGCCAAAAAAAACCGACCGTCCTTTTGCAAGGATGATCGGTTTTTTTATTTCACCGGAAGCGAACCCTTGTCAATCCGAACCGTCTGCGGGCTGATTCACAAAGTTCAGCATGGTTGCCGACCGCGCGCCGCCGTGGGCAGCAGGCACAACGCCGGAACCGCACAGATCGTTTTCTTCTTTCGTTATTCTTCCGGTTCTATCATAGATCAAAGCCGCCTTCCGGTCCAATGAAAAATCAGAAACAAACCGTCACGGGCCGACAAGCGCGTCCGGCTCCAGCGCGGCGAACCACCGCAGCGAGGCGGGCAGCAGACCGAGCCCGGCCTTGCGCGCGCCGGCTTCATACCCGACGAGAAGCCTGCCGCCGCGCATCTCCAGATCCTCGCTCATGTGCGGCGCGGACACAGCCCCGACCAGCCGCGCCTTGCCCAGCACGTAATACGGCAGCTCCCTGCCCGCAGCATCAGACCAGCTGCCGTCCGGGTCCCCCTCTGCGGCATACGCCTCCAGAGAGGACGGATGAAACCCGGCGGACCGCGAAAGAAAGGCGCGCCCGTTGTGCAGCGCAAAGCCCTGCACGGCGTCCGGAATCACAAAGGCGTGCGTCGGCGCGGCGTCGGCGGCAAGCGCGCCGGCGGCGGAAACGGGATAGGCAAAGACGAATGCCGCAAACGATTCGCCGTCATACGTCAGCGCGTGGGACGCGTCGGTCTCATAACCCTTTGCGTGATATTCGCCCACGTAGACATACCCGTCGTCGCCGGCACAGAACGAGGCGTTGCAGGGCACGTCGACAGCCGCGCGGAACGCGAGGGTATCGCCGTCCTTTGCCGCCAGAACGTCCGCTTTTCTGAGCGTAAAGAGCTTGTGCGCGTTGGAGATATACACATAGTCCCCCGCGGCGGTCATGCCGCCGGCGTGGCCTTCATAGGGCGAGCCGTCCGTGTTCTGCAGATGGATGCACGTCACGCCCCCGCCGGGCGCAAAAACGTAGATTCTTGACGGCTCGTCCCGGTCCATATAGCCGCAGACGAGATAAGCGCCGCTTTCCGCGTCCTGCGTCATTCCCTGCGGCACAAAGCCTTCGGCCAGGCCTTGATAGGTGCCGATCCGTTCCGCGGCGCCGAAAAACGTCCGGTAGCGCAGCGGCCCCCAGCACAGGCAGGCGCAGAGATAGAGCAGCAGGATCGCCAGAAGAACGGCCGCCGCCTTTTTCAGCCGCCGTCTGCCGTGCTTTTCCTTCATTTGCAAACCCTCCCGGTTTTCTGATTGTATCCATTATACAGCGTCTGCTTCGGGAATACAATAGAAGCGTCCCGTCTTCGCTTCATTTTATGCGCCGCAGCCCATTTACTTTCCGGCGCAAACGTGCTATGATACTGTCAGAATCACGGCAGCAGCCGCAAAAAGGAGCGCATCCGCATGAAAACCTTTGTCTTTCAGGGCGACAGCATCACCGACGCCCACCGTGACTATCACAACGACGACAACCGCGGCGCGGGCTATCCCACGCTCGTCGCGGCCCGGCTGGGCTTTGACCGCCCGGGCGAATACCGGTTTTTGAACCGCGGCGTCAGCGGCGACCGCGTGGTCGATCTCAACGCGCGCATCAAACGCGGCATCATCAACCTGAAGCCGGACGTGCTGAGCATCCTGATCGGCATCAACGACGTCTGGCACGAGCTGAACGACAATCCGAACGGCGTGGACAACGACAAGTATTTCCGCACCTACTGCGAGATTCTCGACGAGATCAAAACCGCCTGCCCCGACGTCCGGATCTTCATTCTGGAGCCCTTCGTGCTGAAAGCCGCCGCCACCGAGGACAACTGGGCCAGTTTTGACCGCGAAACGCGGCTGCGCGCGCAGTCGGCCAGACGGGCCGCCGAACGATACGGCTGCGTCTTCGTGCCGCTGCAGGACAAGTTCGACGCGCTTTGCGCAAAGGCCGCGCCGTCCTACTGGCTGATCGACGGCGTGCACCCGACCGCCATGGGCCACCAGCTGATTGCCGACGCGCTGATCGAAGCCGTGAAGGCGGACCTCGGCTGAGCTTTCAAAACAAAAAAACAGAGCCGTGACGCGTCTGAAGCACGGCTCTGTTTTTCTTTGTCCGGTCTGCTTTTTGCCCGGCGAATTCCGCCGTCCGGTGCGTGAATATTTTTCACACGGAAAGGGCGGTTTTTACATGCCGCCGCGGCTGATGAAATAGCCGGGAAGCACCACGAACGCAAAAAACGCCAGGCTCACAAGGGTGAACGTTTTGATGAAGTTCCAGCCGCCGCCGGGATACTCGCGCACGTAGATGCGGTAGTTGATCACCGACGCCAGCGAGCCGATCAGCGACACCAGCCCCGCGCTGTCCAGCCCGTAGAGCAGCGCCCCGGTGTTTTTGCTGAACGGATAGAGCACGATTGCCGCGGGCACGTTCGAGATCACCTGACTGAGCAGAATGCTGCCCGCGTATTCGCGGCCGTCCATTGCCTTTTGCAAAAAGGCCGCAACGGTCTCGTTGGCGGCAACGGACGACGAGAACACGAAAAAGCAGAAGAACGTTACCAGCAGCACGTAGTCCGTTTTGAGCAGGAGCTTCCGGTCCGTCAGCAAAACGGCGGCGGCAACCACGGCCGCGGCAACGTACCAGAAGCGCGTGCGGCTGACGATGACGCCCAGCACCAGCACGAACAGACAGAGATAGACGATCCGCTTTGTGCGGCGGCTGCGCTCCCAGACGCCCGCGATCTCCGTGCGGTGCAGGCCGGTGGGCGTGTTCCGCTTGCCGCGGTACAGAAACAGCACGAAGCAAACCAGCAGCGCACCCGAAAGGATCCAGATCGGGAACATATAGCGCACGAAGTGCCAGGCGGACACGCCGGAGCGGCCGTAGATAAACAGATTCTGCGGGCTGCCGAAGGGCGTCAGCAGAGAGCCCCGCACGGCGGCGATGTTTTCCATTGAAATCACGGGCAGAATATAAGCTTCCCGGTTTGCCGCGCGGAACAGCAGGATCGTGATGGGCACGAATACGATCAGCGAAACGTCGTTGGTGACGAACATGGACGAGAAGAACACGCCGAACACCAGAAACAGCGACAGCCCCGCCATGGTGCCGATGCGTCCCGTCAGGCGCAGCACCGGCCGGAACACGTTTTCCTGCTTGAACCCCTCCAGCACGGTGAGCATCATGAACAGCGTGCCGAGCGTGCGCCAGTCGATGGCGGAAAGCAGGGCCTTCGACGGCGGCGTAATCAGCAGGGAAAGCGCCGCCGCCAGCAGCGCGACCGGCAGCATGGGGTCTTTTTTGATGTAGGCAGTCAGCTTTTTCATGCGGTTCAAATACGTCCTTCTGTCTTCTGGATTCTTAATAAAAGATAAACAGCCCGCCCGATTGGGCGAACTGCTTCGTACCCTCTGCTTTACTCGATGTGTGAAGATTGACGAGGAAATTTTTCTTCAGATGTTTCAGAAATTCTGCAGAAAGCCTGACGGCTTTCAAAGAATTTCTGTGCAAAATGAAGGAAAATTTACCGTCAAGATTTGCGCATTCGAGTGAAGCGGAGGGTACGCTATGGTGACCCGGACGAGAATCGCCCGCTACGGCGCTCCCGCGCCTGCGGCACGCACCCGGGCACCGAAACAGTCCACCGGACTGTTTCTCGCGCTGCGCGCGTGCCCTTTTCGATTCTCGTCCGGTCCTTCGCCCCTCGGTTGGTAATAAAAGATAAACAGCCCGCCCGATTGGGCGAACTGCTGTTTGGTGACCCGGACGAGAATCGAACTCGTGTTACCGCCGTGAAAGGGCGGTGTCTTAACCGCTTGACCACCGGGCCGTAGATATATGTGAAGAGACGCAAAGCGGAGCTCTTGTTGTTATATGTGAAGAGCCGAAGCTCTGATTTTCTATATG
>JAEEUW010000108.1 GCA_016290665.1 Clostridiaceae bacterium | reverse complement strand
GATATGTTTATCGGTGAGATCGTCGCCCTCAAAGATGATCTTGCCGCCGGTCGGCTTTTCCAGCATGTTGAGGCAGCGCAGGAACGTGCTCTTGCCGGAGCCGGAGGGACCGATCACGCAGACCACGTCGCCCTTGCTGATCTCGGTGGAAATCCCGTTGAGGACGTTTTCACCGCCGAAGTGTTTTTCAAGATTTACGACGTTTAGCATTGTTGGACAGTCTCCTTTCCAGCAGTTTCAAAAGCCGCGTCAGAATAATCACGATGACAAGATAGATCGCGGCAAGCAGCGTCAGGGTGACAACGGATTCATAGGTGTTGTTGCGGATCAGGAAGATGGAACGGGTCACCTCCGCCACGGCAACATAACCGGCAACGGACGTTTCCTTGACCAGCGCGATCATTTCGTTGCCGATGGCGGGCAGAATATAGCGCACGGCCTGCGGCAGGATGATTTTGCGCATGGTCTGCAGCTTGGACATACCCAGACTGCGCCCGGCCTCCATCTGGCCGCGGTCCACGGCGTTGATGCCGCTGCGGATCAGCTCCGCCATATAGGCGCCGGAGTTGATGCCGAACGCGATGATGCCGACGGTAATGCCTTCGGCGGAAACCAGAATGATATAATAGAAAATCATCAGCAGCACGACCATCGGGATGCCGCGCACCACGGTGGTATAGACGTCGCACAGCCACGCGAGGGGCTTGAGCGCCTTGCTGTCGTCGGCAAAGTATTTGACGATGGCGATCACCATACCGATGGCAACGCCGATCGCCAGCGCGCCGAGCGTGATGACAGCGGTGTTTTTGAGACCGCTGAGCACCATCTTATACATGCCGCGGGTGATGAAGATGTCAACAAATTTCAAATAGAAGCTGGTAAAAAACTGCATGTTGATTTCTCCCTAAAAGTTTGGCTGTATCGTAAGCGACGATACAGCCAAGCCGTTGTTTTGTCCGGTGTTATGCGGCGGTCGCGGGATCGACGAAGTCCGCTTCATATTTCGCGAACAGATCCTTGATCGTGCCGTCTGCCAGCAGGGACGCGAGAATCGTGTTGATCTCACCGATCAGCGCGTCGTTGCCCAGCTTCGTGGCGAAGCCGTAGGGCTCGGTGGTCATCGCTTCGTCGAGAATCACGAGCTTGTCGTCATGCTCGGCGTTATAGGCGGCAACCATATCCTTGGCGGTCAGGTCGTCGATGATCCAGGCGTCCACCTTGCCGCTCGTCAGCGCGATCTGCGCGTCGGCGTTGGCCTGGAAGGCGTTGTTCTTGAAGTTGTTCGCGTTGCAGTAAAGCTCCGCGGTGGTGCCGGTCTGGAGCGACACGGTCTTATCGGCAAGGTCGGCCTTGCCCTTCACGTCGCTGCCCTCTTTGACCACGATGGCGATGTTGGCCAGGCAGTAGGGATTGGTGAACAGGGCGTTCTGCTTTCTTTCCTCGGTGGCGGTGATGCCGGACACGGCCAGGTCAAACTTGCCGGCCTGGACGCCGGGCAGCACGGAGTCGAAGTCCATCTGCTCGATCTTGAGCGTGACGCCGAGCTTTTCGCAGATCTTGGCGAGAATGTCGACCTCGATGCCGGTGATGGAGCCGTCGTCGTTCAGGTTTTCAAACGGCGGGAAGTCGGGGCTGGTGCCGATGACGAGCTCGCCCTTGTCAAGCACGGCTTGCAGCGAGTTATCGGCGGCGGGTTTTTCGCCGCAGGCGGCAAAGAGCGCGACCACCATCAGGCAGGCGAGTGTGAGTGCAAGAAGTTTCTTCATGAATAAGCATCCTTTCTTTCGTGAATATTTGCATAAATATTCGCTGTTTTTTCATTTGTTGCGTGAATTATACACGAGCGTCCGGGATTTGTCAAGGGGTTTTTGAATAAAAAACCAATCTTTTTTCTGCGCGGGCCGTTTTGGGGCAAAAAGATGCATAAAGGGATGCATATTTCCCTTTTTATGCACACGCGCGGAAAACGATTGACAGCGTTTCTCTTTTCTGTTATAATTTATGGAAAGTTTTTTATGCAAAGAGGTGTTCCCTATGTCACTCTGCAGCATCCCGGACGGCTACGTCTCTCACCTGACGCTGCGCGAAACGGAACAGGCAATCAAGAAGGTCAAGGATTTCTTTGAGCGCGATCTGTCGATCGAGCTGAACCTGACCCGCGTGTCCGCGCCCTTGTTCCTCAACGCAAAATCGGGCATGAACGACAACCTGAACGGCACCGAGCGTCCGGTGGCTTTCGACGTGTTCAGCGGCGAGCAGTTTGAGATCGTTCACTCGCTGGCCAAATGGAAGCGCTATGCGCTGGGCATGTACGGCTTTTCGGAAAACGAGGGCCTCTATACCGACATGAACGCCATCCGCCGCGACGAGGAGTGCGACAATATCCATTCCATCTTCGTGGACCAATGGGACTGGGAAAAGATTATCAGCAAAGAGAACCGCACGGAACAGACGCTCAAAAAGACGGTGAAGCTGATCTATGCCGCGCTGCGTCACACCGAATACTATATTACAAAGGAATACAACTTCATCGGCAGCCTGCTGCCCGAAAAGATCACCTTCCTCACCGCGCTGGAGCTGGAGGAGCGCTACCCCGACCTCAGCCGCAAGGAACGCGAACGGGCGGCGGCCAGGGAATACGGCGCCATCTTCCTGATGGGCATCGGCGGCGCGCTGAAAGACGGCAAGCCCCACGACGGCCGCGCCCCCGACTATGACGACTGGGATCTCAACGGCGACATCATCGTCTACTATCCCCTGCTCGACATCGCGCTGGAGCTTTCCTCCATGGGCATCCGCGTGGACGAAGAGGCGCTGCAGCGCCAGCTGAAGACAGCCGGCTGCGAAGACCGCCTGAAATACCCGTTCCACAAGGCGCTGCTCGAGGGCAAGCTGCCCTACACCATCGGCGGCGGCATCGGCCAGAGCCGCATGTGCATGTTCTTTTTGCGCAAGGCGCACATCGGCGAGGTACAGTCATCCTATTGGGATGAAGAGACGTTGAACTACTGCGCCGCTCACGGCGTACAGCTGCTGTAAAAGGAGTCGATATGGAACAGACGGTTTTGGTCAAACGCGTGCGCGAAGGGGCCATTCTGCCCAGGCGCGGCTCCGCCGACGCGGCGGGCGCCGACCTTTCGGCGTGCATGGACGCGGTGCTGACGATTGCGCCGCAGGAAACGGCCTTTGTGCCCACCGGCATCAGCGTGGAAATTCCGCGCGGCTTCGTGGGGCTGGTGTTTGCCCGCTCCTCCGTGGCCAGCAAGCGCGACCTCGCCCCGGCCAACAAGGTGGGCGTGATCGACAGCGACTACCGCGGCGAGATCCTCGTCACGCTGCACAACCACGGCACCGTCCCCCGCTCGATTGAGCCGGGCGAACGGATCGCGCAGCTGGTGATCGTCCC
This sequence comes from Clostridiaceae bacterium, assembly GCA_016290665.1. Lineage (GTDB taxonomy): Bacteria > Bacillota > Clostridia > Oscillospirales > Acutalibacteraceae > UBA6857. The sequence goes on along the minus strand of JAEEUW010000108.1, from coordinate 3,538 downwards.
CTATCTGGCGGCAGAGTTCACGGAGGCGGACGCGCTCAGCGACACCGCGCGCGGCGCCGGCGGGTTCGGCAGCACGGGGCGGAAATAAGCGTCATACAAAAAACGCAGTCCATCGACTGCGTTTTTGTTTTTTTTTGTTCTCAGTTTGAGGAAGAAGCCGCCGCGGCCGCAGCCTGCGCGTCCAGAACGGCGTCGATGGCCAGCACGACGGCAACCGTCAGCGTCGGGTCGGCGTCGTCGGCCACGTCGAGTTCGAACGCGTCGCCCCAGGACATCCACTTCTTGTGGATCGAGACGATTGCGCGCTCGCCGGAAAGGATGGTGTAATCGTGGGCAAGCAGATTACCCTCGATCGTCCAGTCGAGACCGGTCACGACGTACTTCGGCTTCAGGAAGCTCAGCTTTTTCTGAATCTGCGCCACAGGCTCGCCGTGCTGTTCCACGGTGAACTTCGGCAGCAGCGTCAGCAGCTCCTGCTTCACGAACGCAACCTCTTCGCCGTTTGTGTCAAGAATATGCAGCTTCTTGCCCAGGGAGATGAACTTGCCCTCCACGGTGTAGACGTCTTCGCCCGCTTCGTTCTTGATGGTGAAGCGGTCCTTGAGCGAAAAGACCTTTTGTTTCATATACAGTTTCATTCTGATGACCTCCTGATAAAGCTTCGATACACGGCATACACAAGGGACAGCCTCCGGTTCAGATCAGAGCGAGGCCGGCGGATTTCGATGAAGCCGGCGTTTTCTTCGGCCGAAGGCTGTGCTGCCGCACGCCGAGGGCGAAAAAACGTCGAAAAAAGAAAAACAATCATGGGTATGGGCGAAGCCCATCCAAATCAGATGTGAGAACAGGGCGCGGCTGTTTCCAACGCCCTGTTCATCGGATGGATGATTTGTTTTTCTTTTTGCGCTTCGCGAAATGCGACGCCTCGTCTCAGCCCTGGCTCCACTGCAGCAGCTGGTCTGCCATGGAGTTCATTTCTTTTTCGTTCACGACTTCCACGTCGGCGTAGCATTTCATGCCCGTACCGGAGGGAAGCAGCTTGCCGATGATGACGTTTTCCTTCAGGCCGAGCAGCGGATCGATCTTGCCCTTGATGGCGGCGTCGGTCAGCACGCGGGTCGTCTCCTGGAAGGAGGCGGCGGACAGGAAGGAATCGGTGGCAAGCGACGCCTTGGTGATACCCATGAGGATCGGCGTGCAGACGGCCTCGCGCAGCTCGGTCTCGCCCGCTTCAATGCGCGCGCGGATGGCTTCGTTGGCCTTTTCAAAGTCGCGCTTTTCCACCACGGACCATTCAAGGAAATCGGTATCGCCGGGATCCTCCACCTTGACCTTGCGCATCATCTGGCGCGCAATGACCTCGATGTGCTTGTCGTTGATATCAACGCCCTGGGTCCGGTAGGTCATCTGCACCTGGGAGATCAGGTGGTCGTGCACCGCGCTGACGCCCATGACGTTCAGAATGTCGCGCAGGTCTTCGGAGCCTTCCGTCAGGGTTTCGCCCTTCTTGACGGCCTGGCCCTCGGAAACGCGCGGACGGGCGCCGAAGGTGAGGAAGTATTCGGCGCGTTCGCCGGTCTCTTCGTTGGTCACCACGATGTGCGGATTCTTCTTGATGGTCTCGAACGACACCACGCCGTCGATCTCGGAGATCATGGCGAGGGTCTTGGGCTTGCGCGCTTCAAACAGTTCTTCCACGCGCGGAAGACCCTGGGTGATGTCGGAGCCGGAGGCAACGCCGCCGGTGTGGAAGGTACGCATCGTCAGCTGGGTACCGGGTTCGCCGATGGACTGCGCCGCGATGATGCCCACCGCTTCGCCCACGGTCACCGGCACGCCGGTGGCCAGGTTGGAGCCGTAGCACTTGATGCAGGCGCCGTGATCGGTGTTGCAGGTCAGAAGCGAACGGATCTTGATGTGAAGAAGATGCTCCGCCTCTTCCTTTTCCATGCCCGCGGCAACAGCCGCTTCATAGCGGGCGTTGAGGAAGGCGTTGACGGTTTCGGCGTCGGCTTCCGACATCATGTGATCGTTGTCCATGATGACTTCGCCGTTGTCGTCGGTCAGCGGATCGAGCAGATAGCGGCCGCGCAGACGCTCGGTCATCGGCTCCAGCACGCGGTTGCCGTCCATGATGTCATAGACCTCCAGACCTTCGTGGCAGCCGCAGTCCTCTTCGCGGATGATGACTTCCTGCGAAACGTCCACCAGACGGCGGGTCAGATAACCCGAGTCGGCGGTACGAAGCGCGGTATCGGCCAGACCTTTGCGCGCGCCGCGGGAAGAAATGAAGTATTCCTGCACGTTCAGGCCTTCGCGGTAGTTGGCGCGGATGGGCACTTCGATGGTCTTACCGGCGGTATTCGCGATCAGACCGCGCATACCGGCGAGCTGACGCAGCTGGGCTTCGGAACCGCGGGCGCCGGAGTCGAGCATCATATAGATCGGGTTGAACTTGTCGAAGTTGCCGGTCAGCGCGTTCGCCACGCGGGTGGTACAGACGTCCCACGCCTTGATGACCTGACGGGAGCGGTCGGTGTTGGAAAGCAGACCGCGGTTGTATTTGCGGTTGATCTCGTCGACGATTTCTTCGGTTTCGGCAAGGATGTCCTTCTTCGCTTCGGGAATCGTTGCGTCGATGACCGCGACGGTGATGCCGCTCTTGGTGGAATAGCGGTAGCCCTGGCTCTTGATCTCGTCCAGCACCTTGGCGGTAATCGCCGTGCCGTGGATCCGGATGCAGCGGTCGATGATTTTGCCGAGCATCTTCTTGTTGACCAGCGCCTCCACTTCCAGGCGGAAAGCGTTTTCGGGATCGGTGCGGTCGATGAAGCCGAGATCCTGCGGAATCGGCGTGTTGAAGATCACCTTGCCGAGCGTGGTGTCGATCAGCTTGGATTTTTCCACGCCGTCGATCGTCTTGGTCATGCGGATCTTGATGCGCGCGTGCAGGTCGAGCACGCCGGCGTCGTAGGCCATCTGCGCTTCGTTGACGTCGCAGAACGCCTTGCCTTCGCCCTTGGCGCCGTCTTTTTCCAGCGTCAGGTAGTAGGAGCCGAGGACCATGTCCTGCGTGGGCACGGTGACGGGCTTGCCGTCGGAGGGCTTGAGCAGGTTGCCCGCGGAGAGCATGAGGAACCGCGCCTCGGCCTGCGCTTCGGCCGAAAGGGGCACGTGCACGGCCATCTGGTCGCCGTCGAAGTCGGCGTTGAAGGCGGTGCAGACCAGCGGATGGAGCTTGATCGCCTTGCCTTCCACCAGCACCGGTTCAAACGCCTGGATACCCAGACGGTGCAGCGTGGGCGCACGGTTAAGCATGACCGGATGATCCTTGATCACGATTTCGAGCGCGTCCCAGACGCATTTTTCCTGACGGTCCACGGTCTTGCGGGCGGTCTTGATATGGGTGGCGACGCCGGTTTCCACCAGGCGTTTCATCACGAAGGGCTTGAACAGCTCCAGCGCCATTTCCTTGGGCAGACCGCACTGATAAATCTTCAGTTCCGGTCCGACCACGATAACCGAACGGCCGGAGTAG
>JAEEUW010000107.1 GCA_016290665.1 Clostridiaceae bacterium | reverse complement strand
CTGACGGATGCCGCCGACAAACGCCAGACCGGCCTTGTCGAACGCTTCCCAGAAGGCGTTGTACTGCTCTTCGGTGTAGTAGTCGTTCGCTTCATACTTGTCCGGGCCTGCCGCCAGGATCAGGTTGATGCGGGATTCCATGCCGCTTCTGTATTCTTCCATGCCCGTGATCGGCTGGCTGTACAGCGTGGCGGAACCGTCGTAAGTCGGGTCGCAAAGGACATACATCGAGAAGATGACGTCGTCGATGGTGATCGGTTCGCCGTCGGAGAACTTGAGGTCGTCGCGCATCGTGATGTCATAGGTCACGGTGCCGTCCGCGTTCTCGGTGATCTCGATGTCCGAGGTGCCCTTGTAGGTGTAATCCGTGCCGTTGTAGGAACGGGTCTCACCCTCGATGCCCTTGAGCACCGGCGCACCCACACGGTCCAGATCGAGCACTCTCGCCGAAGTCATGGAAACGATGTTCATGTCTTCGTGGCTCGCCGCAAAGAACGGAGAGAACTTGTTCTCAAAGTGAGCCGAAGAAACGACCAGAGGTTTGCTGTTCGCGCCGCCCTTGCCGCACGCCGCAAACAGCGACAGGCAAAGCACCGCGGCTAAAACAATTGCGATGATTCGTTTTGCATGTTTCACAGAAAAACACACTCCTTAAAAAATTTTATAATTCAGCTTTCGCTGTAATTACCGGTTTTGCGCCGTGCCCGGGCACGGCATGAGAAGGGCGCCCTTCTCATGAAGCAGCTTATTCGATCGATTCCCACTCGGCGCTGCGCAGCGCTTTCCAGCCCAGAAGCGAAAGCGCGCAGACGGCCGCGTGCAAAAACAGATAGACGGCGGTTGAAGCGTCGATCGTCTGATGCAGTATCAGAAAGACCGCCGCGCCGACGAGCGTTGCCGCCGCGCCGAGCGCGAGAATCGCCGCCAGAACGGGCAGACGCTTGACGGTCTGGTTGAACACGTAGCTGCGCAGCACGCTGCCGCCCAGCAGCAGCCGCACCGACGACCACACGAAGGCGACCGCCGCGATCACTTCGATCATATAGGGGATCAGCACGTACATCGTGTTGTCGGCGTCGCCCACGTCGAGGCACCCGGCGGCCACCGTGCAGACGGCTGCGCCGCCCATCGAAAGGCCGAGCGTCAAAAGAAAGCGTTTGCGCTGCGCTTCGTCGCCGGCGAACTTCATGTGGCTGCCCTTATAGGCGTATTTGCCGCTGCCGTCCAGCTGAATGTCGTCGAGCCATGGCCTGAGGCCGCGCGGTTTCCTGTCCGCCATCACGCCATCCCCGCGAGGTCGAAGCCCCGCAGCGCCTCCTGCGCCTTGCGGCAGACGCCGCGCAGACACGCTTCGTCAAACGGCGACTGCAGGCCGGCGTTCTTCAGCAACTCGGTGAACACCCGGCTGCCGCCCTGTTCGGTGTAGGCGAGATAGTGCCGCCAGGCGTCTGCAAGGTCGGCCTGAATCAACGCCCAGAACTGCAGCGCAACGGTCTGCGCCAGACAGTAATCAATATAATAGAACGGCATGCCGTAGATGTGCAGCTGCCGCTGCCAGCCCTCGCCGTCGCTGTAAAACGGGATGTCTCCGTCCAGCCTCTGCCAGGGCATATAGACGCCCAGCAGCTTCTTCCAGCAGTCGTGGCGCTCGCGCGGCGTCCAGTCGGGGTGCTCAAACACCTCGTGCTGGAAGTGATCCACCATCGTGCCGTAGGGGATGAAGGTCAGCGCGCCTGCCAGATGGCTGTAGCGGAACTTTTCGGCGTCCGGACCGAAGAATTCCTCCGCCCAGGGCTCCGAGAAGAACTCCATCGACATGGAATGAACCTCGCAGCCCTCCATGCTCGGCCAGATCGTGCTCAGCGGTACGCGCTCCACGTTCTTCCAGCAGGCGAACGCGTGGCCGCCCTCGTGCACCAGCGTTTCCACGTCGGCGCGCGTGCCGTTGAAGTTGGCGAAGATGAACGGAACTTGATAGTCGATGATCTCGGTGCAGTAGCCGCCGCCCTGCTTGCCCTCGGTGGAAAGCAGATCCAAAAGCTCGTTTTTGCGCATCGTCCGGAAGAAGACGTCGGTCTCGGGCGACAGCGCGGCAAAGAAGCGGTCCGCCGCTTTCAGAATGTCGTCGGCCGTGCCGCGGGGCTTCGCTTCGCCCGAACGGAACATCACGGCGTTGTCGGCAAAGCTCATGGGATACTGCTTGCCCAGCCGCTTCGCGTTTTCGCGGAAGATGCCGTCGGCCACGGGCACCAGATAGTCGCGCACCGCCGCGCGGAAGCGTTCCACGTCTTCCTTGCCGTAGCAGTTGCGGCCCATGCGGTAATAGCCGAGCGGGGTGTAGCCGCCGTAGCCGAGCTTTTTGCCCATCGTGTCGCGCAGATGCACGAGCTTGTCGTAAATCTCATCCAGCTTCGGCTGGTTGTCTTTGTACCATTGTCCCTCGGCTTTCCAGGCGGCAAGTCTTCTGTTGTCGTCCGGGTCCTGCTTGAACACGCCGAGCTGCGCCACGGTGTAGGTCTTGCCCTCAAAGGGGATCTGCGCGCTCGCGATCAGCTTGTCATAGGCCGTCACCAGGTCGTTTTCCTGCTGCAGCTCCGGGATGATCTCGGGCGAAAACGTTTTCAGCTCGAGCTCGGCGTTGAGGAACATCACGCTGCCGTAGTCTTTTTCAAAGTCGGCGCGGAAGGGGGACTGCAGCAGGGCCGCGGTCCAGTTCTGCTCATACTCCTGCAGCTCCGGCATGGCAGCGTTGAAGAAATCCGATTCCGCCTCATAGAACGCGTCGCGCGTGTCGATGGAATGGCGGATCTCCGCCAGGGTGCTTGCGGTGGACAAATGCTTTTCCAGTTCCTGCTGCTGCAAAAAAAGCGCCCTTGCCGTTTCGTAATCCGGCGCTGCTTTCAGCGCGTCGGTCAGCGCCTGCATCTGCTGCTTGAGCGCTTCCGTATCGGGACGGGTATAGGGCATTTCGGAAAACTTCATCGGGGTGTTGCCTCTTCTCGTATTTATAGTCATTTTATTATAACATGTGTCGGCTTTTTGTTCAATCTTTTTTTAAAAACAATTATTTTTTGTCCTGACCGCACAAAAAACGTCGAAAAAAAACGTGAAGAATCACAAGAACTGCGTTCAATTCGGAATTCGGAATTAAAAAAAGCCGCCTCGCGGCGGCCTGTTGTTTCGTTTGCGGGTTTAAACGTTGACGGCATCCTTCTGTTCGGCGGCAGCGGCGGCTTCGCGTTCGATCTGCGCGTTGATGTCGCCCTTGCCGCGGTGGCGGTAGGGGATGATGCAGAGAATGACGTACATGATGATGCCGCCGGCGAAGTTCATGACGATGTCGGCCATGGTGTCCATCAGCGGGAAGCGCTGCGCAAACAGCTCCATGTCGTGGATCGGGAACATCTGGAAGATGTCTTCGACTCTGCCGCCCACGGTATCGATTGCCTTTTGCAGGTTCCAGTGCTGGCAGTCGCCTTCGAAATGGCTGAAAAACTGGTCATAGGCAAACTCGAACAGCTCCCACGCCGAAGAGAGGATGAAGCCGAAGCCGAACGAGCAAAGCGTTGCAATCTGCGGCGGGCAGGTCTTTTTCAGTTTAAGCTGGGTGGCGCAGGTGTATTCATAACCGATATAGACCGCCTCCGCCGTGCCGAACGCATGCAGGAGCTTGTCGTACATCGGAAGAATGTAATAGAGATTCAGATAAGCGCCGCCGAACGAGCCGAGGAAAAAGCCAAGCGCCGTGATGTTCTGAAACCGGGGAGAAAAATATTGCAGCCGGCTCTTTTTCGGGAAAAAGAGTACGATGATCTCATAGGCGAACATGCCCACAAGATTGGCAAGAATCTGGATCGGGGGGTTGCTGCCGTTGTAATCGCGGCCGTTGACCAGCGTGTCGATCAGCGCAAAAATCATGGCGCCGCGCAGGATCCACCAGTAAATCAGCTCCCATTTGTGCGGGGCGTGCAGAATTGTGTTGAATCGTTCTATCATGTTGTCACCTCTTCTTGCCGCACATTATATCACACTTCCGCGGCAAAAACAAGGTCGAATTGTGAAAGATGTATTACAATTTGGTAAAAGAATGCCGAAAACCGGCGGCAGCCCTCGGACTGTCCGCCGGTTGGTTCTTATTTGCAAGCGTTCCGGATCTCTTGTATCACCGGGTCGTCCGGCTGCAGAAGCTGCTGGCATTTGTGCACGTCGTCATACATGCCCTGCACCTCAACCTGGCCGTTTTCAAACAGCGTCAGTTCAATCTGCAGTCCGTCCGCCGCAGTCAGCTGGACGTAGCGCTTGCCGCCTTCCTGCAAAGCGTTGTATTCCCGCTTGCTCGGCCTTGTGACCGGCGCGGCGTTCAGTGTGCGGACCAGCTTTTGCAAAACGGCGGCGTCGACCTGCAGGGGCTGATAAGTGCTGTCGAGATCGTCGGCCATCCAGTTCGCGCGTTCCACGCGGTCCGTCAGGTGCAGAAAGTTTTCCAGATAGTCGCGCCCGGTCTGAGCGGGCTGATTACCCGGTCGCCAGACGAGCCACACGCTCGCCGTGCCGTCGTCGTGCGGGCCCACGACCGCAAGAATCTGCTCCGGATCATAGGGCTGCACGGTATAGAGCATACCTTGAATGCCGTAGCCGGCGGTCCGGTCGTCCGGCACGGCAGTCGGCGGCTGCATGGTTGCCGCGTCGGTTGCCGCCGTTTGTGTGGACATGTCGGCGTTTGACGGATAGGTCACATTGGCTTGATTCACAACGTCCCGTGTGTCGCCCAGCAGCGTTTCGGCGTTCCTGTCAAGCCGTTCGAGGAACTGCTGCGCGTGGGCGTCGTCCAGTTGAACCAGTTCTGAATAAAACTTGCCCTGATACCGCACACCAACAGCATAACAGCTTTGGCCGACCTCCGTCGGTCCGACGCCGATGGTCGGCTCCTCGGTCACGGTCTGCGCGTCGATCCAGTTGGTCGGATAGCCAAGGGTCGGATCCGGCTGTCTGTTCGGTCTGCGGGCCACGCCCCACGCGCCGAGGCCGACCGTCAGCGCCAGCGCAAACGCCGCGGCCGCGACGCCCGTGCGTCTGCGGGCCGCCCGCTGCTTTTCTTTTATGGCCGCCGCCCGGTTCAGCACGTCCCGGGTCAGGTCTTGGGTGGATTTCATCGTGCTTCCTCCTGTTCTTCCAAGATCGCCTTGAGGGCCTTTTTCGCGTGATAGAGCCGCGACTCCACCTGCTTTTTGCGCTTGTGCAAAAGCGACGCGATCTCGCCGGGCGGCAGCGCTTCAAAATAGCGCAGATACAGCACCTCGCGGTCCGGCTCTTTCAGCCGCTCCATGGCGCGGTGCAGATTCCGCTCGCTCTCTTCTTTGAGATACGCTTCCTCCGCCGACTGCAGCGCGGCGAGGTTTTCGGCGCTTTCCAGCGGTACGGTGCGGCGGCGCTTTTCGCGGCGCAGCCGGTCCAGCGCCAGATTGCGGCCGATGGCATAGAGAAAGGTCTTGAAGCTGCTTTTGCCCGAAAAATGCGGCCGTTTGACCACAAGGCGCACGAAGACGTCTTCCATCAGTTCTTCGGCGGCGACCTCGTTCTTGACGTACCCGGCAAGGAACAGCGTCAGGCCGACCTTGTGCGCGTCGATGAGCTGCGCCAGCGCGGCTTCGTCCCCGGCAAGGAATTGTCGGTAGAGCGTTTCGCTTTGGTCCACGGCAGGCCCTCCTTTCTTTCGTGATTTCGTTTTCGCAAGGACCTTACGTCTGTTAGACGACGGAGAGAGGAAAAACACGCAAAATTGAAAAGAGCCACCCGCCGGGTGGCTCTTTGGATCGGATCACGCAAACGGATTCTCGGTCGGATAGGGGAGCGACGCCGGCTGATTATAGGCGATGTCGCCGACGCCGAGGTAGCGCAGCACGTCGAACAGCGCCTTGCCGTAATGGCCGAAGGCCACGGCGCCGTGGTGCGGATAGCGCTTTTCGATCAGCACGTGGCGGTAAAAGCGGCCCATCTCCGGAATGGCGAACACGCCGATGCCGCCGAACGAGCCGGTGCGCACGGGCAGCACCTCGCCCTCGGCGATATAGGCGCGCAGCACGCCTTCGCTGTCGCACTGCAGGCGATAGAACGTGATGTCGGAGGGGGCGATGTCACCCTCCAGCGTGCCGCGGGTGAAGTCGGGCTCGCTGCCGGCCGGCTCCAGCAGGCGGTGCTGGATCAGCTGATATTTGACCGCGCGGTCGGCGCACATCTTGCAGCTCGGGGTATTGCCGCAATGGAAGCCCATGAACGTGTCGGTCAGCTTGTAATCGAACTTGCCCTTGATCTCGGCGTCAAACAGCGACGCGGGCACGGAGTTGTTGATGTCGAGCAGCGTCACCGCGTCAAGCGACACGCACGCGCCGATGTATTCCGACAGCGCGCCATAGATGTCCACCTCGCACGAAACGGGAATCCCGCGCGAAGCCAGGCGGCTGTTGACATAGCAGGGCTCAAAACCGAAGGTTTCGGGGAAGGCCGGCCAGCATTTGTCGGCAAAGGCGACGTATTTGCGGTCGCCCTTGTGGCTTTCTGCCCAGTCGAGCAGCGTCAGCTCAAACTGCGCCATGCGCGGCAGCATGTCGGGGTATTTGTTGCCCGAAACGCCCAGCTCGTTCGCCATGTCGTTGCAGACGGCGGGGATGCGCGGGTCGTCCTTGTGGGCCTTATAGGCCACGAGCAGGTCGAGCTCGCTGTTTTCTTCAATCTCCACGCCGATCTCATACAGCCCCTTGATCGGCGCATTGCAGGCAAAGAAGTCCTGCGGACGCGGGCCGAAGGTGATGATTTTGAGCGCCTTGAGGCCGATGACGGCGCGCGCCACGGGCACGAAGTCGGCGATCATCTTTGCCAGATCCTCCGCCGTGCCCACCGGGTAAGCGGGGATGTGTGCCGGCAGATGGCGCATGCCGAGGTTATACGAGCAGTTGAGCATACCGCAATAGGCGTCGCCGCGGCCGTTGATCAGATCGCCGTCACCCTCCGCGGCGGCAACATACATCACCGGGCCGTGGAAGTATTTCGCCAGCA
>JAEEUW010000106.1 GCA_016290665.1 Clostridiaceae bacterium | reverse complement strand
GTCAAGGGGAAAGGAGGGATTAAGGGATTAAGGGATTAAGGGATTAAGGGATTAAGGGATTAAGGGATTAAGGGATTAAGGGATTGAGAGATTGAGGGATTGAGGGATTGGAGAACAAAAGCGCCCCGTCGTGCCGGTCAGTGATCGGCCGGGCCGCGGGCAGATCGTTGCCGCAGCGCCGCCGCGCACCGTTCACGGCGGGGCACAACAATGGCGTCCCTGTTTGCGAAGCAAATGGGGAAGCTGTCACCGCGCCGAATGCGCGGTGACTGAAGGGGCCGGTGCGGTTAAGCTAAAAACGTCCGGCGGCAAAGTCGGCACAACCCCGCGGCAAAGCCGAAGCTCCCTTGCCCTCCCCTCTGGGGAGGGTGGCACGCGCCAACCACGGCAGCGGTAAAGTGATAACATAAAAAGCGCGTGACGGGTGAGGTTTGAACCTCCCCGCAAACAAAAACACCGCCCGCAGGGCATCCCGCGGGCAGCCGTTTTCAGTTGAACTTCTCTTGCAGCCAGTCGCGCAGGAACGCGCCCAGCAGCTTGAACATCCGGATCAGTCTTTGGAAGAACGATTGGTTCCACTCGGCCTCGGTCTCAGATACCATGTTCGCTTCCGTCAGCGGCGACATGGTCTGCGACGCCTCGTCAAAGAAGAGATACTGCGGGAACGCTTCGTCGTCGAACACGGTCATATAGCCGTCGTATTCATAGATCGCCTCAAACAGCGCGGTGATGCAGTCGGGCATGTCGCGGTGGCCCACGTTCTTGATGAACCAGGTGTGGTCGGGCAGCAGGCAGGTGGACGCGTCGATCTGGCGGTCAGGCGAGAGATAACGCCGGTCGGCCAGCGCGTCGATATAGCTTTGCGAAAGCGTGCCGTCAATCGGGCCGCAGGTCGCGTCCGGCGAAGCCGACCAGACGCTCGTGAGCATGTCGGACTGCGCGTTCACCATGTCGTTGGTCGGAATCATCGGCACGCCGTATTTCAGCACGACGTGGACCTTGTTGCCCGCCTCGACCAGCTCTTTGAGCTTCTGCGTGGAGGGTACCAGCACGTTATAATGGAAGTTGTCGATCTTTTCGATCAGGCCCTTGTAGGTCTCCTCCTGTCCGGCAAAGATCGCGGCCTTGGCGTCCGCATAGTCCGCGTCGCCCACCAGACTCCAGAACGAGGGCATGCTGCCGTACATCTTGACGAGCAGGCGCGGATAGACGTCGCGCCAGACCTTTTCATAGATATGCTCCAGCGTCTTTGCCGTCAGGTCGAGCTGGTGCGAGCGCGCCATCACGGCCACCACGTCCTTGAGCAGGTTATACAGCTGCGCGTTGGATTCGCCCAGTTCGCCGCTGTTGACATAGAAATCGAGGAAGCGCGAAATGCCCTTCGGGTCGATCTCCACCTTGCCGGCAAACAGGCGGCTGACCGCCTCCATGCCGTAGAAGCTGGGGCAATAGAGGATGACCGTTTCAAGATCCTCCATGCCGTATTGCGCAAGATAGGCCAGCACCACGCTGGCGCCGATGCTGCGGCCGATCATGTTGACCTTTTCGGCGCCGGTTTTTTTCTTGATCCCGTCAATGTAGTCCTTCACCTGCTCCGCCACAAGGCAGGGATCGAGCCGCCAGTCATAGGCCAACACATAGTTGTTCATGCCGTACTTGCCTTCGGCGTTTTTCTGGTTTCCGATGCCGTAGTTCGGCGGGCCGCTGCCGTTAGACGCCTCGCCGTTTTCATCCAGCGCGGTTTTTTCCACCAGCGGCAGCACACGTGCCACAAATTCATCTTCCCACTCCTGCCATTTGTTCAGGGTCAGGCCCTTGAGCAGCGGCGGGATCAGCGCCTTGGCGGCGTCGCCGATATAGCCGTCCGGCACTTCGAACTCATCGAGCCGTTCGCTTCTTTTATTGCCCTTTTCGGCATAGATCTCGGACCCCTGTCCCTGCAGATAGATCGTGGGCAGCGTGGTATAATAGCCTTCGCCCAGCACGGCGAACGCCGGCACCAGAAGCAGCAGACACAGCGTGACGGTGAGAAACACGGACAAGGTTTGTTTTGCAATACGTTTCATAAAACCAGCCAGCGGGCACATCTTGTGCCCTCCCTTTCGATTGATGGAACAATTATACAAAATATTCGATTCTTTGTCAAGCAAAAAAACAGGCGGCAATAACCGCCTGCTGCCATATGATTCAGTTGATTTTCAAGAGCTCCCGCAGCCATTGGGCAAGCGAACGGAAGAACGCGGCGATCTTGGCCGCCACACCGCGCAGCCCGGCGGGCGCCTCCCCTTCTCCTTTGATGCACGCAGGGTTTATCGTTTGACCAGCACGCGCAGCACGTTGCCGAAAAACGCAAACAGCGCGCGCAGGCGGGTGAAGAACGTCTTTTTCACCGCCGTGTCGCCGTCGCGGACGATGGCGCCGTTCGGGTCGCAGTTCTCTTCCGTCATCGGGAAGACGTTGTATTGCTCGCCGCTTTCCATCATCAGAAACTGCGGATAGGCCGGGTCGCTGTTGACATTGAAGCCCGGCACGCGGCAGACGGCGCACAGCAGCGGATGCAGGCTGTTCCAGAAGGAGTTGTGCTTATAGTTTTTGATATACCAGGTGGTGTCTTTCAGCAGCGCCGTGCCCGCGTCGATCTGTCTGTCGGGCGAAAGATAAGCCGGGTCGGCGGCAGCGATGGCGCTGCTGCTCAGCGTGGCGTCGGTTTCGCTGACCGTCGCGCCGAACGACTGCTTCCTGAGGCCCGTCACGCCGTCGGAAAGAAACCGCGCTTCTTCGCTCAGCGGATAGGCCGCAAAGCCGTATTTGCACACGGCCGCCACGGAGATGCGCGCGGCTTTCATTTCGGCAATCACGTCCTCACACTGCAGCTGCACCGTTTCGCGGTAGGCGTCAATCTTTTCCAGCAAAGCCTTGTAGGTCTTTGCGTCTTCGGGCGCGCCGTACAGATAGGCCTTCGCTTCCTCAAAGCCGTCGTTCACCATGCTCCAATAGCCGGGGCAGGAACCGAATGTCGACCTGATAAAGCGCAGGATCGCCGTGTTGCGGATATGATCATAGATGTTCTGGATCAGCTTTGCCGTGATCTCGATCCCGTAGGTGTCGCGCAGCATCGTGAACGTGAGCGGAATGATCTGATCGAGCACCGCGTTGCCGGTGGTGAGCTCAAACCCGCCGAGGAAGACGCCGGCCGAAACCGGGTCGATCTTCACGCTGCCGCTGAACGCGGTTTCCAGCACCTCGATGCCGCTGACCGACTGGTCATAGAACACAAAGGCGTCCAGACCGTCGTAGCCGCGCGGACGCTGATATTTGCAGACGTAGCTGAGCGCCACGTTGGCGCCGAGGCAGCGGCCGATCAGCGCCACCTTGTTCTTGCCGGTGACGCGCTTCACCGCTTCGACATAGTCGTTCAGCTGATCCGCGATCTCCAGCGGCGACAGACGGGAATCATATTCAAAGTGATAGGTATAAGGGTTGGTGCTCTTGTAATTCTTGGAGAGGGTCGCTTCCGACCAGGTATACTTGACGCCTGAGCCGTTTGTTACCCTCCCTTCTTCATCCAGACCAAAGTCCTCAAAAAAAGGCATAATCATGGAGTAGGCTTTGTCGGCATAGGCGTCCCATTGGCCGAACAAAATCGCCTTGGCCAGCGAGGGCAGCGCGGCCTTCACCGCGTCAAGGATTTCGCTGCGCTCCGCGTCGGGGGTTTCCTTCTCTTCCGGGGTGCCGAGCTTTGCATAGATCGGCGTTCTGCCGATGACGTAGATGATCGGCGAAGGGTCGGCGGGGTCATCCGCGGCGGCAAACGCCGGCACAAAAACCAACGCGCTGAGCGCGAGAACGAGAAGAACGGACAATCCCTGTTTTGCAAAACGTTTCATATCACAAGTCCGCAGGCACATGCTGTGCTTTCCTTTCGGTTGATGAAACAATTATATTAAATGTCCCGTTGTTTGTCAATAAAAAAAAGCACGTCCGAAGGACGCATCACGTTCCGCGGCAGCGGAACACATCGTTGAAACAGCGCCTTTTGTCGGCAGACAAAAGGCGCTGTTTTCATGGTTGCGGAGATAGGATTTGAACCTACAACCTCCGGGTTATGAGTGCTTCTCCAAATCTATTTTCTTTGTCTCTGTTTGTTATTGAAAAGTGCTGATAAACCCGCATAAAGTCTCGGTTTCTATCGGTTCTTTGTTCTTCTTTGCTCGACTTTGTAATCGCTTCATATTGATAAAAATAAAACCCAAATAAAACCCAAATAAGCCCCAAGATGGAACCACAAAAAAACCACATGGAAAAAGCCCAATAAAACCCAACGGAAAAAACCGAGAAAAACCTATCAAAAAATGCATTATAAACCCCGGCGCTGCTTTTCGTGCTGCTCTGCTATGAACTCCACCGACGACATTTGACTATTCTTGAATCGCTGCAAGCCGTAACGGTACAGATCATTGCTTTTTGCAAACTCCACGCGCAGCCGCATATCAGACCGCAGCTTTCGGATTGCTTTATTTTGGACGTTGACAACCTGCTGATATTGCAAGCCGAAGTCGTCCGCAATGCTTTGAATATGCTCACCGGCGCAGTACCGGCAGAGGATCGCTCGCTCTGTTTCGTCAAGATCACGTTGCAAAGCATCATCGAGCAGCCGCAGGATGAAGCCGCGCTCTGCATCGTCGCAGAGATCAGACAGAGGATCAGCCGCGTCCGGGATCAGATCACCGGCGCAGACCTCGCCGTCTTCGTCTATTGGTTCATCAAGCCGAACGACGTGCATCTGATAAAGCAAAAGCTCCACCTCTGCCGCCTGCTTTTCGTCAAGCCCCATTGCAGCCGCGACCGCAGCCGGTTGCACCTCCGCGCCGCGCTCCATTTCAAGCGCTGCTTTCGTTGCCCTATACCGTGCAAGCCTATCCAGCAGATAAGCAGGAACCGACACCGGCAGACCGGCAACGCGCTGAAAGCTCCAAAATCGCCATTTTAAGACCGTGCCGAAATAGGTTACAAACTGAACGCCCGCAGACAGATCAAAGGAATTCACGGCGCTTTCAAGGGCAATATACCCCTCCTGCATGAGATCGTCGAAAAGATCAGAACCGCAAGCCGCTTTGTTTGCCATCTTTCGGATGATACCCTCATTTTGACTATATAGCTGTTCCATGAGGGCGCACCGATCCCCAGCGCCGGAACGGATCGCCTGCACGATCATTTCATTTGTCATACAGACGAACGACCGTGCACGCTATCCAGCAGATTGAAGAACTCCATCCGCTTTCTGTATAATGTCGACCTTTCACACGGCGGCAGGTTCAGACGGTTCACGCCGTGCCCATATACTACATTTTCGCGCAGCGCGTCCATCATCGGACGTTCACCGTCGCAGGCGCGTGAAAGTGCAAGCTCGATCAGTGCAACATCATGGAGCAGCTGCACCCGCTCCGCTTCACACGTCGTTCTATCGGCTCTCTTTTGCTTTTCGTCATACTGCTCACAGAAGCCGCGCAGCTCTTTCAGCCGTGCCGCCGTGATGCCTGGTATCTTGTATTGGTATTCTCGCGCCATCAGATCCCGCCCTATTCGCTGGTTATAGGTATATTATACTCACAAAGCATAGTAAAGTCAATATTTTGGTACTTTGCTACAATCCACCGTTTTTTCCGAAACTTTTCCGAAACTCTCGCGCGCGTGCGCGCGTAGGGCTGGGAGAAAATTGGGAACCTTTTGACCGCGTTTACCCAAGTTTACCCAAGTTTTCCCAAGTTTCCGCGCGTGCGCGCGTAGACTGGGGAAAATCTGGGGAACTTTTTAATCACATGAAGACATAGAAAGACCGCCCACCGATCACCGGCAGGCGGTTTCTATTCGTCAACTTTCGTCAACGTATTCCAGCAGATCACCCGGCTGACACCCCAGCAGCTTGCAGAGCTGACCGATGTTTGCCCAGCTCACAGGATCGCCGGATCGCAACTTTTGAATCGTGCTCTCTGACAATAGCTTTCCTTTTCGGATAGCGTACGCGCTATATCCTTTTTCTTTCAACGCTTGCAGCACGTCGATCTTGAATCTCAACGGCATGGTTTCACCTCCCGACTTTCATACTTGATTCTATTCCCAGCGTAATTATTATATCAGAAATGTACACGAAAATCAATGTACATTGTGCACGAAAAAACGACCACATCAAGCCCGATTCTTTGTGCAACTATACACGAAAAAAAGTGTATAAATGTATTGACAATACACGAATTATCGTGTATAATGAATACAGAAAGTCAAGGGAAGGTAGACAGCTAAGGCAGGCGCCGGACCAAGACTATCACATAAGAGCGGGACAGGATAAGAGAGAGTGAGACGTACAAAAGGTACTAGATGTTTAATGCCCCCCGCCTCTTGACTTTCTAAATAAAAACAAAGGAAGGAATGACCCACCATGTCAACAAACGAACTCACCACAAAGATCAGAGAGCTGAAAGAGCTGCAAGCCCTCATTGAAACGGCGCAGGCAGAAGCCGAAGCGATCAAGGACGATCTGAAAGCCTACATGATCGAAACCGGCACGGACGAAGTGAATGTCGACATCTTCAAGATCAGATATGCAATCGTCAAGAGCAGCCGCTTTGATGCCACCGCTTTCAAGAAGAACCACGGCGACCTGTACGCGCAGTACACCCGGCAGACCGAAACCCGCCGTTTCACCGTCGCATAAGAAAAAGCCCTTGCAAAACCGCGGCCACGGTGCAAGAGCCAACCCACCAACCACCAACCACGAAGCCGGGGAGCGGGTAAATCCATTATAAACCGCCCGCCCCCCTTTGTCAAGAGAGATCCCCGAAAGGAAGTGCAGACCATGACCACAAATGAAAACGAACTCCGCGCAATCCTCGAAACCATGTCAGAGGATCAGCTCCGCGACATTCTTGCATTGATCCGCGCCATAGCAGCCGCGCCGGAATGCTCCACCAATGAACGAAACGCGCAGCCATAACACCGCATAACATGAGGGCGCACCCGAACCGGTGCAGCCCTCTTTTTTTTACCGTCTATGGTCTAATCTGATACCCTCGTTGACAATCCACCGTTTGACGCTTTCCCGCGTTTCGTCCAGCATTTCGATATTGTCTTTCATGTAG
>JAEEUW010000017.1 GCA_016290665.1 Clostridiaceae bacterium | reverse complement strand
CCAGCCGGTCATGCACATGATGTTGATCAGACCCGCGATGCCGTTGAGGAGATTCCACCAGCCGCCGTACAGCCAGACGCCCTCGGAGGAATACCACCAGCCGCCGGTCATGCCGCCGACGGCAACACCCTTGAAGAAGGATTCGAAGTCGGAGGCAACGGCGATCAGAATGTTGATGCCGACGATGATGAACGGATAGCATTTGAACCACGTGCTCTTGCCCAGGGAACCCCAATGATATTTGAGGATCATGAAGCCGACGCAGCCGATGGTCGCGGCATAAAGCTTTGCGTAATGGAACCAGCCGTTCATCTGCACGATGGTCGGGTTGTTCGCGGCAAAGGTCTTTGCGCCGATGTTGATCACGACGAAATAGATCGTCAGCGCCAGAGGCAGGATCACAAAGCAGAAGATACCGCCTGCTTTTGTGCGGCGTGCGATTTCATTCGCAACGATGAGTCCGACGAAGACCAGACACCAGCCCAGAAGCTGCCAGAGAGAAGTCTCGCCGTAGAGATGGAATAACATGAGTTCTTCCTCCTTCAAAGAATAAAATATATTTCAGGTTCTTTTCAAGAGCCTTAGAACCGCTATTGTGCCTCTATTTCCTTGATGCGCACTTCGTTGCCTTCCTTCAGGTACGTGTGCTCCGACTTGCAATAGGGGCAGATTTTTGCGTATTTGACGGTTTCATACGTCCTGCCGCAGTCTTCGCAGTAAGACACTGCGGGGATTACCAGATGCTCCAGCTTGCAGCCCTCCATCATAGGGGAACGCCTGCAGGACCACTCCCAGCAGCTTTCCAGCAGCTCCGCGATGACGGTTGAAACCTCGCCGACCTCCAGAACGACCTTGGAAACCTTGGTCAGCTTCTGTTCTTCGGCAACGTCTTCGATTGTTTTGATGATATGAAATACAATGCCGAGCTCGTGCATGGATTACTTATCCTTCTTGGCGGCGCGCTTTGCCTTCTTGATGGCAAACTCGCGCTTGATCATGTAGGGCAGGATGGCCTTCAGCTTGTCTTCCGCCTTATACATGGTGGAGCACTCCGGCCGTTCACGCTTGAGATAGATCGCGTCGAATTCACACTTCGTGGTGCAGACGCCGCAGCCGATGCAGCGGTTCTTGTCCACGATCGTGGCGCCGCAGCCGAGGCATCTGGCGGTTTCGATCTTGACCTGTTCCTCCGTCAGCAGCTTCATGTCGTCCCTGAAGCCCTTCGGGTCAACCGTTCTGGTCGCCTTCGGCACCTGACGATGCGCCGTGTCATAGCCTTCCACAACGATGTCGTCCTTGTCGAGTTCCACGTAATAGCGCGGATTGCGGCCGATCGTCAGCGAGGAATGCGGCTGCACGAAGCGGTGGATCGAGATGGCGCCTTCCTTGCCCATGGCGATCGCATCGATGGCAAAGCGCGGGCCGGTGAACGCGTCGCCGCCGACGAACACGTCGGGCTGCGCGGTCTGGAAGGTGAAGGTGTCGGCCTTGGCGGTCATGTTGCGGTTGAGCTCCACGGCGGCGCCGTCGAGCAGGCCGCCCCAGACGATGGCCTGACCGATGGACAGGACCACGTTTTCGCAGTCGACCGTCTGGGTGTCGTCCTCGTCATAAACGGGGGAGAAGCGGTGCTCGTCGTCAAAGACGCGCACGCATTTTTTGAAGACGATGGCCTTGACTTTGCCGTTTTCGTCCTTCACGATTTCCTTCGGGCCCCAGCCGCAGTTGACGGAAACGCCGTCCTCCAGCGCTTCTTCCACTTCGTCGTCGGAGGCGGGCATTTCGTCGCGCTGCTCCAGACAGAACATGGAAACGTTTTTGGCGCCGCAGTGGACGCTGACGCGCGCCGCGTCGATGGCCACGTTGCCGCCGCCGACGATCACCACGTTTTCGCCGATCGGGAACGCCTCTTTCTCGGCTGCCTCATGCAGGAAGTCGACGGCCGTCAGCACGCCCTCGGCGTCTTCGCCCGGTACGCCGGCCTTGCGGCCGCCCTGGGCGCCGATGGCCAGATAGAAGGCCTTGTAGCCCTGCGCGCGCAGCTCGTCAAGGGTGATATCCTTGCCGACTTCCACGCCGCACCTGATTTCAACGCCCATCTGACGGATGACGTCGATTTCGGCGTCGATGACTTCTTTTTCCAGCTTGTAGTTCGGAATGCCGTAGCGCAGCATGCCGCCGGGCTCGGCGTTCTTTTCAAAGACCGTGACGTTCAGATAGCCCTTTTCGGCCAGATAGAACGCGCAGGAGAGGCCCGCGGGACCCGCGCCGATAATGGCAACCTTTTCGGTAAAGCCCTTCTCGCGGTCAAATACGCCGTCCACCGTGATCTTCGGAATGACCTTCTTGGGAATCACGCGGGTCGCGTTGTCGATGTCGCGGTGCGCCAGGAACTTCTTGACGTCGTCGATGGCGATCGCTTCGTCGATGGTGCCTCTTGTGCAGGCTTCCTCGCAGCGCTTGTTGCAGACGTGGCCGCAGACGGCCGGGAACGGGTTCTCTTTCTTGATCAGCGCAATGGCCTCGTCATATCTGCCCTGAGCGGCCATCTTGAGATAACCCTGAATGGCGATGTGCGCGGGGCAGGCGGTCTTGCAGGGCGCGGTGCCGGTCTCGTGGGTGTTGATCCGATTCTTGTCGCGGTATTCCTCTTCCCATTTGTCGGGGCCCCACTTGTTGGTGTCGGGCAGCTCCTGCTTCGGGTATTCGATTTCGCCCTGCTTGGTGCAAAGCTTCTGGCCGAGCTTGAGCGCGCCGGCGGGGCAGTGCTCCACGCAGCGGCCGCAGGCGACGCAGTTTTCCTTCTTCACGTTGGCAACATAGGCCGAGCGCGACATGTTGGGCGTGTTGAACAGCTGCGAGGTGCGCAACGCATAGCAGACGTTGACGTTGCAGTTGCAGATGGCAAAAATCTTGTCTTCGCCGTCAATGTTCGTGATCTGGTGGACAAAGCCGTTTTCTTCGCCCTGCCGGAAGATTTCGAGCGCCTGCTCCTTCGTGACGTAATGGCCGCCTTTTTGTGTTTCCACAACGTAGTCCGCCATATCGCCGATGGCGACGCACCAGCCCTCGGGGTCGTCGGCGCAGCCTTCGTCATAGGTTTTTCTGGAATAGCGGCAGGAGCAGGGGGAGGCGGCGTATTTGCCCTCGTATTTATCCAGCCAGTAGGAGATCTTTTCGATGCCGATGGCCTCGTTCTCCATTTCGATCGCCTTCTCAACCGGAATGACGTGCATGCCGATTCCGCCGCCTCCGGGCGGGACCATCGGCGTCACCTTTTCCAGCGGCAGGCGGGTCATGCGCTCAAAGAACCGGCCGAGCTCGGGATGCTTTTCCAGCAGCGCCTTGTTCATGTTGGAAAACTCGCCGGAACCGGGCACGAACATCGGCAGCACCCACTGCTTTTCGTGCTGTTCGTTTTCATAGTTCCATTCGATCAGACCGTTTTCGCTCATCTGCGCCAGCAGGTCGAGCAGGTATTCTTCGGTCATGTTCATGTCTTTGACGAGCTTTTTCATATCCGCAAGCGTGCGCGGATGGCGCTTCTTCATGCGCATGGCAACTTCGGCCATCTCGTCGGTCGGACAGATGGTGGCGACAGCCCAGTATTCGGGATCCTGCTTTGTGATTTTCTGGATGCCGAGCACAATGGGAATTCTGTCGGTAATTATTCTGCCGAGTTTCATGATCGGTTCGCGGACGGGTATGGAATCGTCATAGGTCCATTCGGGCGCGTATCCTAACATTTTGTCTGCCATAATCTCTCTCCTTTGAAAGGGAATCGAATCGGCTGCCGAAACAGCCTATTCTTCATTTCTATCATAGCAAAAACAGGCGCGTTATGTCAATCATTTGTTTAAAAATGATTGCTTTTTTATAAAAAAACATATAATTGATAACGGTTTCAGAAATGAATCGCGCGCTTGCGGTTGACAGAACCGGCCTGATTCTTTATAATTCTTTTATACCACGAAAAGGGGGCCGCTTTATGTTTCGCATTCTTGAAACAAAAGAGCATATCCTTGCGGACAATGCCGCTGCAGCGGAACAGACGCGCGAGCAAATGAAAAAGGACGGCGTCGTGCTGGTCAATCTGATGGGCTCGCCCGGGGCCGGCAAGACCTCCGTGCTGCTCCGGCTGATCGGCCTGCTGGGCAAGGATTACCGGATCGGCGTCATGGAGGCGGACGTGGATTCCGACGTTGACGCAAAAACGATTGCTGCCACCGGCGCCCGCGTGATTCAGCTTCACACCGCCGGCCTGTGCCACATGGACGCGGACATGACGCGCCGCGGCCTGGACGCTCTGGGACTGGATGGGCTCGACCTGGTCTTCCTCGAAAACATCGGCAATCTGGTCTGCCCGGCGGAATTCGAAATCGGGGCCGATCTGCGCATGATGCTGCTTTCCGTGCCGGAGGGCGATGACAAGCCGCTGAAATATCCGCTCATGTTCACCGTCAGTGACGTGCTGCTGTTCAACAAGATCGACACACTCCCGATTTTCGACTTTGACGCTGCCAAGGCGGCAGAGCGAGCAAGGGCGCTCAACCCGGAGATCCGCATCTTTTCCGTCAGCGCAAAAACCGGCGACGGCTTTGAACCCGTGGCGGCGCTGCTCAGGGAAGCGATGGAACAAAGGAGGACGCAGGCATGAAGATCATTGAACTGAACGCTTCGGTCACCGCGTCGAACGACCGGGATGCCGCCGCACTGCGCGCGCGCCTCAGGGAGAGCGGCACGCTACTCGTCAACGTCATGAGCAGCGCGGGCTCCGGCAAAACGACGCTGCTGTCCCGTCTGATACAGGATCTGCCCGATTTGTCCATCGGCGTTATGGAAGCGGACATCGAATCGGACGTGGACGCCAAAACGATCGAATCGCTCGGCGCCGCGGCCATTCAGGTGCACACCGGCGGCATGTGCCACATGGACGCCGGCATGACGACTGCGGCCTTTGACGAAATGGAGGGCACGCACGACCTGGTCTTTCTGGAAAACGTCGGCAATCTGATCTGCCCGGCGGAATACGACACCGGCGCCTGCTGCAACCTGATGATTCTCTCCGTGCCGGAGGGCGACGACAAGCCGCTGAAATACCCGCTCATGTTCCGCGAAAGCGACGCGCTCGTGATTACAAAAACGGATGCGCTGGGCTATTTCGGTTTTGATCTTCCTCTTTGCCGCGCGCGCGTACAGGAGCTGAACCCGCAGATTGCCGTGTTCCCCGTCAGCGCAAAAACAGGCGAGGGGATGGAGCCGCTGGAAGCCTGGCTGCGCCGCAGGCTCGACGACTGGCGCCGGAAGGACTGACCCGAACAGAAAAAGACGCGCCCCGCTTTGAAAGGGGGCGCGTCGGTTTTTTGTTACGCTTTTTTGAAAAGCTTTGAAAGTGCGGGAATCTTGGAAAGCAGCTGCTTGAGCTGTTCAAAGATTCTCTTCAGCTTATCCAGGAAGGACAGCGCGGTTTCCTGCGGCTTCTTTTCGTCGGGTGAAAGCGTGTCTGTCTGCGCGTCATAGACGAGGAAGCGCGGATATTGCGCGAAGGTGTTGACGGTGGCCTGCTCGTCCTGCGCCAGCAGGAGGTCCATCATGGTCCATAGCGATTCCGCCTGCAGGCTGTGCTTTATATTGCGGACGAACCAGGTCTGTTCGGGGAAGAGACAGGTGGCGGCGTTGACGCGCCGGTCGGGCGAAATGTATTCGGCGGGGACGTTCTTGATCTCATCCGCCGTCAGCGTCTTGTCATAATCGCTTGTGGTTGCGCCGAACGAGGTATACTTTGTGTCAACGACGCCGTCGCTGAGCGTTTTGAACGACGAGGTCACGGGGATGGAGGAATAGCCGTAGCGGGAAATGACGTAGACGTTTGCGTCGTTGTTCAGGGTCTGCAGGGTTTGCACCTTGTCCTTGCGCACGTTCTGATTATAGGCGTCGATCTTTCCGCGCAGAACCGTCCGGTCCTCATCGGGGCAAAGCTTGTTGAACACCATATCCTGCGCGGCCTCCACGTCCTGATCCGGAATCATGCTCCAGATTGTGGGCCAGTTGCCGAACATCGGCAGCAGCACCTCGCGGCAGACGCGTTCCTTCTGGCTTCTTGTCAGACCGTTCGCCTTTTTGGCGAGCAGCTTGAGCAGGCCGGCCTTGTTCATGGCGGAGATGAGCTCCGTCAGCAGCGTGTCATATTCGGTACCTTCGAGCACGTAGCGCATGTAATAATCGATGGAATCGGCGTCAAACACGATGTCGCCGCGCATCAGGTCGCCCGTGTAGGATTCGCCGAAGATGGCCGTCGTGTTGAAGCAGACGCCCTTGATCCTGTCGTCGCCGTGCGCGGAAAGATAGGAGAGCACCACGACGCCGCCGAGGCTGTGGCAGATGATGTTGACCTTTTCGGCGTTCGTTGAGGTGCAAACATATTCGATGAATTCATGGAGCTGTTCCGCGCTCAGCATCGGATCCAGCCGCCAGTCGTAGCCAAACTTGACGCGCCCGTGCTTCGGAATCGCGCCGGGACTCGGATAGGTGAAGTAGACGCCGGAATTGTTCGGGCAGGTGCCGTCGTCGGAAAGATAGGTCGGCTCAAAATAGGGCTTCACCAGATTGATGGCGATCGTGCCGAAGGTTTCCCAGTTATCCACGAGCAGGGCCGCAACGAGCGCGGGAATCTGCTCCTTGATGTCGGCAGTCATTGCGTTCATATCCGGCGGCCAGATGACCTTTGAGTTCGGATCGTTCTTGTCTTCCAGCAGATCCGCGCCCATAAAGCCGTAGACGTAAATGGTCGGGCAGGCCTCTGCGGCTCCTTCGGCAACCGCGGTCAGGATGCCGGTCGCCGTCAGCATCAGCACGGCCAGGAGCAGGCTGCATATCCGTTTGAAAAGCTTCATAATCAAAACCTCCGTTTGAAATCAAACTCTTATCATTCACTTTAACATATTTTTGTTGATATATCAATGCGCAAAAACAACAAAAAGAAGGGCCGAAACTTGACAAGTCATTCAGCCGGTGCTATAATACAGAAAATTCAACAAAACGCTGAGAAGCGGAATAGTACGTCACGACGCGCTTTCAGAGAATTGCCGGTCGGTGCAAGGCAAGAAGCGCAGGGGCGGAAGTCGCCGTGGAGCGGTCGCGGGGATCGGCCTTGCCGGGTAGTCGCGAACGGGTTCTCCCGTCACAGAGGAACGGCGTGTCGGCGCCGGAAGGGCATATCCGCTGCGATATGAAAAAGAGTGGTACCGCGGAAGCTGTCGCTTTCGTCTCTTTGCGAGACGGGGGCGTTTTTTTACGCGAAAGGAACGGCAGTTGTATGAAAAAGAAAAAGCAAAAACTCATGACGGGCGCACAGATCACGATTGAAACGCTGATCGAGCAGGGCGTGACCGAGCTGTTCGGCTATCCCGGCGGAACGGTGCTCGACCTGTATGACGCGCTCTATGCGTCGCAAAACAGGCTGCGCCATATTCTGACCGCGCACGAGCAGGGCGCCGCCCACGCCGCGGACGGCTATGCGCGCGCCACGGGAAGGGTCGGCGTGGTGATGGCCACGAGCGGCCCGGGCGCGACCAACCTTGTCACCGGCCTTGCAACCGCCATGCTGGATTCCGTGCCGATGGTCGCTATCACCGGCAACGTGCCGACCTATCTGATCGGCAAGGATGCGTTTCAGGAGATCAACATCACGGGCATCACGCTGCCGATCACGAAGCACAACTATTTCGTGCAGCACGTGGAAGAGCTGGCCGACACGATCCGCGAAGCGTTCTGCATTGCCAAAAGCGGGCGCCCCGGGCCGGTGCTGATCGATATTCCGAAGGATATTCAAACGGCCCTGTGCGCCTATGAGCCGCAGCCGGTTGTGCCCGCGTTTCCGCAGCAGACGGTGCCGGCCGACCGGATCGCACAGGCCGTGCAGCTGCTGAACCGCGCACAGCGCCCCTATCTTTATATCGGCGGCGGCGCAGCACACTGCGGCCTCGGCGACCGGATCCTTGCGCTGGCCGAAAAGCTGGACGCCTGGGTCGGCTGCTCGCTGATGGGGCTTTCCGCAGTGCCGCACAGCAGCAAGCGCTTTCTCGGCATGGAGGGCATGCACGGGGCCTATGCGTCCACTGCGGCGAATCTGCGCGCCGACCTGATCCTCGGCGTGGGCGTACGGTTTTCGGACCGCGCAACCGGCGACCCCGACCGCTACTGCAGCGACGCCGTGATCATCCAGATGGATACCGACCAATCCGAAATCAATAAGAACGTCCGCGTGGACCTCGGTCTGATCGGCGATATCACCGAAGCGTTGGAGGAGATTCTCCGGGCGGTGTCGCCGCAGTCCCACCCCGCGTGGCGGGAAGAGATTGCAAAACTGAGAGCGCAGCAGGCGCGTCTTGCGCGCCGCGCTTTTGAAACCAACGGCAGCGCGCTTTGCCCGCCCGCGCTGTTTGACGTCATCAACCGCTGCAAGGACGACGACGTTGCGGTTGTCACAGACGTGGGCCAGCATCAGATGTGGACGGCGCAGTACGTCGCATTGCAGAAGCCGCGCAAGTTCATCACCTCGGGCGGCCTCGGCACCATGGGCTTCGGCCTCGGCGCCGCCATCGGCGCTTCAATCGGCGCCGGCTGCCGGACGATTCTCGTGACGGGCGACGGCAGCTTTGCAATGAACCTTAACGAGCTGGTCACCGCGGTCGGCAACTGCATCCCGGTCACGATCGTTCTGCTCAACAACGGCGCCCTCGGCATGGTGCGGCAGATGCAGGCTTTCGGCTTCGGCCGCCGCTATTCGAATACGGAGCTCGACCGGAAAACGGATTACGTTGCGCTGGCGCAGGCCTTCGGCGCACAGGCCGCGCGCGTGACGGATCTCGCCGCCTTTGAAGCGGCGCTCCGGGAGGCGCTGCAGACCGACGGACCTTATCTGATCGAAGTGCCGATCGACAAAAACCAATTCGTGCTGCCCATGCTCCCGTCTGAGGGCGCGCTGGCAGACCTGATTACGGAATGCAAGGAGGAAGACTGAAATGAGAAGTGTGATTGCGGTTTATGTGGAAAACAAATACGGCGTTCTGACCAGAGTCGCCGGCCTGTTCATGCGCAAGGGCTTCAACATCGATTCGCTGACCGTGGGGGAGACGGAGGATCCGGCTTATTCCCGCATGACGATCACGCTGAACGGCAACGATTACGCCAGAGAGCAGCTGATCAATCAGCTCAAGAAGCTGCACAACGTCAAAGAGGTCAAGCTTCTGGAAAGCGCCCAGAACGTCGAACGCGAGCTGCTGCTGCTTAAGGTGCCGAACCATCCCGAAACGCGCAGCGAGATCATGGCAGCCGCCGACGTTTATCGCGGCAAGATCATCGATTACTCCACCGACGCGATGATCATTGAGGTGACGGGAGAACCGCTGAAGATCCAGGCGTTCATCGACGTAGTGAAGCCGATCGGCATCATCGAAATGTGCCGCACGGGCGTTGTTTCGCTGGAACGCGGCGCAACGGTGCTGCACCCGGAAGAAAGCTGAACAGAAAAATAGCGGGGCAATGCCCCGCCTTTTTTGTTTTCTGATTATCTTGAGAAGGTGAAGAAGCCGCGGATCAGACTGAACGAGCGGATGAAGAAGGAACGGATGTAAGAAAAGAAGACGCTGAACGGGTTCTTCTTTGCGCCGCCCGAAGAGGATTGCTCCGTTGTGCGGTGCTGTTCTGTCAGCCAGCTGATAAACCCTCCGTCCGCCGGGAACCGGATCGTTGCGCCTGTTGCGTCAACGGTGGTCTGATATTTATAGACACTGCCGTCATACATGTGCATGTCGTTGGTCAGGGCCATCCAGGTATAATGTTGGTAATCCCAGGCAACGGTGCCGTTTTCCTGCTTCTTGCTGCCGTCGGGCAAAACAGCCTCGCTGAACGTTGTCAGACGGACGCCCTGCTTGCGGTTGGTCACAGATTTGAGTTCGTTGAAAACCGGACGTGCCGAGGAGGTGCCGGAGGTGGGATAGGGATCCTTGTCGCTGCAGAAGATCCAGACGGAAACGTCTTTGAGCAGCTTCATGTTGGAAACGGAAGGCTGAATCAGCGCGGAAGCGGGAACCACGGCGGCAAAGAAGTTGGGATAAGCCGTTGCCATGTTCCAGACCATGGAGCCGCCGGTGGAATAGCCGGAAATGTAGATGCGGTCCATATCGATGTGCCCGTTCTGGCTTTGAATGAATTCGTCAATCGTTGCTTTGAGCGTGCCGGTTCCGTTGGCTTCCCAGGAACTCAGGGCAACGCCCGGGTCGCGCGGGGCAAACACATAGCAGCCGCCCTGCTTGAATTTTGCCTGGTATTCGTCCGAAGCAAAGTGAACGACATCATACCACTGCAGCTGCTGGCGCTTTTCTTTGCCCGAACCGGCGCCGTGCAGCCAGATGAGCAGCGGGTATTTTGTGCTGTCGTTGCTGCCTTTCAGCGGGGAATAATAGACGTAATCATGGCCCTTGGTGTTTGCGCCGTCCAGAAACTGCGCGTTCAGCGCGTCTGTGCCGCTGCTGAGCGGAATGGCAGAAGCCGGGATGACAAGAGAGAAGAGCAGAAGAAAACACAGAAACAGCGAGATACCTTTTTTCATTTGATTCAGCCTCCATTCATGGTTGGTTTTGAAGCAAGTATAACATGGAATTGTGACAAACGTATGTCCTGCATTTGAAATCGCCGACAATTCATCATGGAATCGTTGTTTTATTTGAGCGGTTCAAGATCCAGAGCAAAGTTGGAAAGCATAAACTGCGGATACTGCTCGCTTGTGAAAACGGTCGGGCAGGTCTTTTCGTTCAGCAGCCACATGATGAAATCCTGACAATCGGTACCGTATGAGGTGAACACATGCGGCACACCCTTCAGCGCCCAGGTATAATCCGGGAAGAGGGCCGTGGACAGATCCGCTTCATGATCGGCGGAATAATAGCGGCTGTCTGCCGGCGTGTAATCGTCTGGCAGCGTTTCGCCGAGCAGCGACATCGTTGCGCCGCCCAGCATCAGCGGGGATTCCAGCACGGTGTCGCCCTGCATGTTGCCGCTTTCATAGACCGGGACGACAGGCAGCTCGTAGCTCGCGGTCACAATGATTTCAAGTCCGTTTTTCTGCATGCGGCGCAGCATGTCGTCGCGCTGCAGATTCATTTCCTTATACGATTTTGCCAGATCGATAACCGTCTGATACTCCTCTTCGTAGCCCGCGAAGATGTAGGACAGCGCGGAATCCAGATCTTCGGGCTGCGTCAGCGCCCAGACGACCGGCATGGTGCCGAACATATCGCGCATGTAGGCGTCGTAGACGTGATCCTTGATCTTCGGCACGAGCACGTCGTTCGCCAGCTTTGCCACCGCCTTGAACAGACCGAGCTTGTTTGCAACCTTCAGGAGGAAGGCCGCCCCTTTGCCCGGATTCATGCGGGTGATGAAGAAGTCATAGAGCAGGTCGCCGTGCACCTTGACTTTGCCGTTGAGCAGATCGCCCGTGACGTAGGTGCCGCAGAAGGTGGACGAGATGAACAGCACGCGGTGCAGGCTGTCGGCGCCGTATTTGTAAAGATAGGAAACCGTCAGAATGCCGCCCATGGAGCAGCAGGCGAGGTTGACCTTGCTGCAGTTGTGGTCTTTCTTTGCCGTTTCAATCAGCGCGTTCAGCCGTTCGGCGTGAACGTAAGGATCAATCCGCCAGTCATAGTTGTAATAATAGACCTTGTCGGCGCCGTAGGTTTCCACCGCACGCTTCATCAGACCCTCCTCCACGCCGTTGCCGAGGCTTTCCGTATACGCGGGATAGTGGGCGAGCGACTGGGTGAACTGTTCCACGCCGGTGTCAAACTGCGGCTGTCCGTCTTTTGTGAGCATCATTTTGCCCATCATGCTGTCAACGATGGCGATCGCTTCATCGGCGAAGCGGTCCCAGTCGCGGCGAAGCAGGCCGAGGAACAGCGCGTTTGCAACGCTCTTGAGCGTCAGCTTGAGCTCCGGCTTGCCCACAACCGGAACGGCGTTTTCCGTGCCGGGCGCAACCAGCAGACCCCCGAAGTCCATGCCGCGCACGAGCACGAACGGGTATTCGGTGTCGATCTTTTCATATTGGGGCTTCGCTTCGGCGTGAGACGGCATCAGGCAGACGCCGCACAGCAGCGTGACAGTCAGAAGCAGCAAAAGAAAACGTTTCATACTATCGGTTCCTTTCAACTCTTTGATGGCTTTATTATAGATCGGAAAAAATGGAAAGTCAACCATCATTTTGATTGACAGATTATGCATGGTATGCTACAATTAATAAAATGAATCGGGGGAGGTCTTTTCCATGCCGGGAGTCAAAGAATACATTGAAACCAACGGCAATCAGTCTTTTCGCGACGTGCCGTTCGGCGACGCCGACAATCTTCTGTTCTGCCAGATCTTCTATATGCCGTTTGAGCGTGTGGTCAGCGAAAGCTTTTCCGCGCCCGTGCCGTTCCCGCAGGCCTGCAACGACGTGTTTGCCTCGCGCGGCTATCAGCATAAAAAGCTCGGCATGATGATTCCGGCCGACGGCAGCCATAACATCATGCGTATGGCCGTGCAGCCGCGCTTTGCCGAAATGCAGATCGTCGGCGTGAAGGAGCTTCTCTCTGCCAATCCTGCCGTGCAGTTCGGCGCCGGTACGTTCCTGCTGCCCGACGGCACGATGGTCATCGTCTACCGCGGCACGGACGACACGATCCTCGGCTGGAAGGAAGACCTTGACATCTTTGCGCGCAAGGGCATTCCGTCCTATCAGCTGGCGCTGGATTATCTGGAAAAAGCCGCCGCGGCGTTTGACCGGCCGATCATCCTTTGCGGCCACAGCAAGGGCGGCCATCTGGCGCTCTATGCCGCGCTGAAAACGAGCGACGAGATCCGTGCACGCATCCGTACCGTCTATAACAACGACGGCCCGGGCTATCATGACTACCGGCTGTTCCATACGCAGGAATATGACGAGATCCTGCCGCGCTACCGTCACCTCGTGCCGCATTCCTCCTTTGTGGGCATGATGCTTGCGCACGACTATGATTTCACCGCCGTCAAAAGCAACCTGCCGCTCGGCCCGCTGCAGCACGACCTGAAATCGTGGCAGATCCACAACGGCGCGCTGGAAACCAGAGAAGACGTCGATGTGCTGGCCAAGATCACCGACGTGGCGCTGTCCGGCATCGTTTCGCGCGTGTCAGACGCGCAGGGCGCGGTGGTCGACGCGGTTGCCGACAAGCTGATTGAAGCTACGGGGCAGGTGACGCTGACCGGCCTTGCGCAGCACCTCGGCTCTGCCGTGGGCGGCGCAGTCAAGGCGTGGAAGGCAGTGGAGCCGCAGGCAAAGGAAACCTTCAAGAGCGCGTTCTCGGGCGCCGGCAGAATCATGGTAGACGCAGTGAAGAACATCAAGGAAGAAACGCGCCCCGCTGCGGCGAAGGCGGCCGCCATGTTCCGCGAAAAGGTGTTTTCCAACTGAAAACAGGAAGCAGAGCCCGGAACGGCTCTGCTTCGGTTGTTCATATTCGCCAATTCGTTCCGCTGTTTTTTTCGTATCGTTCACAGCTTGTTCATGCTTATATCACAAGTTTGCCTTTTTGGATTGCTATAATAATCAAAATATCTTTTAAGGAGTCATTGTCATGAAAAAAACGCTCGCATTTGTTTTGACGTTCATCATGCTGCTCATCCTGGCGGTGCCCGCGTTAGGCGCCGAAAAACAGGGCTCAGATATTCCGAATATTTATCTGCAGGGTCAGGGCGAATACATTTATCTGCCCGACGGCACGCCGCTCTTTGAAGGCGGCGATCTTCCCGACGGTTTCCTTTCGGAAGCGGTTCAGGGTTGTATGCCTTACTTCAAAGATGCGATCAAGAATGACGATGAAGAATCCTGGGCTGCCTATCGTGAAAAGTTCATGGAATATTTCCGTCCGGTTTTCTGCAAGTATGCGCTGGACAAAAACGGTGTAGCCTCTGACAACTCTGATATCAGATGGCAAGGCTGGAAATCCCAGCCCAACACGGACGAAGTGAGAGCCAGCAAATTCAGTGATGGAACCTATCGTTTCCGCTCCTTTAACTTCTATCAGGATTGGCGCAGGGATCCGATTGAAAACGCCGGAAGACTGAATACTTACATCGAAAACGTGAAAATAGCAACCGGCAGCGCTAAAGTCAACCTGATTGGCCGTTGCGAGGGCGCAAACGTCATTCTTGCATATCTTGCGGAATATGGCTATGGCTCAACCAACTGCGTTGAACTCTATGTGCAGTCGGCCAACGGCGTGGATCTTGAAAACGCGCTGTTCGCCAATAATATGGAGTTTGACGGCGCTGCATTGCGCCGCTTCAAAGAAACGAACGATCTTTATGAGGATATGACGAACGGTCTGGATCAGACGATCGTTGAACTGATCGATGCTGCGCTGGAAATGACCAGCGATACCATGCTGCTTGATGCAGGTCTTGCCGGCATTCAGGCGCTTGCTCCGAAAATCTATAAAGAACTGATCGTATACGTGCTGCGCGAAAGCTACGGCACCATGCCCGGCATCTGGTCGCTTGTCGGCCCCGACTACTATCAGGATGCCAGAAAGGGTGTCTTCTCCGGTTACGAAGAGGAATATGCCCGTCTGCTTGAAAAGCTCGACAATTACGACGCCAAGGTGCGTCAGCGTCTGGTCGAAATTATTGACGGCGCTGTTGCCGCCGGCGTCAAGGTTGCAAACTTCCCGAAGTACGGTGACTTCCAGGTGCAGCCGATTTGCGACACCAACAACGAGATCGGCGACAACTCCGTTTCGTTGAAGTTCGCGTCCTTTGGTGCAACGACCGCGAAATACGGCAGCACGTTGAGCGACAAGTATATTGCGAACGCTAAAAAGAACGGCACCGATAAGTATATTTCTCCCGATAAGATGGTCGACGCTTCCACTGTTCCTGCATCGATTCGCGACACCACGTGGTTCATCTACGGCTCCGAGCATCGCCAATTCCCGGATATCATCCACAACTTTATGTTCAAGTTCCTGAAGGCTGACGGCAATCTGACGGTGTTCAATGATGAATCCGCACCGCAGTATATGGTGTATTCCGGATCGGAGCGAGATCACACGGATACGATTGTTCCCATGAAAGAAGAAAACGCAGCCACACTGGACAGCGGTAACATCGTTTTCAAGAACGTAAACTGGAAAGACATGTTCATGCGTTTCTTCAAGACTGTGCTGAACTTCCTCAAGGCCCTCCTTGCCAAGCGCAGCGCCGCATAAAGTACCGAAACCGAAACAGGACGACCTCGCAAACGCGGGGTCGTTCTTTTTGCGCGCCGTTCGGCAACTTATTAATTTTTATGAAACAGCTTTACTTTGTCGGAAATCCATAATATAATAGTGTCAACAAACAAAGGAAGGTGTGCGCTATGAAAAAAACGATTGCATGGATCCTCTGTGTTCTTTTGGCCCTGACACTGGCTGTTCCCGCGTTTGCTGCAGAAAAGCAGGGGACGGACGTTCCCACCGTTTATTTGCAGGGACAGGGCGAACATATCTATTTGCCGGACGGCACAAAAATCTATGACGGCGGCGACCTGCCCGACGGCTTTCTTGCCGACGCGGTGAAGGAATGTATGCCGTCCTTCCTTGACGCGGTCAGAAACGACGATGCGGAATCCTGGGCCGCCTATCGAGAAAAGCTGCTCGGTATGCTGCTTCCCGTGATCGGCGGTTGGGCGCTGAATAAAGACGGCGAAGCTTCCGACGGTTCCCATATCGATATGAGCTGGTGGAACCAGGGCCCCGGTAAATTCGGCGACGGCTCCTATCGGTTCCGCACCTATAATTTCTATCAGGACTGGCGTGTGGATCCCTTTGAAACCGCGCGTCTGCTGAACACGTTTATTCAAAAAGTCAAATCGGAAACCGGTGCGCCGAAGGTGAATCTTGTCGGCCGCTGCGAGGGCGCAAACGTGATTTTGGCCTATCTTGCCGAATATGGCTATGACGACGTCAAATGCGTGGAGATCTACGTTCAGTCCGCCTCCGGCGTAGACGGCATGAGCGCGCTGTTCAGCGGCAGAATGCAGTTGGACGCGACTGCGCTCCGCCGTTTCAAGGAAACCAGCGATTTGATCCGGATCGAGGATCAGGCGCTCGTGGAGCTGATTGACGCTGCGTTGGAATTCACCGGCGACACGATGCTGCTGGATGCCGGCATGCTCGGGCTGCAGGCGCTGATCCCGAAGGTCTATAAAGAAGTGGTCGTCTATGCCCTGCGCGAGACCTACGGCAGGATGCCCGGCATCTGGTCTCTGGTCGGCGCCGATTATTATCAGGACGCGCGCAAGGGCGTGTTCAAGGGCTATGAAGATGAATATGCAAAATTGCTGGAAAAGCTTGACAACTATGACGTCAAGGTGCGCCAGCGCGTGGAAGATATCATTCTTGACGCCGTTGCGCACGGCGTAAAAATAGCCAACTATTCCAAGTACGGAAACTATCAAGTGACCCCGATCTGCGAGACAAACAATGAAATCGGTGATAATTCGGTTTCTTTGAAGTTTGAATCCATGGGCGCCACGACCGCAAAATTCGGCGATACGCTTTCCGATTCTTATCTTGAAAAAGCAAAGAAAAACGGGACCGATCAATATATCTCTCCCGATAAAATGGTCGACGCCTCCACTTGCCTGCTGCCCGACACCACGTGGTTCATTTACGGCAGCGATCACCGCGACTTCCCCGAACTGATCCACGCGTTTATGTTCAAGTTCCTGAAGGCCGACGGCAATCTGAAGGTCAACGATGATTCCGCACCGCAGTTCATGGTGTATGCCGGATCAGAGACAGATCACACGGATACGCTTGTTCCCATGAAAGAAGAAAACGCAGCCACGCTGGAAAGCGGCAACGTTGTCTTCAAGAACATCAACTGGAAAGACATGGTCATGCGCTTTTTCAAGAGCATTCTGAATTTCTTCAAGAGTTTTCTTCTCAAGCGCAGCGCCGCATAAAGTACCGGAACCAAAAAAGAACGGCCCCGCGGGGTCGTTCTTTTTATGTCGTGCGGTCAGGAGCGCAGCTCGATGCCGATGGCGGAAAGCGCCTTGATTGCGCGCTTCATGGCGGCGTCGGCCTCTTCGTCGGTCAGCGTGCGGTCCGCGGCGCGCATCCGGATGGAGAACGCCACGCTCTTCATGCCGGCCGGAATCTGCGAGCCGACGTAGACGTCGAACAGCGCAATGTTCTCGAGAATCTTGCCGACTGCCTGCGCTATCATCTTTTCCAGCCTGAGCACCGGCAGATCCGCGTCGCAGACGAAAGCGAGGTCGCGGGTCGAAGCCGGGAAGCGCGGCAGCTGATGATATTTGCGGTCGGTGTTGCCGCAGGCGAGCAGCAGCGAGAAATCAACCTGCGCAAGATACGCCTTGACGCCGATCTCATAGTTTTCCAACACCTTGGGATGCACCTCGCCGAGCAGAGCGATGCGCTTGCCGTCCACGGTGATCTCGGCGGTTCTGCCTGGGTGGAAGGTCGGGTCGTCCATCACGGCGGCCACGTCGTAATCGTTGACGCCGCAGGCGTAGAGCAACTCCTCCGTAACGCCCTTGATCGTGAAGAAGTCGCAGCCTTCGCCGTACATGCCCATGGTGATCATCTGGTTTTCGTCGGGCAGCTTGTCTTCGCCGTTCGGAATATACTCGTTGGAGATTTCAAACAGCTTTGCGGTTTCGTTGCGGTTGTTGTAGTTGCGCGAGAGCACGTCGAGCATCGACGGAAGCACGGTGGTGCGCATAACGCTGGTGTCTTCGCCGAGCGGGTTGCGGATGACCACGCTGTTGCGCTTCGGGCTGTCGGCAGCCAGACGGATTCTGTCGTAATGCTTCGGGCTGATGAACGAGAAGGTCGCAATCTCCGAAAGGCCGCTTGCAAGCAGCGTTGCGGAAATGCGGCGCTCCAGCTTCTGCGCCGGCGTCATTTTGGCGTTTGCCACGCCGGAGAGCGGGCGGTTCGGGATGTTCTGATAACCGTAGAAGCGCGCAATCTCTTCCGAAATATCCGCCTGATGCTCAATATCGCCGCGGAACGAGGGGATATAGATCAGACCGTTTTCCACCTTGAAGTCAAGGCGTTCCAGAATGGCCTTCTGCTCGTCCGCGCCCACGTTGATGCCGATGAACTCGTTGACCCAGTCGGGGCGGAAGGGGAGCGTGCGCGGCGTGCGGTTGGATTTGTCGCAGTCGATGATGCCCGAAATGACGTCGCCGGCGTCCAGCTGCTCCACAAGCTCCAGCGCGCGCAGAATGGCGGGCATACAGGAGGCGGGGTCAAGCTCCTTTTCAAAGCGGCTGCTCGATTCCGTGCGCATGCCGAGCTTTTTGGCCGTGACGCGCGTGGAGGGACCGTTGAAGCAGGCGGATTCAAACACGATCGTGTCGGTGTCGTCCATGATGCCGCTGTATTCGCCGCCCATCACGCCGGCAACGGCCACGGGCTTTTCTTCGTCGGCAATGACGAGCATGGATTCGTTCAGACTGCGCTCGATGCCGTCGAGCGTCGTGATGGTTTCGCCCGGCTTTGCCGTACGCACGATGACGTGGCTGCCCTTCAGAAAACGCAGATCGAACGCGTGCATCGGCTGGCCGTATTCCAGCATGACGTAGTTCGTGATGTCCACGATGTTGTTGATCGGGCGGACGCCGCAGGCGCGCAGGCGTTCACGCATCCAGCGCGGCGAGGGCTTGACGCGGACGTTTTCCACAACGGCGCCGCAATAGCGATAGCAGCGGTCGGGATTCAGAATGTCGACCGAAAGGAAATCGCGCACGTCCTTGCCGCTGCCTTTGACCGCGGGCGCGTGCAGCTTGAGCGGCTTCTGGAAGGTCGCCGCCGCCTCGCGGGCAAGGCCGATGATCGAAAGGCAGTCCGGGCGGTTGGAGGTGATCTCAAACTCGGTCACGGTGTCGTTGAGGCCGATCGCCTCGCGGATGTCGATGCCGAGCGTTTTGTCGCAGTCGTCGCCGAGCACGAAGATGCCGTCTTCGATCGCGTAGGGGAAGTCGTGGGTCGTCAGGCCCAACTCGCCCAGTGAGCAGAGCATGCCGGCGCTCTCCACGCCGCGCAGCTTGCCTTTGACAATGTGCTTGCCGCCGTGCACCACGGAATCGTCCATGGCGACGGGAACCACGTCGCCGACGGAAAGATTCTGCGCGCCCGTGACGATCTGGATCGGTTCGGCTTTGCCGACGTTCACCATGCAGACCCACATGTGGTCGGAATCCGGGTGACGCTCCAGTGATTCGATGCGGCCGGTGACGATGTTGGAAAGCGCGGCGCCTTCTTTTTCAAATGCCTCCACCTTGGAGCCGGAAAGCGTCATTTCATCGGCAAATTCCTTGTCGGTGCAGTCAAGATCCACAAAGTCGCGGACCCATTTTTTCGAAAGATTCATACAGCAGGCACCTCCTTAAAACTGGTTGAGAAAACGCACGTCGTTCTCATAGAGCAGACGCATGTCGTCAATGTTGAAACGGAACATGACAAGGCGCTCCAGGCCGATGCCGAACGCGAAGCCGCTGTAGACGTCGGGGTCGACGCCGCAGTTCTTGAGCACCTTCGGATGCACCATGCCGCCGCCGAGGATCTCGATCCAGCCCTCGCCCTTGCACATGGGACAGCCCTTGCCGCCGCAGTTGAAGCACGAAACGTCGATTTCGCAGGAGGGCTCGGTGAACGGGAAGTGGTGCGGACGCAGGCGGATCCGGGTGTCTTCGCCGTAAAGGCTCTTTGCAAACGATTCCAGATTGCCTTTGAGGTCGGCCATGGTGATGCCCTTGTCGACCACAAGTCCTTCAATCTGGTGGAAGATCGGCGAGTGCGTGGCGTCCACTGCGTCGGAGCGGTAGACGCGGCCGGGCGCGATGACGCGGATGGGCGGCTTCTGCTGTTCCATCACGCGGATCTGGCAGGGCGACGTCTGGGTGCGAAGCAGCATGTTTTCCGTGATATAGAACGTGTCCTGCGTGTCGCGCGCCGGGTGCTCCTTCGGAATGTTGAGCGCTTCAAAGTTGTAGTAATCCCATTCGATCTCCGGGCCGCTTGCAACGGAAAAGCCCATGCCGTAGAAGATGTCCTTCACCTCGTCAAGCACGATCGACAGGGGATGCTTGTGGCCGAGCTCATGCTTCTGCGACGGCATGGTGACGTCGATCGTTTCGGCTTTGAGCTTCTCTTCCTGCATGCGCTCCTTGATGAGCTCCACGTTTTGCTGAATGTGCGCTTCAATGTCGGCGCGGATCTCGTTGGCCAGCTGGCCGATCAGCGGACGTTCCTCCGCCGTCAGCTTGCCCATGCCCTTGAGGATCGCCGTCAGTTCGCCTTTTTTGCCGAGGAAGCGCACGCGCGCGGCGTCCAGCTCCTGCAGCGAACCTGCCGACTGCAGCGCGGCGGCTGCTCTGGCCCGAATCTCTTCGAGTTGCTGTTTCATGTTGAACCAGTCCTTTCAAAAGAATTGTGTTTTGGATAAAAGAAAAACTCCGTCCCGGTTTTGCCGCTCCGGCAGAACAAAGGGACGAAGAAAAACTCCGCGGTACCACCCTGATTTTTGCTTTGAGAACAAGCGTCCCGAGCAAACACTCTTGTACAGGATAACGGCCGTAACCCGTCGCAGCCTAATGCAAAAACCGGTTCAGCTGCGCCGCTCCAAAGTGAACTTCAACGAACGATTCCGGGAAAGCGGCTTTCAGCCGCGGCCGCTTTTCTCTGGCCCGTTTCGGACGTCTACTCTCTTTTTCATCGCGTTGTCCTACATAATTTATCACAGAATGCGGTCGATTGCAAGGGGTGCGCAAAAAATAATTTGATTTTTTTTGAAACTATGGTAAAATAGCAGGTGAAAGTTATGGAAAGGCGGGATGCAGAATGCGTCTTTTGTCCTGTGATGAAATGAAGCGCGTGGAAGCCCACGCCAACCAGTTCGGTCTGTCCTATCAGCGGATGATGGAGAACGCGGGCGCCGCCTGCGCGCGCAATATCCGCTCCATTGTGGAAAAAGAGCAGGGGGTGCGGCGCAACGTCGCCATCCTTTGCGGCAAGGGCAACAACGGCGGAGACGGCTTTGTGATTGCGCGCAAGCTGCTGGAAAGCGGATACCGCGTCTGCATTATCCTGGTTGCCGGCTATCCCGGCTCGGGCGAAGCGAAATACATGTATAAGCTGACGGCGGAACTGAACGTGCCGACAGTCTGGTACGAGGCCGATCAGCCCAAGGCGCTGCAGACGATCCGCTCGGCCGACGTGATTGTCGATGCGGTCTTCGGCTTCAGCTTTTACGGTACGATCAAGCCCGAGCTTGCAAAGGTGTTTGCGCTTGTCAACGATTCCGACGCCTTGGTCTTCTCGGTGGATATGCCGTCCGGCGCCTATTGCGACAGCGGCCTGTGCGACGTAAACTGCATTCGTGCCGATTACACCATTGCAGTTTCCGCGCTGAAGCCGGCGCATATTCTGCACCCGGCCTCCGACTGCTGCGGCGATATCATCATCGCCAACATCGGCATTCCCGAGGAGAGCTATGCGGCGGTCGGCAGCGCGATGTATACCTATCACGCCAATGAAATCGCCGACCGTTTCCCGAAACGGAAGTTCGACGCGCACAAGGGCGACTTCGGCCATCTGCTTTGCATCTGCGGCAGCCGGACTATGCCCGGCGCCGCCTATATGGCCGTCAAGGCCGCGCTGCGGTCCGGCGCCGGACTTGTGACCGCCGCTTTTCCGCAGTCGATGTATCAGACCATGTCGGTCAAGCTGACGGAAGCGCTGCTGCTGCCGCTGAAGGAGACGCCGGCGGGCACGCTGTCCCGCGGCTGCATTCCCGCGCTTCTGCGCGATCTGAACCGTTACGACGCCATCGTGATCGGCTGCGGCCTTTCCGTGAACGACGACACGGCAGCCGTTCTGCAGGCCGTGTTGGAAAACGCGGACGTTCCGGTCATCGTTGACGCCGACGGCATCAACCTGCTTTCCAAAAACATCGACCTGCTGCAGAACGCCGCGGCCCCCGTCGTGCTCACGCCGCACCCGAAGGAAATGTCGCGCCTGTGCCGCTGCGCGGTTGCCGACATTCAGGCGGACCGCACCGGCGCCGCCCGCCGCTTTGCGCAGGAGCAGGGCGTTTACGTCGTGCTCAAGGGCTCCAACACCGTCATCGCATCGCCCGACGATCCGCGCGTCTATGTGAATGTGACCGGAAACAACGGGCTTTCAAAGGGCGGCAGCGGCGACGTGCTCGCCGGTATGCTCGGCGCGTTCACGGCCCAGAAGCTCGCGCTGCCCGACGCGCTCTGCGTCGGCGTCTATCTGCACGGACACTGCGCCGACGAGCTGTCGCAGAAAACGTCGAAGACCGGCATGCTGCCGACGGACGTGATTGAAGCGCTGCCCGGCGTCTATGCCGATTTTGAAGACTGATTGTTTGCACGGATCCGCAACAACAGCATAGAATATGAATGCTCCCCATGTTTAATGACGCACCGATTTGTCCATACTATCGGTGGAATCAAAACAGGGGAGTCGTTTTTTATGACAGTGAAACGCGGAGACATCTTTTTTGCGGATCTGCGGCCGGTCGTCGGGTCGGAGCAGGGCGGAATCCGCCCGGTTCTGATCGTGCAGAACGACGTCGGCAACCAGTTCAGCCCGACCGTCATTGCGGCCGCAATCACCAGCAGAACGGACAAAACGCCGCTGCCGACGCATATTCTTGTGGATGCAAAAAACAGCGGGCTGCAAAAGGATTCCGTTGTGCTCCTGGAACAGGTGCGCACTCTGGACAAACGCCGGCTGCGCACGCGTATGGGCGCGCTGAACGAAAGCGATATGGCGCGCATCGATTCCGCCATTTATGTTTCGCTCGGGCTGGCCGCGGCGCCCGCCGTCCGGCCTGCCGTCCATCGATGATATTGTCTGTGACGACGATGTTTGCAACAATATGTTGAATTGATGAATTCTTATTTCAATGGAAAAAAGTTATTGACATCCCATTTTGAACATGATAGAATAATCATGAATGAAAATGTAAAGGAGTCAATGCTTTATGAAAAAATTGCTTTGCATCGTCCTTTCTCTCGTCATGGTGTTTTCCATGGCTACGTTTGCTTTCGCTGCAGGCGAGGAAGATGGCAAGAGCCTTCCCGAGATTCTTTCGGAGAAGCTCATCGACGAGGATTTCGTCAGTGCGTTCAGTCAATCGCTCGATATTCCCGAGGAGTATAAGAGAGCGGACGGCACTTATGACATCACAGACCTTCTCGGGCAGCACAAACTGGATGACGTTACGTTCCTTGGCCTGAAGATCGGTTATATCTACGGCGATGATCAGTACGGCCTCGACTGGGGCAAGCTGAGCGTTTCCCACAGCGATATGACGACGCTCTGGGGTGAGATGAACACTTATCTGGTTTCTTTCCTGAAGCCGAACTACACGAACACCGACCGCATGTGTACCGGCGCGCACGCAACGGCGATCTGCAACCTGATCAACCGCCTGTTCAAGGCGGAATATTCGCCGCAGACGATCAATTTCTCGCTGACCAATTATTCCAACGGCACCAGAGATTACGTCATGAAACGGGATTTCTACAAGACGATCTCCGACAAGAGCGGTCTGACGGAACTGATTACGAAGTATTGGCTGCGTCAGGTCACGGTGAACGGTGTAACGACTTATGAGCGCAAGATCAATTATCTGCCGCTGCTCATCAGCGTACTGAACGTCCCGCTTTATAACGAAAACGGTTCCTCGGCCACCTGGGGCGATATGGAATACTATTTCGATGTCCCGTCCAAGGAATACAAGATTCCTTCCGAACTCGGCGGCTTTATCATCAAATCGGTGATTGAGAACGCAATCAACGACGGCCCGATCCAGTATCTGCTGAACGCGCTGCGCACCCTGGTCTCCAATTATATGCTTGTGAACGGCGATGTCTATAAAGCCCTCTGCGCCCTGCTGACGGAAAAAGTCGAAGCGGGTCTTGTGACCGCGGAAGGCCTCAAATCCTTCAGCACGCTGTTCAACACGCTTTCCAACAACAATAATCCTGCCGACACAAGCCACCTGCAGTTTGTTCTCTTCCCGGGCTATCGCTTCAGAAACTCCAAGGACAACACCGAAGCCTTCCTGTATCTGATGGCGTATCTGAATCTCATCGGCAAGCATCTTTACAACAAAAACGTCGTCAACGGCTATAAGAACAAGATCAGCTCCAGCAGCGAAATCAACGGCACCAAGAAAAAGCACGTCAATATGATGCTTGACGCGATGTTCCTCGGCGACATGACCGAGCTTGCGAAAAACATGCGTGACATTTCCGAGGACAATCTCCACAACGTCGGCAATAACTGGCTGTGGAACTTCGGCGATTTCTATTCCCGTATGATCAATGCGATCGCCGCGTTCTTTGACGGTATTTTCCGCACGCTCAAGAACGGCATCAAGCTGAATTTCTGAGTATAATTCAGAGAGAAACGCGCATTCTAACTATGAGCCCGGGCCACGGCGCCCGGGTATTTTTTTATGAAAGAGGCGCAACCATGGATCAGAACCGTTCCTCAAACAAATGCATCGGCTGCACGGTGGACAACTGTGCGCATCACGCAAAGAGCGAAGACTACTGCACGCTGCACCGGGTCTCCATCGGCACGCACGAAAGCCGCCCGACCGAGCCGAAATGCGTGGACTGCGAATCGTTCCTGCTCGAAGGCTGAGTCAAACGTCCGAAGAAAGAAGCTCCCCCAAGGGAGCTTCTTGACTTTTCTGCCGGAATCGTTTAGAATGAAACGGCATCAAATGAAAAAGGGGGGCTTTCCATGCGGACGGCGGGTATCGTGGCCGAGTACAATCCGTTCCACAACGGGCATCAATACCTGGCGGCGCAGACGCGTCTGCAGGGCGCGACGCATCTGGTCGCCGCCATGAGCGGCAGCTTCGTGCAGCGCGGGGAAGCCGCCTTTGCAGATAAGTTTCTGCGCGCCGAGGCGGCTGTGCGCGGCGGCGTTGACCTCGTGCTCGACCTTCCTGCGCCGTGGTCGCTCGGCGGAGCGGCCTCGTTTGCGCGCGGCGCCGTTGCCGCGCTGGCTGACGTCGGCTGCGATCTGCTGGCGTTCGGCTGCGAAACGGACGACGCCGATCTGCTTTGCCGCACGGCGCTGCTTTTGCAGCAGGAATCCGTTCAGGCGCAGGCGGCGCAGAAGATGAAGCAGGGCGCAACCTTTCCGGCGGCGCTGCAGCAGACGCTGCTTGAACAGAATAAGACCGCCGAAGCGGCCGTTCTGCAGGCGCCGAACAACGTGCTTGCGGTCGAATACATCAAGGCCATGAACGAGCTCGGCTGCGCGTTTGAACTCTTGCCTGTCAGGCGGATCGGCCCCGCGCATGACGCGCTGCCGGCCGACGGCACGTTCGCTTCGGCTGCCGCTCTGCGCGCCATGGACGATTTCTCGCTTGCGGCGGCTTATATGCCCGCGCAGGCGTTCCGCGTTTATGCGGAGCATCCCGGGCGGTTGCTGGAGAAAAGCAGCTTTGAAACGGCGGTTTTGACGGCGCTGCGGCTGTTGCCGGACGCCGCATTCAGCGCTTTTGTGGACGACGGCAGCGGGCTCGCCGACCGGATTCGTTCGGCGGTGAAAACAACCGCTTCTCTGGATGATCTGTATCAGGCT
Source organism: Clostridiaceae bacterium (assembly GCA_016290665.1). Lineage (GTDB taxonomy): Bacteria > Bacillota > Clostridia > Oscillospirales > Acutalibacteraceae > UBA6857. Next base: position 4,167 of record JAEEUW010000017.1, on the reverse strand, counting down.
GCAAAGACAAAGAGCCTGACGCTTTCCAAGGTCCGGCGCGAGGTCATGCATCTGTTTTTGCAGATTCCGCCATCCTTTGCCAAAGGTACGCCGCCTTATCTGCGCCCGCTGGCGTGCAGTCCGCGCGGAACGGAGGTCCTGGGCGCGTCGAAACATAGGCTGCCGCTGCTGACGAAGCACGCGGAAGCCGCCGCTTTGCTGCCCGACGCCGCGGCTCTCTATGCGCTGCAGTGCCGCGCGAGCGATCTGTATGCGCTTTGCACAAAAACAAAAGGAGCCTGCTGCAGGGAGCAGACAAGCTCGTTTCGGATTATTCGATAACCTCTGCAAGCACGGCGTCGGAAGCGGCGCCCGTGATTCTGACGTCGATCAGACTTCCCTGCGGCGCGTCTGTTCTGACCAGAACGGGCGTGTAATTCGCCGTGTAGCCAAAGGAATCCCCGTCCTTGCGCGTGCTTTCCAGAAGCACGCGTTCTTCTTTGCCTGCGCAGGACGCAAAGAAAGCTTGGCGCATCGTGTCGCTCAGCGCGATCAGCCGCGCCGCCCGCTGTTCCTTAACCTTGCGCGGCAGATGGCCGGGCATGGAGGCCGCCTTTGTGCCCGAACGGACGGAGTAGGGGAACACGTGGATTTTTTCAAAGCCGATCTCCTGTGCAAACCGACAGCTTTGTTCAAAATCTTCTTCGGTTTCGCCGCAGAAGCCGACCATCATGTCGGTCGTCAGCGTACACCCGGGAAAGCGTGTGCGCAGCGCGGCGCATAGTCTGCGGAAATCCTGTGTCGTGTAGTGCCGGTTCATGGCGCGCAGGGTTTTGTCGCACCCGCTTTGCAGGGAAATATGGAACTGCGGACAAAGCTTCGGCAGCTTTGCCAGCCGGTCGATGACCGCGTCCGTCAGATGATCCGGCTCCAGCGAGCCAAGCCGCACGCGTTCAATGCCGGAAACCCCGCAGGCGCAGGCGACGGCGTCGGGAAACGTGCGGCCGATATCCTGCCCGTAGGAGGAAAGATTGATGCCGACCAGAACGACCTCTTTATAGCCGTTTGCCGCAATCGCTTCGATTTCGCTTTGCAGCGCGTCGAGCGGCTTGGAACGGACTCTGCCGCGGGAATAGGGGATGACGCAATAGGAGCAGAAGCGGTTGCAGCCGTCCTGAATCTTGACGATGGCGCGCGTGCGTTCGTCAAACGCACGCACCCGGCACGGCGCGAACGCGTCGCCGGTCTGATGCGGCTCAACGGCAAGAATCCGCCGTCCGTATCTGAAGTATTCTTCCAGCAGCTCCGGCAGCTTCGCGTTGTTCTTGTTGCCGAGCACGATGTCCGCCTGCGGCAGAACGTCGGCGTCGTCGGGGAACGCCTGCGTCATGCACCCGGTCAGAACAACCACGCTGTCTGGGTGCTCCCGCTTCAGCTTCCGCACGTGCTGGCGGGTCTTCTGGTCCGCGGCGGCCGTCACCGTGCAGGAATTGACGATATAGACGTCGGCCGGCTGCTTGTCGTCAACGAGCGTATAGCCGTTTGCCTCCAGCGCTTCGCCGATCACGCGGCTTTCATACTGGTTCACCTTACAGCCCAGCGTATAGATTGCTGCTTTCATATCTGTTCCTCTGCTAATCCGTTCGATATTTGCTGCTATTATAAAGCACGCGGGGCACAAATTCAAGCCTTTTGGGTTAAAAACGGCTGCGCGTTCATAGAAATGAGAAGAAGGAGTGTGAACGCTGTGAAACGAATGACGGCCCTGTTACTTGCCATACTAACCCTGATGCATCTCTTTGTCCTGCCGGCCGCAGCCGCCGAGCCGCCCGCGGTTTGTGCGGAAAGCGCGGTACTGATGGATCAGTCGACCGGACAGGTTATGTTTGAAAAGAACGCGCATAAAAAGCTCTATCCCGCATCCGTGACGAAGATCATGTCGTTGCTGTTATTTATGGAAGCGCTGGAAGAAAAGAAGCTGAGCCTGGACCAGCAGATTGAAGCAACGGCCGAAGCGGTGGCCAAGGGCGGATCGCAGATCTGGCTGAAGGAGGGCGAACGGATGACGGTCGACGAGCTGCTGCGCGCAACGGCAATCGGCTCCGCCAACGACGCCTGCACAGCGCTCGCCGTGCAGCTTTCGGGCTCGGAGGGGGCGTTCGTCGGGCGAATGAACGAACGCGCAGCCGCGCTCGGCATGCGCGATACCGTGTTCCGGAACTGCACCGGGCTGGACGACGACGCGCCGGATCATCAGTCCACGGCCTATGACGTCGCGCTGATGTCGCGCGCCCTGCTCGGCCATAAAAAGATTCTGGATTACACGACCGTGTGGATGGACTCGCTGCGCGGCGGGAAAACGCAGCTTGTGAACACAAATAAGCTCGTGCGGTTCTATCAGGGCACGACGGGCCTGAAAACCGGCACGACAAACAAGGCCGGGTGCTGCGTCAGCGCGTCCGCCCAGCGCGGCGGCCTGCATCTGATTGCGGTCATCATGCACGCCGGCTCGAGCGACGAACGCTTTTCGGACGCGAAGGCGCTGCTCGACTGGGGCTTTGAAAACTTTGAATCCGTCACGCCGCAAATCGATTGTGCGCTTTTGCCGCCCGTGAAGGTTCTGCGCGGGGCGGAGGACGCCGTGCTGCCGGCCATGGATCCCGTGGCGCCGCTGCTTCTTTCAAGGGGGGAAGAAGAACGGCTTCAGATCAGCGTTCAGCTGGCCGACGCGGTTGCCGCGCCGGTGGAAGACCGTCAGGTGCTCGGCGAGCTTGCGGTTCGTCTCGGGAGCAGGACGCTGGCAACCTATCTGCTGTATGCCAAAACGGGCGTCCCTGCGCTGACGTTGGGCGACGTCATTCTGCGGCTGCTTTCCGCGCTTCGCGTGCGTGCGGCGTGAAAAGTCCGCAGGCGGTTGACAAAATCGGTTTTTTATATTAAAATGACAGAAATTCACCGAAAAGCATTCAGGAGGCAGTTATGTCGATCACTTTTACTGACAAATATGTTTCATCGTTTCTTTCCGAGGATGAAATTCTTTCCTATAGCGACGTCATCCGCCGCGCGCACCGTGACCTGCACGAGAAGACAGGCGTCGGTTCCGACTGCACCGGCTGGGTCGATCTTCCCGTTGATTACGATAAAGCGGAGTTTGCGCGGATCAAGGACGCGGCCGCACGCATCCGGAAGCATTCCGAGCTTCTGATCGTGATCGGTATCGGCGGTTCCTATCTCGGCGCGCGCGCCGTGATCGAAGCGGTCAGATCGCTGAACTATAACGTGCTGCGCAAGGACACGCCGGCAATCTATTTTTCCGGCAATTCCATCAGCGCAACCGCGCTGCGAGAGCTGATCGATCTTTGCGACGGCCGGGATTTTTCCGTGAACGTGATTTCAAAGTCCGGCACGACCACCGAACCGGCGATCGCGTTCCGTGTTTTCCGCGACCTGCTGATCAAAAAATACGGCAGACAGGGCGCTGCCGAGCGCATCTTTGTGACGACCGACAAGGCGAAGGGTACGCTGAAGCAGCTTGCCGACGCGGAAGGGTATGAAACCTTTGTCGTGCCCGACGACGTCGGCGGCCGCTATTCCGTTCTCACGGCGGTCGGCCTTCTGCCGATTGCCGCGGCAGGCATCGATATCGACGCGCTGATGCGCGGCGCCGCAGCGGCAAGAACAGACTTTATGTGCGACGATCCCGCGCAAAACGCCTGCTACCGGTATGTCGCTATCCGCAACGCGCTGTATCGCAAGGGAAAGAAGATGGAACTCTTCGCCTGCTATGAGCCGAACTTCACGATGATGAACGAATGGCTTAAGCAGCTGTTCGGCGAAAGCGAAGGCAAGGACGGCAAGGGCCTGTTTCCCGCTTCCGTGATCTTTTCCACCGATCTGCATTCGCTCGGCCAGTATATCCAGCAGGGCGAACGCCTGATGTTCGAAACGGTCATCCACGTGGAGCAGCCGCAGCGCGACTATACGATTGAAGAAGAACCGGGCAATATCGACGGGCTCAACTTCCTGGCCGGTAAACCGATGTCGTTCGTCTGTGAAAAGGCGTTTCTCGGCACGGTGCTCGCGCATAACGACGGCGGCGTGCCGAACGTGGTGGTTTCCATACCGCGTCTGGACGAAGAAAACCTCGGATATCTGATCTATTTCTTTGAAAAGGCCTGCGCCGTTTCC
>JAEEUW010000016.1 GCA_016290665.1 Clostridiaceae bacterium | reverse complement strand
AGACGCCGAGCAGAAGCCGCGGCAAGAAGCAGGTCAGCGCCGTGAAGACCGGCGAAACGGAAAGCAGCGCCGCGCCAAACGGACTCATGCCGAAGCACTGGGCAAACGAGGTTGCGCCGAACGCAAGGCCGAGCACCGCGCCCGCGCCCGTGCCGACCGTGACGGCGCCGAGCGCGACCGGCAGCACCATGAGCGTGATTTCGATCACGCCGACCTTGAGATAGCCGATCGGCGTGAAGGCCATGACGACGATGATGGCAAGGAACGCCGCGGTCAGCGTCAGTGAAAACAGCTTGTTTTTGTTTTGCATGAAAAAACCTCCGGGAATCTTGTGAAAACTGTGATTCGGGCTTTTCAACCGATAAAAAACGGCGCGCGGGCCGCGCACCGTTTTTGTCAGTCGTCAGGATCTGTGACCGTTGCCTCTGCGGCGGTTATTGTCGCGGCGCGGTCTGCGCGGCTCGTCGTCCACGTCGTTTTCCGGCGTGAGGCCTTCAATCTCGATCAGCGCGTCGCGGCGGGAAAGATTCAGGCGGCCCTGGTCGTCGATCTCGGTGACCTTGACGATCACTTCGTCGCCGACGGTGACGCAGTCTTCCACCTTGTCCACGCGCTTGACGTCAAGCTTGCTGATATGCACAAGGCCTTCCTTGCCCGGCGCGATCTCCACAAAAGCGCCGAAGGTCATCAGACGGGTCACGACGCCGCGGTAGATGGCGCCGATTTCCGGATCCTTGGCAATCGTTTCGATGATGGTCATGGCGCGCTTCGCGTCGTCGATGTCGATGGCGGAAACGAAGATGGTGCCGTCCTCTTCCACGTCGATCTTGCAGTTGCATTCGGCGCAGATCTTCTGGATGACCTTGCCCTGCTTGCCGATCACGTCCGCAATCTTTTCCACGTCGATCTTGGTCGTGAGCATCTTCGGCGCATACTTGGAAAGCTCCTTGCGCGGCTCGGCGATGCACGGCAGCATCACTTCGTCCAGAATCTTGCAGCGGGCAACGTAGGTCTTCTCGAGCGCTTCCTTGATGATCTCCGGCGTGAGGCCGTGGATCTTGAGGTCCATCTGGATGGCGGTGATGCCGTTCTTCGTGCCGGCCACCTTGAAGTCCATGTCGCCGAAGAAGTCTTCGAGACCCTGGATGTCGACCATCGTCATGAAGCGGTCGCCCTCGGTAATCAGGCCGCAGGAGATACCGGCCACGGGCGCCTTGATCGGCACGCCGGCCGCCATCAGCGACAGCGTGGAGCCGCAGACGGACGCCTGCGAGGTGGAACCGTTGGACGAGAGCACCTCGCTGACCAGACGCAGCGTATAGGGGAATTCCTCGACCGAGGGGATCACCGGCAGCAGCGCGCGCTCCGCAAGGGCGCCGTGACCGATCTCACGTCTGCCCGGGCCGCGCGGCGGGCGGGTCTCGCCGACGGAATAGGACGGGAAATTGTAGTGATGCATATAGCGCTTGTGGTCTTCCTTGTCAAGACCGTCGAGCAGCTGGGCGTCAGACATGGTGCCGAGCGTGGTCACGGTGAGCACCTGCGTCTGGCCGCGGGTGAACATACCGGAGCCGTGGACGCGGGAAAGCAGGTCGATTTCGGCGTCGAGCGGGCGCATATCGTTGATGCCGCGGCCGTCCACGCGCTTGCCCTCGTCGAGCAGCCAGCGGCGCACGACGAACTTCTGCAGCTTATACAGGCAGTCGTCGAGCTTCGCGGTCTCTTCGGGATACACTTCGTCGAACTTTTCGTGCACCGCTTCATAGACGGGCTTCAGCCGTTCGTCGCGGATGCGCTTGTCGTCGGTGTCGAGCGCCGCCTTGACCATATCGATGGCGAAGTCCTTGACGGCTTCGAACATGGCCGGATCGGGATCCTGCGATTCAAACGGGATCTTTTCCTTGCCGACTTCCTTCTGGATGCCCTTGATGAATTCAACAAGCTCCTGGTTGACCTTGTGGGCATACATGATGCCGTCGAACATGGTCTCGTTGTCCACTTCGTTGGCGCCGGCTTCGATCATGGCGACCAGATCGGCGGTGGAAGCGACGGTCACGGCCATGTCGCTGCGGTCACGCTCTTCCTCGGTGGGGTTGATGACGAACTTGCCGTCCACCAGGCCGACGGAAACGCCGGCGATCGGGCCGTCCCAGGGGATCTCGGAAATGGAGATCGCGATGGAAACGCCGAGCATGGCGGTGATTTCGGGCAGGCAGTCGGGGTCGACGCTCATCACGGTGGCGACCACGCCCACGTCGTTGCGCATATCCTTGGGGAACAGCGGACGGATGGGACGGTCGATCACGCGAGAGCAAAGGGTGGCCTTTTCGCTGGCGCGGCCTTCGCGGCGCTGGAACGAGCCGGGAATCTTGCCGACCGAATAGAGCTTCTCTTCAAAATCAACGGAAAGCGGGAAGAAATCGACGCCTTCTCTGGGCTTTGCGGACATGGTAGCCGTGCAAAGGATTTCCGTCTCACCGTAGCGGATGAGGCAGGAGCCGCCGGCAAGGCCGGCCATTTTTCCGGTTTCGACCTTGAGCGGTCTGCCGGCAAGGGTGGTTTCAAACGTTCTGAATTCCGGGAACATAGCTTTTACCTAACCTTTCTTCTTGAAAATAATCTATTTTCACGCAAGGTCCGGTTTAGCAATAAATGCAGCGTTTCGGCGCGGAAACGTTCCATTTAGTGCTAATCCGTATGGAGCCCTGCGGAAAACGAGGCGGAATAAACGACATAAACAGCAGACACGTCGGCCGTGCCTGCTGTTTTGCGTTTTCTTATTTACGAAGGCCGAGTCTTGCAACGATGGAACGGTAACGTTCGATGTCGTTCTTCTGCAGATAAGCGAGCAGGTTGCGTCTGTGACCGACCATTTTCAGAAGACCGCGGCGGGAATGGTGATCCTTCTTGTTGGTCTTCAGGTGCTCGGTGAGCGTGTTGATGCGGTGGGTCAGCACTGCGATCTGCACTTCCGGGGAACCGGTGTCGCCTTCGTGGGTGGCATACTCTTTGATGATGGCGGTTTTTTCTTCTTTTGTGATCATTGCGTTTCACCTCATAAAAATATTTCATCTGCCTGACCCCCGGCGTACGGTTGGTGAAATGTTCTTAGCGTGACATTTTGACGCCCCGAACTTGGTCCGTACACTGAGAAATCGGCACAATGCTCGAAGATTATACCATAGGGTTTTGAAAAAGTAAAGACTTTTTGCACAAAAAATGCACTATTTTTTTGACACATCGGCTTCCACGAAGGCTTTGATCCGCGCCGCGTCGCGGTAGCCCTTCTCATAGAGCCGTTCCAGATTCGCCGTGTCGTTCGTCAGCGTTTTGATGCCGCACACGTCGTCGGGCGAAATAATCAGGCACCTGCCCTCGTCTGCAAAGCCGTGGGCCAGCTCCAGCTGACGGTTATAGATGTTATGACGCTCGAGCAGCAGTCTGGACAGATTCGGACGGATAAAGCGCAGCAGCACAGCGCCCAGCAGGTCGCGCCGCTTGCGCTGCATGGGGCCGTCGGGCATCGTCAGGATCAGCACGACTCTGTCGCAGCCGTCAAAGAACGCCTTCATGATCGGGATCGGCTCCCCGACCCCGCCGTCGCTGCAGGGCGCGCCGCCGATCTTTTCCGCGCGGGCAAACAGCGGAATGGCGGAAGAGGCCATCAGCACGCGGTAATCGTCCTTTGCAAGATCGCCCTTGCCGAAGTATTCGATCTTGCCGGTCTTCGCGTTGGTGGCAACAATGCAAAACGCGCTGTCGTTTTCCATCAGCGTTTCATAGTCCAGCGGATCCTCGCCGTCCGACGCCGAAAGTGTGCCGTAGATGTAATGCAGATTCAGAAACGCGCCGATCTTATAAAGATTCGACGGGCTCATATACTCCTTGCGCTTGGAATAATCAAGATAAAACCGGCGGTTGCGGCCGCGCTGCTTTGCAAGAAAGGACGCCACGTTCGCGCTGCCGGCGGAAACGCCGAGGCAGTAGTCGAACCGGACGCCGTCGTCCAGCAGACGGTCGAACACGCCCGCGCCGTAGATGTCGCGCAGGCCCCCGCCGACGTCAATGATACCGACCATGAAGCCGCCTCCCCGTCAATCAGATGTCTTCCTTTTCATTATACGCGCATTTCTTCGCCTGTCAAGGAACCGTTTTTGTTTTTTTCGGCGGCGAAAACGCAATCCCGCGGCCGAATCGCTTGACTTTTCGCGCTCGAGTTGTTACAATATATTCATGTTTTAGGCAAATTTAAACAACAAAGGAGCATCCGTTATGAGCAAGCTGCAAACCCTCATCGACAACAAAGGTCTCGGCGCAAAATACATGATCGACGAGATCACCAAAATCATCAAGACGCTGCCGAAGCGCGACCCGGGCTCCGAAGGCGAAAAGCTCACCTGCGAATACATGGCCGACGTGCTGAAAAACGACTGCGGCTGCGAGGACGTCAAAATCGAATCGTTCAAAGAGAACCCCGGCTCGTTCTACGGCTGGCTGTATATCACTTTGACCTGCATGCTGATCGCGGTGGTCACGTTCTTTGTGAACCTCGCGTGGATCTCGGTCATTCTGATTCTCTTCGGCCTTCTGACCGCCGTGCTGCAGTTCGGCCTGTATTTCAAGTTTGTCGATAAGCTCTTCCCCGAAAAGACCGGCCACAACGTGACCGCCGTCAAAAAGTGCACCGGCGAAACGAAGCGCCGCATCTTCTTCAACGGCCACGTGGACGCCGCTTGGGAATGGCCCGTCAACTATCTGCTCGGCGGCGTCGGCTTTGAAAGCCACGCGATCATCGGCTTTGCCGGCGCGTTCTATTACCTTGCGCTTTCCATCATCAAGCTGGCGACCGGCGCAGCGCTGACCAAATGCGCGCTGTGGGGCCTGATCTTCGTTCCGTTCTGGCTCGGTCTTTACTTCCTCTGGAACAAAAAGCGCATCGTGGACGGCGCGAACGACAACCTGACCGGCTGCTACATGGGCATCACGCTGCTGAAGATGATGAAGGACGCAGGCATTACGCTGGAGAACACCGAGGTCGGCGTCATCATCACAGGCTCGGAGGAAGCCGGTCTGCGCGGCGCCTACGCCTGGTCGGACGCGCACAAGAACGACTTCAACGACGTGCCGACGTTCATCATTTCCTACGACACGATTCACGACCCGAAGCAGCTGATGGTCAACTACCGCAACCTGAACGGCACCGTGAAGACCGACAAGGAGGTCGGCGACCTGTTCTTTGAGGCGGCCGAAGATCTCGGCATCTTCTGCAAGAAGGGCATGGTTCCCCCGCTCGGCGGCGCCACGGACGACGCTGCGTTTGCAAAAGCCGGCCTGCGCGCAACGGGCATCACCGGCCTCAACCACAAGCTGGAAAACTACTACCACACCCGCCGCGACACCTACGACAACATGAACGAGCAGGGCCTTGCCGACTGCTACGCGGTTTCGGTCCGCGCCCTCGAACTGTTCGACGAAGGCGCAAAGCAGTAAAACAGTGCGCAGTGCACTGTTGAGTTGACAGACAATATCAGTAGATAACTACAGGGCGGCAAAAGGCCGCCCTGTTTTTCTGTTCCGGATACAATGCATTTGCCATATCGTTGTCCATTCCGGTCAAGTCGCCGTTGTTGACTTTTCTGAAATCGCCGGAGTACAGCACCGGAAGGCAAAGGATTTGTTCCGATGCGTCAGCGGTTTCTCCAAAATAAAAGCAGGGCGGCCAAAGGCCGCCCAACTGTTAACTGTCAACTGTGCACTCTTATTTCACCATGCTGGCGATTTCAGCCGCAAAATTGTCGGCCTTCTTCTCAATGCCTTCGCCGCGCTGGAAGCGGGTGAAGCCGGTCACCTTGATGTCGGCGCCGAGCTGCTTGGCCACGTTCGCCACGTAGCCGCCCACGTTGCCGTCAAAGAGATCGGTGCGGACGAACGCCTGATTCAGCAGGCAGATTTCCTTGATCTGCTTGTTGATACGGCCTTCCACGGCCTTGCCGAAGATGACGTCGTTGACGAACTGATCCTTCAGCGTCACGGCGACTTCTGCAAGCTTGGCAATGCCTTCCTTGGAAAGGAAGTTGAACAGGAACTTGTTGTTCTTCTGCTCTTCATAAGCGGCAACATCCTCGTCGCTCCAATGCTTCTCGCTGAGGACCTTTTCAAAGACCTTCTTGAGCAGCGGCTTCGGCAGCGATTCGGGCTTGTTGAGCGCACTTTCCACGGTGATGTTCTTCATCTTCGCCAGCTCTTCGGGCGTGATGTCGCTTTCGCTGAGGTATTCGGGGCTCATGGCCGCGACCTGCATGGCCACGTTTTTGCCCATGGCGACGAATTCATCCTTCGCTGCGGTCGCGTCGTCGGTCTCAAACTGAACCATAACGCCCACGGCGCCGCCGGCATGGATATAGGTTTCCACAACGCCTTCCACGCGGGCAAAGCGGCGGACCTTCATGTTTTCACGGATGGCAAGGAAGAGCTCCTGCACAGCGGCTTCCACGGTGCAGTCTGCGCCGGTGAGGGTCGTTGCAAGCAGCGCGTCGACATCGGCGGGGTTCTTTTCCGCAACGGTCTTCGCAATCTTGTTTGCCAGGGCGACGAAATCCGGGTTCTTCGCCACGAAGTCGGTTTCGCAGTTGACTTCCACCAGCACGCCGACCTTGTTCTCTTTGTCGTTATAGGCGACGACAACGCCTTCGGCCGCCACGCGGGACGACTTCTTCTGCTGGGTGGCAAGGCCTCTTTCCTTGAGGATTTCAACGGCCTTGTCCATATCGCCTTCGGCTTCGACGAGGGCTTTTTTGCATTCCATCATGCCGACGCCGGTCTTTTCGCGCAGCGCCTGAACGTCTTTTGCGGTAAATGCTGCCATAGTCGTTTCCTCCTTATTCAGCGGCGGCTTCTTCTGCCGGAGCTTCTTCCGCGGCGGGGGCGTTGCTTTCGCCCTGTCTGCCTTCAATGATCGCGTCGGCCATGGCGCCGGAGATCAGGCGGACGGCGCGGATGGCGTCGTCGTTGCCGGGAATGACGTAGTCGATTTCATCGGGATCGCAGTTCGTGTCGACGATCGCAACGATGGGGATGCCGAGCTTGTGGGCCTCGGCCACGGCGATGCGTTCCTTGCGCGGGTCAACGACGAAGAGCGCGGCGGGCGTCTTCTTCATGCCGGTGATGCCGCCCATGAACTTTTCGAGCTTTTCGATCTCGAGGTTGAGCTTGATGACTTCCTTCTTCGGAAGCATGGCGAAGGTGCCGTCCTGCTCCATCTGCTTGAGCTGGGCAAGTCTGCGGATTCTCTTCTGAATCGTGCCGAAGTTCGTCAGCATACCGCCGAGCCAGCGGGCGTTGACGTAGGGCATACCGCAGCGGGTCGCTTCCTCGCGGATGGAATCCATGGCCTGCTTCTTGGTGCCCACGAAGAGCAGCTCGCCGCCGTTTTCGCTCAGTTCGCGAACGAAAGCATAGGCTTCCTCAAGCTTCTTCACGGTCTTCTGCAGATCGATGATGTAGATTCCGTTGCGTTCGGTGAAAATGTACTCTGCCATTTTCGGGTTCCATCTTCTTGTCTGGTGGCCGAAATGCACACCGGCTTCAAGAAGCTGCTTCATTGATACAACTGCCATAGTCATATCCTCCTAAAAAATGTTTTTTAACCACCGGAAAGGCAAGGGCCTGCCAGACAGCTTTCGCTGCCAACAGGGCAGACTGACCCCTTCCGTGCGTGATCCATGGTATTATAGCACCGCGATTCTGAAATTGCAAGCGTTTTTTGAAAAAAGTTTACGGTTTTCAGCCTTCGTTCTTTTCTGCGGAAATTGCCGTGTAAACCGTTTCGGCAAAGAGCTTTGCGCCGTCGCGGTTCGGGTGACAGCCGTCCGAGAACAGATCGCTGCGGCCGTCAAACACGGTGTGCAGATCGATGGCCGGCAGGTTCCGTTCGGCGGCGATGCCGAGCATGAGCGGCGCAAGCTGCGTGTCGATCACGTCGCCGTCGATCTGATATTTCACCTCGCCGTTGACGGGGAACGCCGGCGTCGGAATGACGACGTAAATATTCGGATGGCTTTCAAGGGCGGCGAAATCGTCGAGCAGGGCGAGATAGCTTTCGCGTACCGCCTGCGGGTCCCAGTTGAACGGCTTGGAATCGTTGGAGCCGAGCATCACGACGACAACATCCGGCTGAAAATCAAGAGCCTGCCGATACAGCTTTTCGGCGCGGTAGGGCCTGTCGCCCAGATCGGAGGCCGTGCGGCCGGAATAGCCGAAGTTGTTGACGCAACAGCTGTCGCCGAGCAGACGCTGCAGCTGCGCGGGATAGCAATACTTTCCGCGATTGGGGATGCCGAAGCCGTAGGTGACGCTGTCGCCCACACAGGCAACGCGGATCTGCCCCTCCCGCGGCGTCTGCATGGGATGCACCCCGCCGAGCATGCCGTTCCAGACAAGCACGCCGAACGCCACGCCGGCAAGCAGCGCGAGACAAAGCAAAACGATCAGACATTTTTTCAACATAACAATTCTCCCCTTTCATATTAAATATTGTATCATGAAACATTGACAAGACTTGGCAGATATGTTAATATATTGTTAATGAAAAGGAGGGGGTCATTATGGCCGGCGTCTATGAGTATATTTCGGAATTCAGCGAAAAAACATTTGACGAAGTGCCCTTCGGCGACGCGGACAACCTGGCGCTTTGCCAGATCATCTATCTGCCGCTCGAGCAGGTTATTTCACCTGATCTCGGCGCGGAACCCGTGACCTTTACCGACGCGGCGAACGCATACTTTCAGAAGCAGGGCTGCAAGCACCGCCGTCTGGGGCTCGTGCTGACCAAGCAGGCCAGCATCAACCTGATGCGCATGGCGCAGACGCGGCGGTTCTCTTCGCTGCGCGTGGTCGGCATGCAGTGGGCGTTCCGGCAGTTCCCGGCGCTGCAGTTCGGCGCGGGCACGTTCCTGCTGCCCGACGGCACCGCGGTCATCGTCTTCCGCGGCACCGACGATTCCGTAACGGGCTGGCACGAGGACCTGGATCTCTTTCTGCATCACGGCATGCAGTCCTACCCCCTTGCCGTGCAGTACGTCAAGGACGTTGCGGCGCAGTTCCCCGGCGACCTGATCATCTGCGGCCACAGCAAGGGCGGCAACGTCGCGCTCTATGCCGCACTGCAGGTGGAAAAGGAAATCCGCGACCGCATCCGCGTGTTCTATAACAACGACGGCCCCGGCTTCGACAACTACGACCTCTATCACGGCGAAGCCTACGGCGAGCTGCTGGACCGCTACCGCCACCTCGTACCCTACGCCTCCATGCTCGGCATGTTCCTGGCGCACGATTTCGATTACACCGTTGTGGACAACAAGCACCACTTCGGCCCGTTCCAGCACGACATCACGTTCTGGAAGGTCAAGGACGGCCGGCTGGTCACGCGCGACGAGCTCAACGCGCTCGGCCGCTTCACCGACGTGCTGCTTTCGAATCTGATTTTCCGGCTCAACGAGGAGGACTTCCCCGTGCTCAACGAGGTGGCCGACAAATTCATTGACGCTTCAAAGGTCGATTCGCTTCTGAAGGCTGTCAAGACCCTGCCGCTGGTGGGCGGGCGCGTGCTGGGCGCCTGGATCAGGACCCCGAAGGACACGCGCGACCACTTCCGCAGAGCGCTGCACGGCGTGACCGCGACCACGGTCAAAACGGTCAAAGACTTCCGCAGGGACACCGTGCCGAGATATGCCGCCGAGGCGAAGATGCTGCTGCATAAAACATAAGAAACAATCAAAAAAAGCCGCCCGCGGGCGGCCCTTTTTTTATGGGGTTACCATGGCAGCGTTTCATCCACCACGGTGTTGCCGGCGTTGTCCACCGCCTCAAAGCGCACGTTCTGCGGCGTCAGGGTCAGCTTGGAGGCAACGTAAGTCTTGCCTTTGTGGCCGCCGTCAAGATAGGCCGTGATGCCGGGATAAGCTTCTGCATACGCCTGTTCTTCCTCTTTCTCGCCGGGCAGGAACCGGCAGACGTGCTCGTGGCCGCTGATGACGAAGCGGGCCCCCAGCGCGGAAAAGGCGTCCCACGCCGCGCGGGAGAGCGCAGGCTCCGGCTCGCTGACCTGCCAGGCGTGCGAAAGCACGATCAGCTTTTCGTTCTTCACTTTCACGGTTTTCAGCCAGTCGACCATCTGTTCGCGGTTCTGCCGGTAGGCGTCCATGCCGCCGTATTCCACGTGGTCGTCGGGCTTGTCTTCGCCGCTGTCGAGCACCAGGAAGGAATAGGGGCCGCGGTCGGCGGTGTAATAGAGCTTGTCATAGCCGAGGTAAGACGGCAGCAGATCGGCAAAGGCGCCGCGGGTCTCGTGGTTGCCGCGGACGTAGAGCACGGGAATCTCGCCGCCGGTCAGCGCGCCGCCGAACTGCACGATATTGCGCACGGCCTGTTCTTCAAAGTCCATGCCCGCGGCCGGGTCGCCGAGCATGACGACGGCGTCATATTCGCCCAGGTGGAAGATCGCCTTTTTGGCGTCGTCCAGATAGGAGTGCCAGTCGGAGATCACCAGCCAGGTCTGTTCGGCGCTCTCGTTGACCTGCAGGGTATACGGCCCTGCCGTCACGGTCTTGCCCCTGCGGCCGCCGTAGCTGAACTCCTCCACCACGCGGGTGCTGCCGACGGAATAGCGGTTGTTCTTCAAATGGACGTAGGGCACGTGAACGGTGTGCATCAGCCGGTCGCCGACCAGACGGCCGTTTTGCTGCGCATAGACAGTGTAATCCGTGCCGTCGAAATCATACGTCACAAAGCCGGTGCCCTGCGTGTTGGTGGCGAACACCACGGCGTAATCCTCGCCGGTATCCATCACAACGGGGTCGGAGACGATCCGATACGGCATCACGGGGAAGACGATCCAGAGCGCGCCGAGCGCAAAAACAAGCGCCATGCAGACGGCCAGCGCCGCCTTTCCCCTGCCCCTGCAGTTCGGCAAAAAGATCAGCAGCACGGCGGCGGCAACAAAGCCCAGAATCAGCGGCAGGTCCTTTTTCAGCCAAAGCAGCATCACAGAACCGGTCTCGTGGCCGGCGATATAGATCATGACGACCGCGGCAAGCGCAAACAAAAGCGCAAACACGACCCCGAACGCGCCCAACACACGGCAGACCTTTGCGCGCGCGATTCTTTCGTTTTGCGGCTTCCACACGCGCAGCGCCAGCAGAACGAGCAGCAGACCGAGCACGGCGGCCGCAATCAGGAACAATCCCGCGGCGCCGCCGAGAAAGCGGATGTTCGGATCATAGAACACCCAGACCATCCGGAACGCGCGGAACACGCTGAGCGCGGCGGTCAGAAGCATCGCGGCAACGCACAGCACGGGCACACGCAGGAAAAACGACTCCTTTTGTTTCATAACGCATCCCTCCGGGATTCTGTTTTCTTCACCGCTATACTATCACAAAGGCCGAGGCTTGTCAAACGGGATGAGATATAATTTTTAATGAAAAAGCGCGCCCGAATCAGCCTGAGAGTCATTGACATTCTTTTATTTCTATGTTAGAATTTCTACATCTTTTTCAATCGGAGGTGGAACCAATGACAAACCAGAGCCCGCGCGCCTGCTGTTCCCGTTTTTCTTTGTTCCCGCCGATGAACCATTGCGGTCTGTGATACGCCCGTTTTCGTATCGTTTTGATTGTTTTGCGTCGGTGGAACCGGCGCTTTTTCTATTCTGTTTTAAAAGAGGTGACTCCCCTTGCGCTATATCAAGCTGCACGAAGAGACCAAGGTACCGATCTTCCGCAACGCGATCTGGGCCTTCCGACTGGTCTGGCGGGCGGATTGGCGGCTGCCCGTCGGCACGTTCGTCTGCGAGTTTGCCAACAGCTTCATGGGCCTGTTCGTCAAAAACATCCTGTTTCTGAAAACGCTGCTGACGATCATCGACAGCCACGGAAGCTTTTCCGAATATCTGCGCTGCCTTCTGTGGTTCCTGCTGGCCGCCGTGTCGCTGCAGATTGTCCGGTGGTACGGCAGCTACGTCAGCCACGCGGCGGTGAAGACCGTGCTGCAGCGGCTGAACAACAGGCTGTTTGAAAAGGCCTATACGCTGGACGTCAGCTGCTATGAGGACCCCGCGTTCTATGACAAGTATCAGCGCGCGACGACCGTGCTCAGCGACGGCTATTTTCACGTGCTCTGCATCGACCTTGCCGTGATCCTGGGCGACTTCGTTTCGTTTTTGCTGGTCGTGGCAACGGTGATCTCCATCGATCCGCGCTATCTGCTGTTCATGGTGCCGGCGATGCTGGTCTTTGCCGTGGAAACCAAAAAGAGCCGCGCGGTCTATCGGCGCGACCTCGCCATGACGACGAACAACCGCGTCAAGGCCTATATCAAGCGCACGATGTTCCTGCGCGATTACGCCAAGGATATGCGCACGTCCAACATCTTCACGGTGCTGCTGCAGCGCTTTGAGGCGGCGACGAAAGCGAATCTTGTCATTCTGCGGGAATACGGGCTGCCGCTGTTTCTTTACAGCACGCTCAGCTCCCTGCTTTCGGAGTTCATCCCGATCGTGGGCACCTATGCCTTTGCGGGCTATCAGTTCATCCACGCGGGCACGATGACGATCTCCGGCTTTTCCGTAGTGCTCTCCGCCATCAACTCCGTCAACGGCGCGACCCGGGCGCTGGCGGAATGCTTTGACGAGATTTCGCAGATGGCGCTGTTCTTCAGTAATCTGCGCGACTTCTTCGATTACGAGCCGAAGATCACCGACGGCGAAGAGACGCCGGCGGCGTTCGAATCGCTGGAGTTTTGCGACGTCAGCTTCCGCTATCCGGGCGCGCAGCACGATTCGCTTTCGCACGTTTCGTTCACGCTGCGGCGCGGCGAAACGCTGGCGGTCGTCGGCGTGAACGGCGCGGGCAAATCCACGCTCGTCAAGCTGATGATGCGCTTTTACGACCCGACCGAGGGCGTCATTCTCTATAACGGCAAGCCGCTGCAAAGCTATCGGCTCGACAAGCTGCGGGGCGTGTTTGCCGCGGTGTTCCAGGATTACCGCAACTTTGCCGTTTCGGTCAACGAAAACGTGGTCTGCCGCCCCTGCGGCGAAGAAGACAGACAGCGCGCCCGCAAGGCGATGGAGCAAAGCGGCGTCTGGGAGCGGGTCTCGCGGTTTGAAAAGCAGGGCGACACCGTTCTGACGCGGGAATTCGATGAGGACGGCGCGGGCCTTTCCGGCGGCGAAAACCAGAAGCTTTCCACGGCAAGGCTGTTTGCGCGCGATTTTGAAATTGCCGTGCTTGACGAGCCGTCGTCCGCGCTGGACCCCGTGGCCGAAGCGACGATGTACCGCCATCTGGTGGAGGCGACGAAGGACAAAACCGTCATCTATATCTCGCACCGCCTGTCGAGCGCCGCCTCTTCCGACCGCATCCTCGTTCTGGAAAACGGCCGCATCGCGGAAAGCGGCAGCCACAAGGCGCTGATGGAAGCGGGCGGCGTCTATGCCGCCATGTTCCGCAAGCAGGCCGCCGCCTACCGGACCGGAAAGGAGGCGCAGCAGCATGCATGAGCAAAGCAAAGACAAAAGGCAGCCCGTGACCTCCATCATCTCCAACGTGTTCTATTTCATCCGGCTGATGTTCTCGGTCTCTCCCCTGTTCGTCGTCACGGACCTCGTCTGGGGCGTGATCCAGTTTTTGCCGCCGCGGCTCATCAGCGTGCTCGGCATGAAGCGCGTGATCGACATTGTGGAAAGCGGCGTTCACCTCGAGCGCCTTTGGGGCGCGGTCGCGGTCATCGCGGGCGTCCTCGGGGTCAGTCATCTGCTGTCGTGGCTGTATCGCGAGTTTTATTGGAACATTGCCCGGGAAAAGCTGCCGATGGGCCTTTCGGAAAAGCTCTATGAAAAGGCGCGGTCGCTCGACCTTTCGCAGTATGACGACCCGGCGTTCTACAACAACTTCATTCTGACCATCGAGACCTCGTCCGACAACATTCAGAATCTTCTGGGCCTCGTGCGCAACTACGTTTCGTCGCTCGTGTCGTTCCTCGCGGTCGGGGCCGTGCTGATGACCATCGACCCGGTGTGTCTGGTCATCGTGCTCGCCGTCGTGCTCGCGTTCCTGCCCCTGAGCCGCAAGGTCGGCGCGCTGCAGATGGGACGCCGCAAGGACAACGCCGCGCTGCACCGCCGCTCGGACTATTTTCAGCGCATCTTCTATCTGCAGGAATACACCAAGGAAGTGCGTATGCATGACGTCAAGCCCCTGCTGATCGACCGCTACAACGACGCCGCACAGGCCGTGGTGGACAACCAGAAGAAGTATTGGAAAAAGATCTCGCTCTTCTCCGGCCTGCAGGAGATCGGCATTCAGAGCCTCGGCTTCCTGTTTTTGCTGCCGCTGTATCTCGGCTGGTGTGTGCTGGTGAAAAAGAGCCTTTCCGCCGGCGATTTCGTGGCGTCGTTCAACGGGGCCTATCAGATCGCCATGTCAGTCAACTTCCTGACCGTCTGGGCGCTGTCGGCGTTTTCGGAGCGCGGCAAGATGATTGAAAAATACCGCGCATTCCTGAAGGCCGAGCCGAAGCTCAAAGACGGCAGCGAAACCGCCGAAGCCGGCGAGCCGCAGACGATTGAGATCAAGGACCTTTCGTTCACCTACCCCGGCAACGACGCGCCCACGCTGCAGCACATCAACCTGACCATCCGGCCCTATGAAAAGGTTGCGCTGGTCGGCTACAACGGCGCGGGCAAGACCACGCTGACGAACCTGCTGCTGCGGCTCTATGACCCGACGGAGGGTTCCATTGAGATCGGCGGGCAGGACATCCGCGCCGTGACGCGGCGCTCGCACATCGACCGGTTCGCCGCCGTGTTCCAGGACTTCCAGACCTACGCCTGCACCATCGGCGAAAACGTGGCGCTGGACAGGGACCCGGACGAAGCGCGCGTGCTGCAGGCGCTCGACAAGACCACCTTCCGCAAGCCGCTGCAAAACGGCATTGACACCGAGCTGCTGCGGGAATTCAGCGACGACGGCGTGATGCTTTCAGGCGGCGAGAGCCAGAAAATGGCGGTCGCCCGCGCGTTCTATCAGAACTGCCCCTATGCGATCCTGGACGAGCCCTCGGCGAACCTCGACCCGATTGCGGAATATGAGCTCAACCGTGCCATGCTGGCGGCCTCGTCGCACAAGACGGTGATCTTCATTTCGCACCGCCTTTCGACCACGGTCGGCGCCGACCGCATCTATGTGATGGAGAACGGACGGATCGTGGAAGACGGCACGCATGAAGAACTGATGGCAAAGAACGGCACCTACGCCTACATGTTCCGCCTGCAGGCAAAGAAGTATGCCGAAGGGAGCAAGGAAGAAACCGAAGAATAAAAGCCCGCCAAGCAAACGCCCCGCTGCGGATGAACCGCGGCGGGGTGCGTATATTATTCTGAGGTTATCTCCTGATAATCTCCTCACGCTTGGGACCGTTGGAAACGTAGGCGATTTTGACGCCGATCTCCTTTTCGATAAAGTTGACGTAATCCTGCGCGGCCTTAGGCAGCTTGTCAAATTCCTTGATGCCGCGGATGTCGCAGTGCCAGCCGTCCATCGTGACGAGCACGGGCTTGGCCTTTTTGAGCAGCGGCGTGACCGGGAAATCTTTGGTCACCTTGCCGTCGATCTCATAGCCGACGCAAAGGCTGATCTTTTCGAGATAGCTCAGGCAGTCGAGCGCCGTGAGCACCACCTCCGTGGCGCCCTGCACCGCGCAGCCGTAGCGTGTGGCCACGCAGTCGAACCAGCCCATGCGGCGGGGTCTTCCCGTCGTTGCGCCGAATTCGCCCTTGTCGCCGCCGTGCAGCCGCATTTCCTGCGCCTCGTCGCCGAAGATTTCGCTGACGAATTCGCCCGCGCCCACGGCCGAGGAATAGGCCTTGGTGATCACCGTGACGTTTTGGATCTCATAGGGCGGGATGCCCGCGCCGATGGCACCGTAGCCGGCCAGCGTGGAAGACGACGTGACCATCGGATAGATGCCGTGGTCGGGGTCCTTCAGCGAGCCGAGCTGGCCCTCCAGCAGAACGGTCTTGCCGGCCTTGAGCGCTTCGCGGATCAGCCTGCCGGTGTCGCAGACGTAGGGCGCAACCATAGCGCGGTATGCCATCAGCTTTTCAAATACCTCGTCGACGGAAAGCTGCGGCTTGTGATAGACGTTTTCGAGGATCAGGTTCTTCACCTCGAGCACGCGGGTCAGCTTGTCGCGCAGATAGTCCTCGTCGAACAGCTCGCAGATCTGGAAGCCGGTCTTCGCGTATTTGTCGGAATAAAACGGCGCGATGCCGCTCTTGGTGGAGCCGAAGGCGTTTTTGCCGAGCCGTTCTTCTTCATAGGTATCCAGCAGCACGTGATAGGGCATCATGATCTGGCAGCGCTCGCTGATGCGCAGATTGACCTCCGGCACGCCGCCGTCCAGCACGCTCTGCACCTCTTTGAACAGCTTTTCCACGTCCAGCGCCACGCCGTTGCCGATCACGTTGATCACGTCCGGATAGCAGACGCCGCTCGGCAGCTGGTGCAGGGCGAAGCGCCCGTAATCGTTGATGATCGTGTGCCCGGCGTTTGCCCCGCCCTGAAAGCGGACGACAATGTCCGACTGCGCGGCAAACATATCCGTGATCTTGCCTTTTCCTTCGTCGCCCCAGTTGGCGCCGACAATCGCTCTTACCATCTTGCAATACCTCCGAAACCATTGCGAATTTACAGCGATCCTTCGCCGAATTCCATATTATTATACAATACCATTCTTGTGTTAGTCAACTAAAGCGAGTGCATTTTATGAAAAAAAAGAATAACACCCGGAGAAAAGTCCGGGTGCATCATCGGTTAATATAGTTTCCGGCCCATCAGCACGCCCATCACGGACGCCATCATCAGGCCGCGCGTCCAGCCGCTGGAATCACCCAGACAGTGCAGGCCCTGCACGCTGGTGTTAAAGTCGCGGTCCATCTTGACACGGTTGGAATAAAACTTCAGCTCCGGCGAATACAGCAGCGTTTCGTTGGAAGCGAAGCCCTCCACCACGTGATCCATCGACTTGATGAATTCAATGATGTTGATCATCGCGCGGTACGGCATGGCGGCGGTGATGTCGCCGGCCACGGCGTCGGGCAGCGTGGGCCGCACGTTAGACTGCGAAAGCTCCTTTTGCCACGTGCGCTTGCCGTCCAGAATGTCGCCGAAGCGCTGCACGAGGATGTGACCCGCGCCGAGCATGTTGGTCAGCTC
Organism: Clostridiaceae bacterium; assembly: GCA_016290665.1. Classification (GTDB taxonomy): domain Bacteria; phylum Bacillota; class Clostridia; order Oscillospirales; family Acutalibacteraceae; genus UBA6857. Next base: position 12,779 of record JAEEUW010000016.1, on the reverse strand, counting down.
GCCCACCTTCTGGGCATAGGCGATGGGTTGGTTGAACGGGTGGCTGAAATTGTGGGAGCAGAGAATCGCCAGATTCGTGTTATTGCTCTTGAGTTCCTTGTAGGAATGTCCGTTGACCACGGCAAGGTTGTTGTCGTAGTTCTCCTGGCTGACAAAGCCGCCGGGGTTCTGGCAGAAGGTGCGCACCTTGTTTTTGAAGGGCTTCGGATAGCCGATCAGCTTGGATTCATACAGCACCTCGTTGACCTTTTCCATGATCTCGTTGCGCACTTCCACGCGCACGCCGATGTCGACCGTGCCGGGCTGATGCGCAATGTCGTATTCGGCGCAGATCTTTTCGAGCCATTCCGCGCCGCGGCGGCCCGTGGCGACCACGGTATGCTCCGCCTCCACGGTCATGGAATTGCCGTGGGTGTCGTGGATGACGACGCCCTTGCAGGCCCCGTCGCGCAGAATGATGTCGCGGCACTCATAGCCGAACAGCATTTCCACGCCGTGGTGCAGAAGATACTGCTCAATATCGTAATAGATCTGCTGCGCCTTCTCGGTGCCCATGTGACGGATGGGACAGTCGACCAGCTTCAGGCCGGCCTGAATGGCGCGCATGCGGATCTTCTTGACCTCTTCGGTGTTGCTCAGGCCCTCCACGTGCGTGTCGGCGCCGAACTCCAGATAGATCTGATCGGTATAGTCGATCGTCTCCTGCGCCAGTTGTTCGCCGATCAGGCTCGGCAGATCGCCGCCGACCTCATAGCACAGCGACAGCTTGCCGTCGGAGAACGCGCCCGCGCCGGAAAAGCCGGTGGTGATATGGCAATAGGGCTTGCAGTTGACGCAGTGCTGCGTCTGCGCCTTGGGGCAGCGGCGTTTTTCCACGGGCTGACCCTTTTCCACAAGCAGGATGGACTTTTTTGTATCGTGCTTCACCATCTCAAGCGCGGTAAAAATCCCGGCCGGGCCCGCGCCGATGATGACGACATCCTTTTTCATAAAGCGGTTCTCCTTGAATCAGAAAAATAGCATGACGGCAATCCCTCATGCGCCCTTCAGTATACCATCAAACCGCTCCGATGTCAAACAGTTTTTCAAAAAGACTTGCTTTTTTCCTTCTTTTTAAGTATAACTATTGTGACACGGGTAGAATACTAAAAGAAGACAAACAGAAAGGATGATGACACATGGTCGGGATCGGCAGATGGTCCGCAAAGATCAACGTTTTGTTTATGAAGCTCGAGGGCGTCGTGGAGATCCGCGAGCACGACGGGCAGTATTCGTTCGACTTCACGCCGCCGGAGCGCTTCAAGGACGTGAAGTTCCGCTATTTCGACGTCTATGCCGAGGGCGACACGCTGCACGGCAAGGGCGAAGCCTCGGCGTTCCCCGGGAAAATCTTTGAGGTGGAGGCCACCTTCCACGGCGACACCATGACGGGCAAGATCGTTTTGCCGTTTATGGGCAACAAGGAGATTCCCATTCAGGACGGGCATAGAATCGGAGACTGACAGCAATTAAGAATTAAGAATTAAAAATTAAGAATTAAGAATTCACAAAACGTGAAAGAGCAAAAAAGCAGCGTGTGTGCCGATTGGCACACACGTTGTTTTCATATTATCTGGTTTCTGTCTTCTGGCTTCTGGCTATCTGAACTCAGAACAATCCGCTGATGCGGCCGTCCTCGTCCACGTCGATCCGTTCGGCGGCGGGGCTCTTCGGCAGGCCGGGCATCGTCATGATGTCGCCCGTCAGCACCACGATAAAGCCGGCGCCGGCGGAAACCTTGACGTTCTTGATCGTGACGGTGAAGTCCTCCGGCGCGCCGAGCACGGTCGGGTCGTCGGTGAAACTGTACTGCGTCTTGGCGATGCAGACCGGCAGCTTGTCGAAGCCGAGGGCGGTCAGGGTTTTGATCTGCTTTTGCGCGGCGGGCAGGATGGAAACGCCGCTGCCGCCGTAGATCTTCTTCACCACGGCTTCTATCTTCTCTTCGATGGAGCCGTCGAGCTCGTAGCTGAACGTGAAGTTGCCCTGCTCCTCTTCGCAAAGGCGCACGACCTCCTTCGCCAGCGCAACGCCGCCTGCCCCGCCGTCGGCCCAGACGGTGGAAAGAACCGTGTTCACGCCGAGGGCGCGGCACTTTTCAATGATGAAATCGATCTCCGCGTCGGTGTCGGTCGGGAAGCGGTTGACCGCGACCACGCAGGGCAGCTGATAGACGTTCTTGATGTTGGAAACGTGGCGCAGTAGGTTCGGGATGCCCTTTTCAAGCGCAGCGAGGTCTTCGGTGGCGAGCGACTTCTTGTCGAGGCCGCCGTGCATCTTCAGCGCGCGCACCGTGGCCACAACGACCACCGCGTCCGGCGTCAGACCGGCCATGCGGCATTTGATGTCGAGGAATTTCTCTGCGCCGAGGTCCGCGCCGAAGCCGGCCTCCGTGATCGTGTAGTCGCCCATCTTGAGCGCGAGGCGCGTGGCCATCACGGAGTTGCAGCCGTGGGCGATGTTGGCGAACGGGCCGCCATGGACGAAGGCGGGCGTACCCTCCAGCGTCTGCACGAGGTTGGGCTTGAGCGCGTCTTTCAACAGCGCCGTCATGGCGCCGACGGCCTTGAGGTCGCCGGCCGTGACCGGCTTGTCGTCGAAGGTATAGCCGACGATGATGCGCGACAATCTCTCCTTGAGGTCGGTGATGGAGCTCGCGAGGCAGAAGATCGCCATGATCTCGCTGGCCACGGTGATATCGAAGCCGTCCTCGCGCGGCACGCCGTTGAAGCGGCCACCCAGACCGTCGGTCACAAAGCGCAGCTGGCGGTCGTTCATGTCGACGCAGCGCTTCCAGGTGATCTTGCGCACGTCGATGCCGAGCGCATTCCCCTGCTGGATATGGTTGTCGAGCATGGCGGCGAGCAGGTTGTTCGCCGCGCCGATGGCGTGGAAGTCGCCCGTGAAGTGCAGGTTGATGTCTTCCATCGGCACGACCTGCGCATAGCCGCCGCCGGCCGCGCCGCCCTTGATGCCGAACACGGGCCCGAGCGAGGGCTCGCGCAAAGCGACCGTGACGTCTTTGCCGATTTTGGCAAGGCCGTCCGCCAGGCCGATGGTCGTGGTGGTCTTGCCCTCGCCCGCCGGCGTGGGCGTGATCGCCGTCACAAGCACCAGCTTGCCGTCGGGGCGGTCGGTGTCTTTGAGCAGTTTCGGATCGATCTTTGCCTTGTACTTGCCGTACTGCTCGATGTATGCTTCGTCGATGTGGGCCTTCGCCGCAATTTCGGTGATGGGCCGCATGCTGCACTGCTGTGCGATTTCAATGTCGGTCAGATACGCCATGGGAAACCCTCCTGCATTTTATTGGTTATTTAAAATATTTGACTGCCGCTTCAAACATGCGGATATTATAATTGCCGGGTATGTTTTTATAGAGCCCTTCGCCCACGCGCTCGCTGTGGCCCATCTTGCCGAAGACGCGGCCGTCGGGCGACGTGATGCCCTCGATGGCACAGACGGAGTCGTTCGGGTTGAAATGCACGTCGTTGGTCGCGTTGCCGTCCAGATCGACGTACTGCGTGGCGATCTGGCCGTTGGCGGCAAGCTGCCGCACCAGCGCTTCCGACGCGAGGAAGCGGCCCTCGCCGTGCGAGATCGGCACGCTGACGATGTCGCCGGGCTGCATCAGAGAGAGCCACGGAGACTTGTTCGAGGCGATCCGCGTGCGCACGATGCGCGACTGGTGGCGCGCAATGGTGTTGTAGCTGAGCGTGGGACAGGTCTCGTCTGTGTCGATGATCTTGCCGAACGGCACGAGGCCGAGTTTGACGAGCGCCTGGAAGCCGTTGCAGATGCCGCACATCAGGCCGTCGCGGCTTTCGAGCAGCTCGGTGACGCCCTCCTTGATCTTCGCGTTGCGGAAGAACGCCGTGATGAACTTGGCGCTGCCCTCGGGTTCGTCGCCGCCGGAAAAACCGCCGGGGATGAACACCATCTGCGAGCGCTGCAACGCGTCGGCAAAGGCGTCCACGCTTTCGCGAATGGCCGCGGAAGAGAGGTTGCGGATCACGAGAATCTGCGCCTCGCCGCCCGCGTCGCGCACCGCCTTGGCGCTGTCATATTCGCAGTTGGTGCCAGGGAAGACCGGGATCAGCACCCGCGGCTTTGCAACCTTGATTGCCGGCGCGGGACGGGTCGTTGCCGTATAGGTGAAGTTCTGCGCGTTGGTCTCTTTGTTTTCGATGTTGCACGGATAAACGCTTTCGAGCTTGCCTTCATACAGATCGAGATAGTTTGCAAGATCGAGCGATTCACTCTGCCACGAGAGCTTGCCGTCGTCGGTCACAACGCCGACGTCGACCGCGTCCGCAACAGGTTCGGCCGCTTCGAGCAGGAATGCGCCGTAGCAGTAGCCGAACAGATCCTGCAGCGTCAGCTTGTCGCTGAATGTCACGCCGAAGCCGTTGCCGATGGCCGCCTTGACCGCCGCTTCGGCGATACCGCCGAGACCGGGCGTGTAGCAGGAGACCGCCTTGCCGCTGCGCAGCAGATCCGTGACGCGGTCAAACACCCGAAGCAGCGATTCGGTTTCCGGCAGACCGTTTTCGTCGCTTTCGGCCTTCAAAAGCATGAGACGGTTGCCGGCGGCTTTGTATTCGTTGGAAACAACGTCTTTCACCTTTTCGGTGGTGACGGCAAACGAAACGAGCGTCGGCGGCACGTCGAGGTTTTCAAACGAGCCGCTCATGGAATCCTTGCCGCCGATGGCGCCCACGCCGAGCTCCATCTGCGCGCGGAACGCGCCGAGCAGCGCCGCCAGCGGCTTGCCCCAGCGTTTCGGGTCCTTGCGCGGCGATTCAAAGTATTCCTGGAACGTCAGATAAACGTCCTCGAACTTCGCGCCGGTGGCAATCAGCTTGCTGACCGATTCCACCACGGCCAGATACGCGCCGTGATAGGGGCTCTTTTCCATGATGAACGGGTTATAGCCCCAGGCCATCAGCGAGCAGTCGTCGGTGTGCGCTTGTTCCGTGGAGATCTTCTGCACCATCGACTGAATCGGCGTCAGCTGATATTTGCCGCCGAAGGGCATCAGCACCGTGCCGGCGCCGATGGTGGAATCGAAGCGCTCGGAAAGCCCGCGTTTCGAGCAGGTGTTGAGGTCGGAAGCAATCGCTTCATAGTTCTGCGTGAACGTTCCGCCGATTTGCTTTTGGAACGGCTGCGCCTTGGCGGGCGCAATCGAGATATGCTTTTCCGCGCCGTTGGAGTTGAGGAAGGCGCGGCTGACGTCGACAATCGTTTTGCCGTTCCAGCGCATCGTCAGGCGCGGGTCGGCCTTGACCGTTGCCACCACGGTGGCCTGCAGGTTTTCCTGCGCAGCCAGTTTCAAAAAGGCGTCGACGTCCTTTTCTTCCACCACAACGGCCATGCGCTCCTGCGATTCGCTGATGGCGAGCTCCGTGCCGTCAAGACCCTCGTACTTCTTCGGCACGAGGTCCAGATTGATGTCCAGACCGTCGGCCAGCTCGCCGATGGCGACCGAGACGCCGCCGGCGCCGAAATCGTTGCAGCGCTTGATCATGCGGCAGCAGTCGCCGTTGCGGAACAGGCGCTGCAGCTTGCGCTCCTCGGGAGCGTTGCCCTTTTGCACCTCTGCGCCGCAGGTTTCCACCGACTGGGCGTTATGGGCCTTGGAAGAGCCCGTGGCGCCGCCGATGCCGTCGCGGCCCGTGGCGCCGCCGAGCAGGATCACCTTGTCGCCCGGCGCGGGCACCTCGCGGCGCACGTTCTTTTGCGGTGCAGCGGCAATGACCGCGCCGATTTCCATGCGCTTGGCCGCGTAGCCGGGATGATAGATTTCATCGACGATGCCCGTGGCAAGGCCGATCTGGTTGCCGTAGGAGGAATAGCCCGCGGCCGCGGTCTGCACGATCTTGCGCTGCGGCAGCTTGCCGGGCAGCGTGTCGCGCACGTGGACCGTCGGGTCGGCCGCGCCGGTGACGCGCATCGCGCCGTAGACGTAGGAGCGTCCCGAAAGCGGATCGCGGATCGCGCCGCCGATGCAGGTGGCCGCGCCGCCGAAGGGCTCAATCTCGGTGGGGTGGTTGTGCGTTTCGTTCTTGAACAGCAGCAGCCACGGCTCCGTCACGCCGTCGACGTCCACGTTGATATTCACCGTGCAGGCGTTGACCTCCTACGATTCGTCCAGTTTGTCAAGCCTGCCGGCCTGCTTCAGCGCGCGCACGGCAAGCGTGGCGATATCCATCAGGCAAACCGGCTTCGTGCGGCCGAGCATGGCACGCGCGGCAAGATAGCTGTCGTAGGCGTCCTGCAGCAGCTGATCTTCAAACTGCACGTCGTCGATCACGGTGAGAAACGTCGTGTGGCGGCAGTGGTCGGACCAGTAGGTGTCGATCATGCGGATTTCGGTGATCGTGGGGTCGCGCCGCTCCGAGCGGAAATACTGCTGACAGAACGCAATATCGTCCGCGTCCATGGCAAGGCCGAGGTCGCGCACGAACTGTTCCAGCGCGGCACGGTTCAGATCGTTGAAGCCGTGCAGCGTCTGCACCGCGGTGGGAATGTCGTAGTTTGTTTTTAAGGTTTCCGGCTTTTCCAGCGCGGCTTCCCGCGCCTCCACCGGGTTGATCACATATTTTTTGATTTCAGAAAGCTCCGCGTCGCTCAAATCGCCGTAGAGCGCATAGACCTTGGCCGAGCGGACGAGCGGACGCTCCCCCTGCGACAGGATCTGGATGCACTGGGCCGCCGAATCGGCGCGCTGGTCGAACTGACCGGGCAAAAACTCCACCGCGAACACAGTGGCACCGGACAGATCGGGGCACGCATAGACGTCGTCGAGCTGCGGCTCGGAAAAGACGGTTTTCACCGCGTAATCGAACAGCTCCGGCGTGATATCCTCGGCGTCGTAGCGATTCAGCAACCGCACGTCCTGCAGGCTCTTGATCGAAAGCAGGTGGCGCACGTCATAGCGCAGCGCGGCGGCCTCGTTGGCAAAGGCTTTTTTCTTTTCTGCAAAGATTCGATAGACCATACTCAGCCCTCCGTTGCCATCAGGGCGCGTTTGCCGATATCGCGGCGATAGAACGCATTGTAGAAATGAATGGTTTCCACCATGGCGTAGGCCTTGTCCACGGCTTCGCGCAGCGTTGCGGCCGTTGCCGTTGCGCCGAGCACGCGGCCGCCGTTGGTCAGCAGTCTGCCGTCCTTCTGCACCGCGCCGGCCACATAGACGTTCTCTTTGATTTCATCGGGAATCGTCAGTTCGAAGCCCTTTTCATAGGCGAGCGGATAGCCCTTCGACGCCATGATGACGCAGCAGGCGGACTGATCGGAAAACAGCACGTCCGTTTGGGCCAGCGTGCCGTCGGTCGTCGCCTGCATGACCGTCAGCAGATCGCTTTGCAGCAGCGGAAGCACCACCTGGGTTTCCGGGTCGCCGAAGCGGCAGTTGTATTCGATCACCTTCGGCCCGTCCTTCGTGATCATCAGACCGAAGTAGAGGCAGCCCTTGAAGGGGCGTCCCTCCTGCTGCATGGCGCGGATGGTGGGCAGGAAGATCTCCTGCATGCAGCGCGACGCGACTGCCTCGGTGTAATACGGGTTCGGCGCAACGGTGCCCATGCCGCCGGTGTTGAGGCCGAGGTCGCCATCCAGTGCGCGCTTGTGATCCATGGAGGAGATCATCGGCTTGACGCAGACGCCGTCGGTGAACGCAAGCACGGACACCTCGGGGCCTTCGAGGAATTCTTCGATCACGATGTTTTCGCCGCTCTTGCCGAACTTCTTTTGCTGCATCATGGCCAGCACGGCGTCCTGCGCGTCCTGCTTCGTCTGCGCAATGATAACGCCCTTGCCGAGCGCCAGACCATCCGCCTTGATGACGGTGGGCAGCGGCGCGGTTTCCAGATAGGCCAGCGCTTCGTCGCAGTCGGAGAACACGGCGTACTTTGCGGTCGGAATCCCGTATTTTTTCATCAGATCCTTGGCGAACACCTTGCTGCCTTCTATGATCGCCGCGTTGGCGTGCGGGCCGAAGCAGGGAATGCCCTTCGCTTCGAGCGCGTCCACACAGCCGAGCACCAGCGGATCGTCGGGCGCCACGACGGCGTAATCGATTGCGTGCTCCACAGCAAAGGAAACAATGGCGTCCAGATCGGTTGCCGCAATCGGAACCGGCGTGCAGTCGTCCGTCATGCCGCCGTTGCCCGGCAGCGCATAGATGACCTGTACATCCGGGTTTTCTTTCAGTTTTTTGACGATGGCGTGTTCTCTGCCGCCGCCGCCGACAACCATAAGTTTCATCGGAAGTTCTCCTTTAGCTTAGTGATGGAACAGCCGCATACCGGTGAACGCCATCACCATATCGTATTTGTCCGCGCATTCGATCACAAGGTCGTCGCGGATGGAGCCGCCCGGCTCGGCGATGTATTTGACGCCGCTGCGCTTCGCGCGCTCAATGTTGTCGCTGAACGGGAAGAACGCGTCGGAGCCGAGGGCCACGCCGTCGATTGTTGCAAGATAGGCCGCCTGCTCTTCCTTGGTGAATGGCGCAGGCTGAACGGAAAAGTATTTCTGCCAGTTGCCGTCGGCGCAGACGTCCTCTTCGTTCTGGTTGATATAGCCGTCGATCACGTTGTCGCGGTCGGGGCGTCCGAGGGTCGGCTTGAAGGGCAGCGAGAGCACCTTGTCGCTCTGGCGCAGGAACCAGGTGTCGGCCTTGGAGCCCGCAAGCCGCGTGCAGTGGATACGGGACTGCTGGCCGGCGCCGACGCCGATGGCCTGGCCGTCCACCGCGTAGCAAACGGAATTGGACTGGGTATATTTGAGCGTGATGAGCGCCACGATCAAATCGCGGGCCGCTTCATCCGTCAGATTCTTGTTCTTCGTCACAAGGTTGCCGAGCAGTTCACGGTCGATGCGGAAGTTGTTTCTCCCCTGCTGGAACGTGATGCCGAACACCTGCTTGCGCTCCACCGGATCGGGAACGTAGTCGGGATCGATCTTCACGACGTTGTAGTTGCCCTTGCGCTTCGATTTGAGAATCTCCAGCGCTTCCGGCTCATACCCGGGGGCAATGATGCCGTCGGAGACCTCGCGCTTGATCATCAGCGCGGTCGTCACGTCGCAGACGTCGGAAAGCGCGACCCAGTCGCCGAACGAGCACATCCGGTCGGTGCCGCGGGCGCGGGCATAGGCGCAGGCGAGCGGAGAATCGTCGAGCCCCTCAATGTCGTCCACGAAGCAGGCTTTCTTCAGCTTGTCGGAAAGCGGAATGCCCACGGCGGCGGACGTCGGGCTGACGTGCTTGAAGGACGTCACGGCGGGCAGGCCGAGGATCTCTTTCAGTTCCTTGACCAGCTGCCAGGCGTTGAACGCATCAAGAAAGTTGATATAGCCGGGTCTGCCGGACAGGATCTCGATCGGCAGATCGCTGCCGTCGTGCATCAGGATCTTTGCGGGCTTCTGGTTGGGGTTGCAGCCGTACTTCAGTTCAAACTCTTTCATTGCGTTCTCTCCTTATTTGTTTTTATTGATCATGCGGTTTTCGGTTTTGCCGGTTGCAAGGTCGATATAGCGGACGTAGAGCGAAATCTTGTTGCTCTCGTCCAGCGCGTTCCAAAGCTTTTCGGCCATCTCGTCGATGGAATCCGGAATCATGACGCGCTCCGGTTCGCCCTGGAAGGTCGGAATCGGGTTGCCGTCGGTCACGTAGGTGTGGATGAAGTGGCCCAGGCCGGGCAGCGCCGGATAGGAGAACAGATAGCGGTTGCAGGCGGTGCCCGCGGCGTCCGCGGATTTCAGAATGCTCAGCTCATAGGTGAAGTCGCCGTTCTCGAACGTGGCGACGCCGCTGATGCGCGGGGTGAAATTCGGGGCGTCCGGTTCAAACTCGCGGGTTTTGAGCGCGCAGCGCATGCAGTGGCCGTCTTTCAGCGCGTCATAAATCGTGTCGGTCTGGTCGCCGTTGGTCACGATCAGGTTGTTTTCAAATTGACGGATGGCGGCGTAGATGATCAGGCTGGGATCCTGCACTTTGGAGGCGTCGAACGGTTCGGTGAACACTTCGCCGTTCTTTTCGGTGAAGATGCGGTTGCGGCTGTTTTCGCTGCGGCCCATGATGAAATAGGCCACCGCGGCCTTCTTGCCGTCTGCGCTCTTGCCGATCACGATGCCGCGGCCGACGTAGGGGTTGCCGGTGATGAGCTCTGCCATGTCGTTGATCTTGTAGATGTCCATATCTGTTACTCCTCTTTATGATTTCTGAGTTGTTTGGAAACGATCTGAACCGCGCGGGGCAGGATCTTCCATTCCGCCTGCCGCATCACGCGCTTTTGCAGTGTTTCGGGCGTGTCGCCCTTGCGGATTGCGACCGCCTTTTGCAAAACGATCTCTCCGCCGTCGGGCACTTCGTTGACAAAGTGCACCGTGGCGCCGGTCACCTTGACGCCGTAGGAGAGCGCCGCTTCGTGCACGCGCAGCCCGTAATAGCCCGCGCCGCAGAACGACGGAATCAGCGACGGGTGCACGTTGAGGATCCGCTTGGGGTAAGCGTCGGTGAAATCGGCGGACAGGATCGAAAGGAACCCGGCCAGCACGATCAGGTCGACGCGGTATGCTTCGAGAATATCCCGGATCGCCCGTTCAAACGCGGCCTGCGACCCGCAGTCTTTTTTGAGTACGGTGCGCGTTTTCACGCCCGCCTTTGCCGCGCGTTCGAGCGCGTAGGCGCCGGCTTTGTTGGAGATGACAACAACGATCTCGCCGTCCCGGATCACGCTGCCCTGCGCGTCCAGCAGGGCCTGCAGGTTCGTGCCGCCGCCGGAAACGAGAACGCCGATCCTCGTTTTTTCAGGCATGGGCTTTCTCCTTTCCGCCGAGCTTCATCAGAAGTCCGAGCAGCACGCCGCCGACGGAGTTGCCGGCGATGACGACCCACAGGAACGCGAATGCCTGCAGCGAAACGATGCCGGACGCCGCGAAATAATACAGGTCAGCGATCGAATGCTCAAAGCCGCTGAGGATGAACACGGGAATGCAGAAGAGAATGGCCAGCGGCGTCTTGCTGTCGCGGAAGATGCTGACGGCAAGATACATCAGAATGCCGCAGAACACCGCGCGCACAAAGGTCTGCCAGAGCGCCTGGGTTTCCAGCTTGCCGCTGCAGAGCGTTTCGGCGGCCGCGCCGATGGCGGGAACGGCCACCCGCAGCAAAAAGCCGCAGCAGACGGTGCCGATCGCGTTGCCCAACAGACCGAGCAGCAGCACGGAAAGCGCCTCCTTGTCGGCCTTTTCGGGCAGATAGCCCACCTTGCCGGTGAACAGGGAATAGCCCTTATAGCAGATGCAAAGCAGCGCGACGGTGAACAAGAGCGCGCCGATCACCTTGTTTTCGCAGGAAAGAAAGACGCTGCCGCCGATGGAGATAAGGATGCCGGCGCAGACGCCGCTTGCGATTTTGTTCAGCATATTGTCACCTTCTCCTTTGCTTCGCGGATCGTGCCGAGCACATAGCTGCCGGCGCCGGCTTCGTTGAGGATGCGCAGCGCCCGTTCGGCGTCTTCGGGGGCAACGACGGCCGTCATGCCGACGCCCATGTTGAACGTGTTGAACATGTCGTGCTCGCTGATGTTGCCGGCTTCGCGGATGAGGTCGAAGATCGGCAGCACGCGCACGTCGTCTTTGCGGATGACCACGCCCAGACCGTCGGGGATCGAGCGCGGGATGTTTTCATAAAAGCCGCCGCCGGTGATATGCGAGATACCCTTGACGGTTATCTGTTCCAGCAGGGCGAGTATGGGTTTGACATAGATCTTCGTCGGCGTCAGCAGCGTTTCGCCGAGCTCCTTGCCGCCGAGCGCGGCCAGCGGCGCGCGCAGATCGGCGTGCTCCACGTCGAAGACCTTGCGCACCAGCGAAAAGCCGTTGGAATGCACGCCGGAGGACGGCAAGGCGATCATCACGTCGCCCGGACGCATTGCGCTGTGGTCGATGATTCTGCTCTGGTCGACCGCGCCGACGGAGAAGCCGGCCAGGTCGTATTCGTTCGTCGGATAAAAACCGGGCATTTCGGCTGTCTCGCCGCCGACCAGCTCACAGCCGGCCTGCACGCAGCCTTCGCAGACGCCGGCCACGATCTGTTCGATCCGTTCCGGCACGTTTTTGCCACAGGCGATGTAATCGAGGAAGAACAGCGGCTTTGCGCCGCAGCAGATGATATCGTTGACGCACATGGCTACGCAGTCGATGCCGACGGTATCATGCTTGTCCAAGAGAAACGCAAGCTTCAGTTTGGTGCCCACGCCGTCGGTGCCGGAGACGAGCACGGGCTTCGTCATGCCGGTGACGTCCAGCGGAAACAGGCCGCCGAAGCCGCCGATCGCCTGCGCGTCGGGGCGCGTGATCGTGCGCGCAATGTGCTGCTTCATCAGCTCCACGGCACGGTAGCCGGCCGTGATGTCGACGCCGGCGGATGCGTAGGCGTCGGATTTGGATTGCAGATTCATGCTTACTCCTTTCCGTTCCAGCAATAGGTGCAAAGCTTGCACGGCTCAATGCCGATGGCCTGAATCACACCCTCGAGCGTCTGGAACTCCAGCGAGGCGAAGTGGAAGCTGTCGCAAATCTTCTGACGCAGGTTTCTGCCGCGCTCGGTGGTGCCGTCGGCATATTCTTCGATATGCCCGAGGCCTTCCTCCCCTTCCAGCTCCACGATCACGCGGCGGGCGAGCAGCTCCATGTCGCTCGTGGCGCGCGAGAAGTTGAGGTATTTG
>JAEEUW010000105.1 GCA_016290665.1 Clostridiaceae bacterium | reverse complement strand
TGACATCCAGATTTTTCGCCATGACGCTTCCCTCTCTTTCACAAGTGTAAAGTTTCCTTTCTTTACAGCTCTGCTATTATACACACTTCCTGCTTGTTTGTCAAGGGGTGTAAATGAAAAAATCTTTACACCCGAAAAGAAGAACCGCCGGATCAACCGGCGGTCACAGCTTTACTTTATTTGAAAGTGACGATCGTCACACCGCTTTCGCCTTCCCCGAAGGTGCCCAGACGAAAAGACTTGACAAACTTGTTCTTGCGCAGATAATCCTGAATGCCTTTGCGCAAAACACCGGTGCCCTTTCCGTGAATCACGGTCAGTTCATTGAGCCCCTGTCGCATGCAACGGTCCATATGACGTTCGAGTTCTAGAATCCCCTCCTCCACGTTCATGCCGCGCAGGTCGCATTCATTGCGCTGGCCGCCGGCCACGTGGAACTCGCCGCCTTGCTTCGGCACCGCGCGGGAGGGCTTCTTCGGCGGCTCCTTCTTTTCCTGCAGCCGCAGGTTCCCGAGCGGCGTGCGCAGCTTGATGATGCCTGCGGTGACTTCGATTTCGCCTTTCTTATCCGCCAGCGCGGAGACGGTCGCCGTTTTGCCCATGTCGACCACAAGCACTTCGTCGCCGACCTTCAGCGGCCGCGGCAAAACGTAGGGCTCGTCGGGGTCGATCTGCGAAACCACGGGATTCGTGATCTCGTCGAACTCGCCCATGCTGCGGCGCATCTGCTGCTTGGCGCGGCGGACCATCTCGGCCTTGTCGGCCGATTTATCGCTTTGCTTTTTGAGTTCCTCCAGCTCGTTCATCAGCGTGTAGGCGCTGCGCTTGGCCTGATCGATGATCCGGGCGGCCTGCTGCTGCGCTTTTTCCAGCTCCTTGCGGCGCAGTTCTTCAATCGAATCTTTATAGTTCTGCGCGGTTTCGCGGGCCTTGTCGGCTTCTATTTTGAGCGCCTCGGCCTCTTTGGTCTTGGTCTCATATTCGGCGCGGGATTCTTCCAGCGTTTCCAGCACGTGCTCGAACGAGCGGTTTTCGCCGCTGACCAGCTCCTGCGCGCGCGCAATGACGCCGTGATCCATCCCGAGCCGCTCGGAGATGGCAAACGCGTTGGACCGTCCCGGCACGCCGATCAGCAGCCGGTAGGTCGGCCGCAGCGACTGCACGTCGAATTCGCAGCTGCCGTTTTCGATATGCGGCGTTTCCAGCGCGTAGGTTTTCAGCTCCGCATAGTGCGTGGTGGCGGCGATCTTGGCCCCCTGCCTGTGGAGCTGTTCGAGAATCGCCATCGCCAGCGCCGCGCCCTCCACCGGGTCGGTGCCCGCGCCGAGCTCGTCGATCAGCACCAGCGATTCGCTGTCGGCGGTTTTGAGAATCGAGATAATATTCGTCATATGCGACGAGAACGTGGAAAGCGACTGCTCAATGCTCTGCTCGTCGCCGATGTCCGCCAGCACGTGCGAGAACACCGAAACCTCGCTGCGGTCGCCCACGGGCAGCATCAGGCCGCACATGGCCATCAGCGTGAGCAGGCCGAGCGTTTTGATCGACACCGTTTTGCCGCCCGTGTTGGGGCCGGTGATGATCAGCGTGTCAAAGTCGTCGCCCAGACGGATATCGGTGGCAACGACCAGCTTCGGGTCAATCAGCGGGTGGCGCGCCTGGCGCAGGTTGATCTTGCCGTAGCTGTTGAGCGCGGGGGCGGTGGCCTTCAGCTCATAGGCGTATTTCGCCTTGGCAAAGATGACGTCGAGCTCCACGGCGCACGCATAGCTTTGCTTGATGCCCTCATAAAAGCTGCCGGCCTCCTCGGAAAGCTCGGCGAGGATGCGTTCGATCTCGTCGCGCTCCTTGCTTTGCAGCACCTTGATGTCGTTGTTCGCCTCCACAACGGCGGACGGCTCCACAAAGACCGTGGCGCCCGAAGAGGACGTATCGTGCACAAGGCCCTTCACCTCGCCGCGGTGCTCGATCTTGACCGGCACCACGTAGCGGCCGTTGCGCTGGGTGATGATCGCTTCGCGCAAAAACTTCTGGTAATGAGGCGAGCGGATCAGCTTGTCGAGCTGCTCGCGGACGCGGGACGACGCAGCGCGGATCCTGCGGCGGATGTCGCGCAGCGTGGGCGAGGCGTTGTCGCTCATCTCGTCTTCGCTGATGATGCACTGCAGAATCTTTTCTTCGAGGTACTTGTTCGGCGTCAGCATATCGAAATAAACGTCAATGCTGCAGGAGACGCCGCTGTTGGAGCTGCGCCATTCGCTGATGCCGCGGATCGTGCGCAGCACGCCGGCCACGTCCAGCAGCTCGCGCATGGAAAGCACGCTGCCCGCATTGGCGCGGGAAAGGGCGTTGTTGATGTTGCGAAGGCCGCCGAACGATGGCCCGCCGAAGCGCGCCATCAGCGTGTGGGCGTCCGCGGTCTGCCGCTGCAGACGCTGCACGTCGTCCAGATCCGACTGCGGCTCGAGCAGCAGGATCTGCTCCTTCGCGTCGGGCGAAGCGGCAAACGCCGCAAGGCGCTGCAGAATCTTATCGAGTTCCAGAGATATGTAATGTCTGTCCATGAGAGTTCCTTTCGTTATCGCGTCATGGTTTTATAGAATTGCAGCGTCGCAAACCGTTTGCCGCACATGGCGCCGAGATAGCGTTCGCTGACGTCGTTGAGAAGCAGAAGATTGTCGTCCGACAGCCGGAAGCTGAACAGCCTGCCCGGTTCGCTCAGACAGATGTGGCGCATGGCGTGCACCACGGCGGCCGGCACCTCCACACAGGGCTCGCCCGGCACGCAGTCTGCGCAGTAGAGCTTGCCGGACGCGGGACAGAACCGCATCACGTCGGTTTCAAACGCGCCGCAGCCGGCGCAGCCGACCAGCGAGGGCATATAGCCCGAAAGCGAAAGCAGCCGCAGCTCCGCGGCGGCCTTGATCAGCTGCAGCGGCTTTTTGCTTTCACACAGCAGCCAGATCGCGTTGAGCAGCAGCGCCAGATATTCGTCGGCCTCCTCTTCGCGCGGAGCGAGCTCGGCCGCAAGCTCGGCGAAATACTGCGCCAGCGACAGGCGGATAATGTCGCTGCGCAGCGCAAAAAACACGTCCTTCGCGGTGGCGTCCTTCACAATGCAGACGCCCTTCGACGTCTGCGTGATGGTGAAATCGGCGTAGCACAGCAGACCGGTGGCCGCCGCGTTTTTGTTTCTGGGGCTGCGCGCGCCGTTGGCAAAGGCGCGGATCACCCCGTATTTGCGCGTCAGCAGCGTGACCAGCCGGTCGGTTTCACCCGTGTTCTGCGCCTTGATCACCAGCGCGTCGGTGTCATACGTCATCGTCAAAGGTCTCCTCGGGATCCTCCAGCGCCGGAAAGGGTTCCATCGCAGGAAAATCGGAATCAAAGTTTTGCAGAAATTCTTCGGCCAGCTCCTCCGGATATACGTTGCGGATGTCCTGTGCCGGGGCGTCCTCGCGGGCGCGCTCATAGGCGATATAGTCCGAGATCCGTCCGGTCTTCAAAAAGGTTTGCCAAAGCTCTTTCTTGGTCATCGTCTCATCTCCAAAAAGCAGTCTTATTCCTACTTTTCACATCCGGGACGCAGTTTAATCAGAAATCGGGGCGGAAAATCAATCCAGCCCGAAATTGTGGATCAGCCCTTCGCGGTTGCGCCAGCCCTCCTTGACCTTGACCCAGCACTGCAGGTTGATCTTGCAGTCGAAAAACCGCTCCATATCCTGCCGCGCATAGGTCGAGATCTGCTTGAGCATGGCGCCCTTTTTGCCGATGATGATGCCCTTGTGGCTCTCCTTTTCGCAATAGATCACCGCTTCGACGTCGAGAATATCCTTATCGGGTCGCTCGCGCATCTTTTCGATGGAAACCGCAACGCCGTGCGGAATCTCGCGGTCCAGCAGCCGCAGCATCTTTTCGCGGATGATCTCCGACGCAATTACGCGCTCAGGCTGGTCGGTCAGCGTGTCGTCGGGGAAGAAGTGGGCGGATTCCACCGACAGCTTCTTCATCTCGTCCTTCAGCTCGGCGAGACCTTCCTTCCTGACTGCGGAAACCGGCACGACCGCTTCAAAGTCATAGACCTTGGAAAGCTCGAGGATGCGCGCCATGAGGTCGGTTTTGACCGGCACGGTGTCGATCTTGTTGATGGCGAGAATCACCGGCATTTTCTGCGCTCTGAATTTGGCGATCAGTTCCTTTTCGGCTTCGCGCAGTTTCCCCTGCGGCTCCACGACCAGCAGACAGGCGTCCACGCCGGCAATGCCGTCGGACACGGCCTGGATCATTTTTTCGCCCAGCTTGTTGTGCGGGCGGTGGAAGCCCGGTGTGTCGGTGAACACCAGCTGGGTCTCCCCTTCCGTCAGCACGCCCATGATGCGCGTGCGCGTGGTCTGGGGCTTGTCGGAGACGATGGCCACCTTCTGACCCAGCAGCGCGTTGAGGATGGACGATTTGCCCACGTTGGGGCAGCCGACGATGGCGATGAATGCGGTTCTGGTCTGCGTCATATCCATGAATTCCTTTGCTTTTTCATACTTTTCTCTATCATAAACCAAACCGCGCCCGCGGTCAAGGGTTTGACAAAAAATCACCCGTTTTTCACGGGTGACGAAAAAGATCGGTCTATCAGCCGAGCTTGATGTTATGCGCCGAGATGAAATCTTTCAGGAAGAACACGTAGAACAGGATCAGCCCGACGGAAACGAGCGTCAGCGCAATGATCAGAATGACGTGCTTCTTTTCGATTTTCAGCTTTTCCTGCGTGGGCGGCAGCAGCCGCAGCGACCGGAAGGCCGGGGTCAGCGCGCCGAGGATCAGCGTAATCAGCACCGCCTCCAGCGGGAAGAGGACGAGATTCTTGCCGATGCGCGTCAGGTTGATCAGCGCATATGCCTCGGGGTCTCCCGCGCCTGCAATCACATAGAGCATCCATTTATAGAAGACGGACGTCAGGATGATGTTGCAGATGAAGTTGACCGTGAACTTGGAAAGCAGCACCCGGCCGACGGAAAGCTGACGCTTCCACAGGAACAGCGCAAAGATGAACGACGACGACATTTCCACAAAAATGAACGGAAAGAAGTAGGCGCCGGACGGAAAGATCAGACAGCCGAGCGTGTCGCTCACGGCGCCGACGGCAAGGCCGACCAGCGGACCGTAGATCATGGAGCCGACCGAATTGACGTAGCAGTCGAACGACAGTGACAGACCGGCAGCCAGCGGGATTTTGAGCATCTTGACCGCCACGCGCAGCGCGATAATCAGCGACGCGAACACGAGCATGCGCACGTCGGAGAAGTTTTTGGCCGCCAGACGCCAGTATTCTTTGGAGCAGATCTTCGGTTCACGGGCAGAAAGGGTTGTTTCAGACATGATAAAAGCCTCCTTTTGCCCACTGCAAAAAGGAAGCCGAGCTTTCTTCAAACAGCGGGATGCGGCGCCGGAACCGCGGCTGCGCCTTCGTTCCGCGGGCAACTCCCCGTCCCGCGGACACTGTACGCTCCGACGCCTACTCTGTTTTTTTAATCAACTTTTATGTTGTGGGTTTACTATAGCACAAGGAAAAAAGCTTGTCAATCTTTTCCCGGGAAATCTTGACAAAAACCGCGCAGAGATTACAATAAAAGCAGAACGAAAGGCGGTGCGCCCATGAACGAACAGCTGCAATTCAAAAACGGCCGGTTTACGCTGATGCAGATCACCGACGCGCAGGAGAACCACACGGTGAACCCGGACACGGTGAAGCTCATTTCGCTTGCGCTCGACCGGGTGAAGCCCGACCTCGTCGTCTTCACAGGCGACCAGCTTAAGGGCTATTCCCCCTCCTTCCGCGGCGACACAATGCGCAAGATCAGCCGCACCATCGCGGACCTGCTGCGCCCGCTCGAGGACCGCGGCGTCCCCTTCTGCGTCACCTTCGGCAACCACGACAGCAACTGCGGGATCCCGAACGCCGCGCAGATGAAGATTTATGCGTCGCACAAGGGCTTCGTCTCCGGTCACGTCCGCTCGACTGAGGACCCGGGAACCTTCTCGCTGCAGATCAAAGACAGCCGCGGCAAGAAAGATATCTTCAATTTATATGTGATCGATTCCGGCGGCAAGGGGCCGGACGGCGTCTATCAGCCTGTCACGCCCGCGCGGATCGCATGGTTCCGGCAGGAACGCGAACGCCTCTTTGCCGCAAACGGCGCGTATCTGCCCGCCATCGTGTTCCAGCACATTCCTCTGCCGGAATACTACGACGTCCTGAAACGCGTGCCGAAGGGCACAGACGGCGCCGTGGAGGCGTTCTACAGCCACGCAGGCGAATATTACGTCCTGCCCGACGAAGCGCTGCGCCGCGGCGATTTCATGCTGGAATCACCCGCAGCGCCCGACGACAACACCGGCGAGCTCGACGCCCTGACCGAAAAGGGCGACGTGCTGGGCGTCTGGGTCGGCCACGACCACATCAACTCGTTTTCGATCGAGCACCGCGGCATCCTTCTGGGCTATACGCAGGGCTGCGGCTTCCACACCTACGGCCCGGGCGCAAAGCGCGGCGTGCGCGTGTTCACGCTGCACGAGGACGACCCGCGCCGCTTTGAGACGCACACGGTGACGATGGAAGCGCTGTGCGACTATCAGCCGGCAAAGCCCGTGACCGAATTCGTGATGACCCACGCGCCGTCCTCCCCGCGGCAGGTGCTCAAATATCTGCCGCACGGTCTGCTCGTGACCGGCGCGGCCACGGCGCTTTCCATTGGCGCCGCGCTGCTCAAAAAGAAGAAGTGACGCAAAAACGATCCGCCTGCGGAACACAGACGGATCGCTTTTTTTATGCTCTTATTTGTTCAGCACCTGCACGCGGGTATGATAGCTGCCGAAGACCCAGCAGTCGTCCACGCCCGCAGCGCGGATGGAGATATTGCTGACGCGCACGGACTGCCAGACGGTGGTTTCCGTCTTGAGCGAGGAGACGTTGATTTCGATCTGCAGCTGGTCGGCCGTCAGCTTTTCAAGACTGGCCGCCGGGCCGATGATCTGCACGCTGCCGAGGTCCTCCGCCGTCAGCCCGGCATTGTATTTTTTATCGCCGGCCTGATTCAGGAAGACCACCTTGCTGCCGGTCGCGTCCAGCGTTTTGCTCTGCATGCCGCGCAGATCGACCAGAACGTTGAATTCGTTGTCGGCGGAATTGCGCAGCAGCGCGGCGCCGGTCTCGTCGGCCGTCATGCGGAACCTGTTGACGCCGTTTTTCAGCTTGGCAAAATCAATCGTGCCGACCGTGAATGACGTGTAGTCCTCTTCGCCG
>JAEEUW010000104.1 GCA_016290665.1 Clostridiaceae bacterium | reverse complement strand
GGCCGACTATTTCTATCACAACCTGAGTCATCTGCCGGAAGGGGAGATGACAAAGCGCCGTGCAGCATGCGTTTGCGAAAAATCGCTCTTCGGCTTTGCGCAGGAGATCGATCTTGGCAAATACATACTGCTCGGCAAGGGCGAGGAGCTGACCGGCGGACGCGAACGCGCGTCCATTCTGGCCGACGCCTTTGAAGCCGTGATCGCCGCCATTTATCTGGACGGCGGCATCGACGCGGCGCGCGACTTTGTGCTGCCGTTTCTCAGACAGGCGGCCATGCAGACGCCGTCGTTCAACGATTACAAGACCGCGCTGCAGGAAATCATCCAGAAAAACCCGGACGAGCATCTGAGCTATGTGCTGGTCGGCGAAAGCGGCCCGGACCACAGAAAGAGCTTTGAGGTGGAGGTTCATCTCAATTCCAACGTGATCGGGTCCGGCATCGGCAGAAGCAAAAAAGCGGCGGAGCAGGCCGCAGCCAAGGCGGCGCTGGAGCTGATGGGCATTCACACATGAAGCATGTGAACGCAGCGCTGTTCGTGCCGTTTCTCGGCTGTCCGCATCGCTGCTCATTCTGTGACCAGAAGGCGATCACCGGCCGGGAAACGACGGTGACGCCGCAGGACGTGACCGAAGTCGCGCAGACCGCAATCGCATCCGGCGCCGATACGAAGCACGGACAGATCGCCTTTTTCGGCGGCAGCTTCACCATGCTGCGGCGCGAAACCATGACTGCGCTGCTCGCCGCGGCGTTCCCGTTTGTAGAAAACGGCGCGTTTGCCGGCATCCGCATCTCGACCCGGCCGGATGCTGTCAGTGACGACGTGCTCTCGCTTCTGAAGCGTTACTGCGTGACGACGGTCGAGCTCGGCTGTCAGAGCACGGACGACGCCGTTTTGCAGCGCAACGGCCGCGGCCACACCCGGGCGGACGTAGAAAACGCCTGCCGGCTTGTGAAAGCGCACGGGTTCGAGCTCGGCGTGCAGATGATGACCGGTCTGCCCGGCGACAGCGACGCCGGCGCGCTGCGGACAGCCGATGAGCTGCTTTCGTTCGGCGCAGATACGGCGCGGATTTATCCGACGCTTGTGCTGCGCGGTACGCCGCTTGCCGCCGATTATCTGGCGGGAAGGTATGCGCCGCAGACGCTGGACGAGGCGGTGGCGCTTTGTGCTAAGCTGGCGCCGCGGTTTGAAGAAAACGGCGTGCCGGTGATCCGCCTCGGTCTGCACGCGGTTGCATCTCTGCGGAATAATCTGCTCGCCGGGCCGTTTCATCCGGCGCTGCGCGAGCTGGTGGACGGCGCGGTCTATCTCGAACGTATGCAGAATCTGCTGCACAGCCGTCCGCAGGGCGTCCATACGATCACCGTCGGTTCGCGCTTTCTTTCGCGCGCCGCCGGCCATAACGGGCGCAACAAGGCGTTTTTCAAAGACAAAGGGTATACGATCCGGCTGCAGGGCGACGACGCGCTGCGGCTCTATGAAATCAGAGGATAAAGGTAAGACGACATGATACTCAAAGCGATCGAAATGCAGGGCTTCAAGTCCTTCCCGGAAAAGACGGTGCTCCACTTCAACCGCGGCATTACGGCGGTCGTGGGCCCCAATGGCAGTGGGAAAAGCAACATCTCCGACGCGGTGCGCTGGGTGCTCGGCGAGCAGTCGACCAAATCGCTGCGTTCCTCCAAGATGGAGGACGTCATCTTTGACGGCACCAAGGTGCGCAAGGCGCACACCTTTGCGCAGGTCACGCTGTATCTGGACAATACCGACCGCACCATCAGCGAGGTCGATGAAGATGAAATCACCGTGACGCGGCGCTTCTTCCGCTCGGGCGAAAGCGAATACAAGGTCAACGGCAAAAACGTGCTGCTGCGCGAGCTGCATGCGCTGTTTATGGATACGGGCCTCGGCCGCGACGGCTACTCTCTGGTCAGTCAGGGCAAGATCGCCGATATGATCTCCGGCAAGGGGCGCGAATGCCGCGATATGCTGGAGGAGGCCTGCGGCATTTCCGCCTACCGCTACCGCCGGCAGGATTCGCTCAAACGGCTGGCGCAGGCGGAAGAGAACCTGCTGCGTCTGCGCGACATCCTCACCGAGCTGGAAGAACGCATCGGCCCGCTGAAGATTCAAAGCGAAAAAGCCGAAAAGTTTCTGGTGCTTTCCGACGAGCGCAAAACGCTGGAGATCGGTCTGTGGCTCTACGCCATTGAAAAGCTCAAGGACGATCTGCGCGCGCAGGAGGACGCTATTGCCATTGCCACGCAGCATTATGAGCAAAGCGAGCAAACCCTGCAGGACGTTGCCGCACAGACGGAGGACGCCATTGCCCGCGCCCAGCAGATCACCATGACTATCGACGAAATCCGCACCGCGATCGCCGCGCTGGAGGAGGAAGCGGCACAGCTGGACGCCCAGTGCGCCGTGCTTCAGAACTCCGCGCAGCATAACGAAGAAACCATCGCGCGCATTGAGCGCGACCGCCAGACGGCCGGCGAAAGCCGCGATCAGCTGCAAAAAGAGATTGACGCGGAGCAGCGTTTGATCGATCAGATCAACGCCATTCGTGCGCAAAAGCAGACCTCGCTTGACGGCGTAAAGGCCGCTTTGCAGCAGATGAGCGAGACCGGCGGATCGTTGGAGGGCGAAGCCGATTCCGTCAACGCGCGCCTGTCCGCGCTTGCCGCGCAGGCCGCCGACGCGAAGGTTGCCGCCTGGTCCGCCCAGACCGCCATGAACGAGATCGTGGAACGCAAGGCGTCCATCGGCTCCGTGCATGCGCAGCAGGCCGCAGCGCTCGCGGAGCTTGACAAGCAGGCCGAATCGGCAAAAAAGGCCGTGGACGAAGCCGCGGCGCAGCTGCAGGAGGCAACCAACGTCTGCGACGCGCTGACGATGAAGGCACAGGGCCGCGCGCAAAAGGCCGACGACCTGAAAAAGTCGCTCGACGAGGCCGCGTTCGATCTGCAGCGCAGCCGTTCCAAGCTCAGAATGCTGGAAGATCTGGAAAAAACCATGGACGGGTATTCCGGCGCGGTCAAGGCTACGATTCAGGAGGCGGAAAAAGGCCGCCTGCACGGCATTCACGCCACGGTCAGCAAGCTGATCGCCATGGACGCGTACTATGCCGTCGCCATTGAAACAGCACTCGGCAACGCGGTGCAGCATATCGTCTGCGACACTGAAAACGACGCCAAGGCCGCCATCCGCTATCTGAAGCACGGCTCATTCGGTCGCGCCACGTTCCAGCCCATTTCCGCAGTCAAAGCGAAGCCGCTCGACGAAAAAGGCCTTGACGCCTGCTTCGGCTTTGTCGGCATGGCCAATGCGCTCGTTTCCTGCGACGCGCAGTACCGCGGCGTGATCGACGCGCTGCTTTGCCGCTGCGCCGTGGCCGAGGATCTTGACTGCGCCGTCGTCATTGCCAAGCAATACGGCTATCGCTTCAAGATCGTGACCCTCGACGGGCAGGTTGTCAACCCCGGCGGCTCCATGACCGGCGGCTCGCAGTCGAAGACGGCCGGCTTCCTGACCCGCGGCGCCGAAATCGACCGGCTGCAGCAGGTCTGCGCCGGGCTCGACGCGAAGGTTGCCGCGCTGACGAAGCAGCACGACGAGGCGCTTGCCGCCGCCGAAGAGACGGCTGCGGCTCTGAACGAAGCCAAGGAACGGCAGCTTGCCCTGACGCAGGACCGCATCCGTCTGGAGGGCGAGCAGCGGCTGTTTGAAGAGCAGCGTCAGTCCGCAAAGGACGCGCTGGATACGCTGGACAACGAGCTTTCGTCGTTTGACCGGCGCCTTGGCGAGCTGCAGGCCGACGCCGACGCCGCGCAGCAGAAGAGCGCTGCGCTGGAGACCGAGGCGGCCGCCCTGAACGAAGCGCTGCAAAAGCTGGAAACGCAGAAGCAGTCGCTGACGCAGCAGCGCGAAGAGCTCACCGACCGGCTTTCGCGCCTGACGCTGGAGCTGCACGACGCCGACAAGGACCTTGCCGTGCGCACCGACGCGCTGCATCTGCTTTTGTCGCGTCTGGTCAGCCACGAGGATCGCGACAAGCAGCTGCTTTCCGAAATCGAAGAGATCGCCGCGCGCAACCGTGCGCTGCAGCAGACGATGGAAGAAGCCAAAACGCAGGCCGCGCAGAAACGGCGGCAGGCGCAGGAGGAAAAAGACCGCATCGTCACGTTGCAGCAGACGCGGCAGACAGCGCAGGAGGAAAGCGCCGCGCTGCGCCAGAAGGAGCGCGAGCTGACCGCCGAACGTGAACAGATCGGCGGCGAAAAGGCCCGTCTGGAAGCGAAAAAAGAGACGATGGTCAAGGACTATGACGAAACCGTCGGCCGTCTGTATGACGATTATCAGCTCACGCTGCGCGAAGCTCAGCAGAGCCATGAAAAAACCGACCAGCCCACGGCTGCACGACGCAGACTCGGCGAGATCCGCGGCAAGATCCGCGCGCTCGGCTCGGTCAACGTCGGCGCCATCGACGAATATAAAGAGGTCAACGAACGCTACACGTTCATGCGCGACCAGCTGCAGGACGTGGAACGCTCCAAGGCCGAACTGCAAAAGCTGATTGCAGAGCTGACCGACAAGATGTCGAACCGCTTCCGCGAGCAGTTCAGCAAGATCAACAACTATTTTGACGAAACGTTCCGCGAGCTGTTTGACGGCGGACGTGCCGAGCTGCAGCTCGAGGATCCGACCGACGTGCTGGAAAGCGACATTGATATCCGTCTTCAGCCGCCGGGCAAAAACGTCAAACGCCTGGATGCGCTTTCGGGCGGCGAAAAGGGCCTGTCGGCCATTGCGCTGCTGTTCGCCATCCTCAAGGTCAACCCGGCGCCGTTCTGCATCTTCGACGAAGTGGAGGCAGCGCTGGACGATTCCAACGTCACACGCTACGCACAGTACGTGCGCCGCATGACCAAGAACACGCAGTTTATCCTGATTACGCACCGCCGCGGCACCATGGAGGAAGCGGACATGCTCTATGGCATCACCATGCAGGAGCAGGGCGTGAGCAAGCTGCTGGAACTCAAAACGGCCGAGATCGCCAATCGCCTCGGCATTACCGGATAAAGGAGCGGATCACCAATGGGTATCTTTAAAAAATTCGGCTTCGGTCTGAAAAAGACCCGTGAGGGGCTCGATAAAAAGCTGGAAGACGTGCTGGGCGCCTATGAGGAGATCAACGACGACCTCTATGACGATCTGGAGGAAGCGCTCATCATGGCCGACGTCGGCGTCAAAACCGCCACGGATGTGGTGGAGCAGCTGCGCGACCGCGTGCGGGAAGGCGGCGTTCGCAACCCGAAGCACGCGAAAATGATTATTGCCGACATCATCGCCGGCATGCTGGACGGCGGCGAGGACATGGGCCTCATCACGATTCCGTCCGTCATCCTGATGATCGGCGTCAACGGCGTGGGCAAAACGACGACGATCGGCAAGCTGGCCGCGCATTATAAGGCGGAGGGCAAGAAGGTACTGCTCGGCGCCGCGGATACGTTCCGCGCGGCGGCGATTGAACAGCTTGAGGTCTGGGCGGACCGCGCAGGCGTTGATCTGATCAAGCAAAAAGAGGGCTCCGACCCTGCTGCCGTGGTCTATGACACCATCCAGGCGGGCATCGCCCGCGACGTCGATATCATCATTATCGACACGGCGGGGCGTCTGCACAACAAGAAAAACCTGATGGACGAGCTGGCCAAGATCTACCGCGTGGTGGATCGCGAGCTGCCGTATGCCGACCGCGAGATCTTCCTCGTGCTCGACGCCACAACCGGCCAGAACGCCGTGAGTCAGGCCAGAGAATTCATGCAGGTGGCGGAGCTGACCGGCATCGTGCTCACCAAGCTGGACGGCACGGCCCGCGGCGGCGTTGTGCTTGCCATCAAAAACGAGCTGAAGCTGCCGATTAAATTCATCGGCGTGGGCGAACAGCTTGACGACCTGCAGCCGTTTGACCAGAAGGTGTTCGCAAAGGCGCTGTTTGAAAACACGGCGGAAACGCACGCCGACGAGGACTGAGCCATGCAGTTTCTGATTGCGACGCACAACCGGAAAAAACAAGCCGAGATGCAGCGCATCCTCGGTCCGCTCGGCGTTGAGGTTCTCACGGCCGAGATGGCCGGAATCACCCTCACCGACGTGGAGGAGACCGGCGAAACCTTTCGCGAAAACGCATATCTGAAGGCGCACGGCGGCTGTCTGGAATCCGGTATGCCCTGTATCGCCGACGACAGCGGCCTTTGCGTCGACGCGCTCGGCGGCGCTCCCGGCGTCCGTTCCGCGCGTTTTGCCGGAGAACACGGCAACGATGAGGCGAATATGCAAAAGCTGCTTGACGCGCTGCGCGATACGCCGGACGAACAGCGCACGGCCGCCTTTGTCAGCGCCGTCTGCGTCTGCTTTCCGGACGGCAGAACGCTGGAGGTGGAAGGCCGCTGCAGCGGCAAAATCGGCTATGAACAAAGAGGGGACGGCGGTTTCGGCTACGATCCGCTGTTCATGGTCGGAGCGCGCAGCTTCGCCGAGTTTTCAAGCGAAGAAAAAGACGCGGTTTCGCACCGCGGCGACGGCCTGCGCAAGCTTGCAAAAGCGCTGCCGGCCTATCTGAACGAGAACAAGGAGTTATAACATGACTGGAAAAGAACGCGCCGCTTTCCGCGCAAGGGCCAACGGACTGGAGCCGTTGTTCCACATCGGCAAAAGCGGCATGAACGAGGGCGTCATCGCCCAGACGGACGACGCGCTGCGCGCCCGTGAGCTGATCAAGGTCAAGGTGCTGTTGGAATCCTCGCCGATCACCCCGCGCGAAGCGGCGGATCAGCTGGCCGCGGCCACCGGCGCCGAAGTGATTCAGGTCATCGGCGGCGTCATCGTGCTGTATCGCGAAAGTCCCGAGCTCAGGGAAAAGGCCGCGCAGAAAGAGAAGAACCTGAAGCAGGCCGCAAGACGCGCCCGCGAAAAGGCCCTGCGCGAAAGCAGAAGCAACAAGCGCGTCAAGGTGCGCGTGACAAAGGCGAAGCGATGAGACGCATCGGACTCTTCGGCGGCACGTTCAACCCGCCCCACGTCGGGCACCTGCGGCTTGCGGCGCTGGCTGCGGACGTCGCGCAGCTGGATATGGTCATCATTATGCCGGCCAGCGTTCCGCCCCACAAGGAGGCGCCCGGCCTCGCCACCGGTGAAGACCGGATTGCGCTTTGCCGCCGGACGTTCACCGATCCGCGGTTCATTGTCAGCGACATGGAGCTGCGCCGCGCAGGCAAAAGCTACACAGTTGAAACCCTGCATGCGCTGCACGACTGTTACCCGGAGGACAAGCTGTATCTCATCATCGGGTCCGATATGCTGCTTTC
>JAEEUW010000103.1 GCA_016290665.1 Clostridiaceae bacterium | reverse complement strand
AAACGGGCAGACCACGGGTGCTTCCGGCTTCGGCGCAGGAACGGCGGTCTCCTCGCCGAACAGGCGCAGCGCGCGGATGCGTGCGCGCGGCGAGGCGGAATCCACCTCGATGAACACGCGCAGTCTGCAGCACAGTGTGTCGCAGTCAAAGCCGTAGCTGCCGCTGTCGTCCCCCTCGTCCGCCTGCTGCAGAACCGGCGAAAACGAAACGCCGTCGGCGCTGGCATAGACGGTGAACAGGCAGCAGCTGTTCTTCTGCGTCTCCATCTCAAGCCGCAAAAGGCGAACCATACGGTCAAACGACACGTCGAACCAGCCCGGCGTCAGACCGCCGACCCAGCGGGTGCGCGGATTTCCGTCGAACGGCTTCATTTCGTCCTTGCGGTTCATGCTTGCAAAAACCATGGAAGGTCGGATTTTCAGTGGTTCCATATCTTTCACTCTCCCGGCACGCTTTGTGCTCTGTTCATTCTAAACGAAAACGGAGCGTTCGTCAAGCGTTCCGACGCATTTCGTGGCCGAACACGCGAAAAAAGGCCCGGCTGCGGTCGGAGCCTGTCGAAACGCAGCTGCAGTTAGCATGCGCTAATTTTTCTTATATTCCATAAAAGGGCTTGATTTTCCGCCGTTTTATGTTAAAATGAAGCCGAAATAAATTCAAGGAGGTGCTCTTACATGGCATATTCCATCAACGGCGACTGCATTTCCTGCGGTGCATGCGCGGACACTTGTCCGGTGGGCGCAATCAGCGAAGGCGACGCGCAATATGTGATCGATGCGGACGTCTGCATCAGCTGCGGTTCCTGCGCGGAAGGCTGCCCGGTGGGCGCAATCAGCGAAGAATAATCGAATCTAACCAAAAAAGAGCTGTGCGATGGTACAGCTCTTTTTGTTTTGAAAAAACGCTTATTTGTTCAGCAGCGCCATCACGGTGTCGCCGTGCCGCTTTTCATCGTTCTTGACGCTTTCCACCTCAGAAAAGCGCTGCGCAACCGGCGCATAGGTGTTGACGGCGTCATATTCGAATTTGGCGATGATCGGATACAGGCGTTTTTTGCCGATGATTTTGTAAAAGAGCGGCACAACGGTCGCCAGCGTCTTTTTCGGCGTCAGCGTCTGGCCGCTGAGCTGTTTGAACACGGATGCATGGTGGCCCTCCTCGGCGGCGAGGCGGCGGAAGGTTTCGGCGTCGTTCCTGTCCTTGACCGCGTCGGCAAGCGCATTATACATCAGCACCGCGTCCAGTTCACCCTGCTGGGCTTTGAGAAAGGTTTTCAGATCGCTTTGTTCCATCCCTCTCGCCTCCTTATACATCCAGGAACGTCTTTGCAAACGCGGCGGCCGCTTTTCTGTCGTCCGCGTTCGGCCTGCCCTTGTGCACGCCCTTGAATTCGCCGCGGCAATGGAACTCCGTTTCCGCCATGGGAATGCCGACCTTGTCCGCTTCTGCCTTCACCTTTTTATAGGTGGAGTTCAGCATGGCGGCAGAGCCGAAATTGACGAGCTTGCCGACCAGGTTTTTGTCAAGCGACTGCACGAAGCTTCTGACCGCAGGGTCAATGCTGAACGCGTAGTAGGAGTTGCCGAGGAACAAATAATCGACCGGCTCGGTAACGGGCTCGCTGATCGGCAGCGCCTCAACGCCGAGCGTTATGGCAACAGCCTGAGCCAGCTGTTTCGTGTTCCCTGTTTTGGTGTAGTATCTGACTGCGTATTTCATTGTCGTTGCCTCCTGTCACGGAATCGCTTCAGCCGCGGCATCAAACGAAACGTAAAGCCGGTTGCCCTGTTTCACCGCCGCGCGGCAAGCTGATCCCGTACAAATTACATTTTTAATTTTTTGCAATTATATTTTATCAAATGTTTAGGCGGATGTCAAGTCTTTTTTTGTTTTTAATGATCCTTAACTTTTTGCAGAAAGCCGCGGCATCCGCAAAAGAAAAGCATAAACCGGCATGTCAGAGGGCATGCCGGTCTTCCGGTCATTCAAACAGCGCAGGGCCGCCGTCTACGTCCTGTGGTTCAACTCGCTCTCATCCTCCAGCACCGCGTGGGCGCATTTGATGCCGTCCACCGCGGCGGAAACGATGCCGCCCGCATAGCCGGCGCCCTCGCCGCAGGGATAGAGCCCGCGGACGTTCGATTGCAGAATGTCGTCGCGCACGATGCGCACCGGGGACGAGGAGCGGCTTTCCGGCGCGGTCAGCACGGCGTCGGGCAGGGCGAAGCCCCGGAGCTTTTCATCCATCAGCACGATCGCCTGCGCCATGGTGTCGGTCACCTTCTTCGGCAGACACTGCCGGATGTCGGACGGCACGACGCCCGTGGTGAAGCTGGGCTTCACGAACGAGAGCTTTTTTGACGGCCGGTCCGCCAGAAAGTCGCCGACCAGCTGGCAGGGCGCGGTGTAATCGCCGCCGCCGAGGCAAAACGCCGTCTGCTCGAGCTGCCGCTGCAGCTGAAAGCCCGCCAGCGGGTCGTCGGAGGGGAACTCTTCCGGATAGACGTTGACCAGAACGGCGCTGTTGGAGTTCTCTTCGTCGCGGGCGAATTTGCTCATACCGTTGGTCACAACGCCGCCTTCTTCGCTGGCGGCGGAGATGACCGTACCGCCCGGGCACATACAGAACGTATAGGCCCCGCGCTCATGTTCGCCGTGGCAGGCGAGCTTATAGACCGCGGCGGGCAGCGCCGGGTGGCCGGCAAAGCTGCCGTACTGCGCCCGGTCGATCACCTCGCGCGGATGCTCGATCCGCGCGCCGACCGAAAACGGCTTTTGCATCATCACAACGCCGCGGCGGCGCAGCATCTCCACCGTGTCGCGCGCGGAATGGCCGACGGCGAAGATTACCGTGTCGGTTTCAAAATCAAAGACGCCGCCGTTTTGCGTGTAGCGCACGCCCTGCACGGATTCGTTATACAAAATGAGATCGGTCAGCTTTGCGCCGAAGCGCACTTCGCCGCCGTTTGCGATAATCTCTTTTCGCATATTGCGGATGACGTCTACCAGCTTGTCGGTGCCGATATGCGGCGTGCCGGACCAGAGGATCTCCTCGGGCGCGCCGTGTCGGAAGAATTCCAGAAACACCTTGCGGCAATAATCGCTCTTGATTCCGGTGGTCAGCTTGCCGTCGGAGAACGTGCCCGCCCCGCCCTCGCCGAACTGGACGTTGGAATCGGGGTTGAGCGTTCGCGTGCGGAAAAAGCGCTGCACGTCGGCGGTGCGGGTTTCCACGTCGCTGCCGCGTTCCAGCACCAGCGGCCGCAGCCCCGCGCGGGAGAGCGTCAGGGCGGCGAAGATGCCCGCCGGGCCGAAGCCGACCACCACCGGCCGCAAAGCGGACGTGCGGCGGTTTTCGGGCATGCGGTAGCTCCACATCGGAGCGGCGCTCACGCGGGGATTGCGCGAACGGCGCAGCACGGCCTCTTCGTTCGTTTTCAGCGCCACGTCCGCGGTGAAGACAAAATGCACGTCGTCCTTTTTGCGCGAATCGATCGACCGGCGCACGAGCGTCAGCGACGCGATCTCGGACGGCGGCACGCGCAGCGCGGCGGCGCAGCTTTTTTTGAGGTCGTCTCTGTCGCTTTCCAGCGGCAGCTTCAGTTCACTGATCCGGATCATAGGCACTTCTCCGCAACGGACGCGGCGCAAAGGCGCGCGGAGGCAAAGGCCCATTGCAGGTTGAACCCGCCGCAGGGGCCGTCCACGTCCAGCACCTCGCCGCAGGCATAGAGGTTCTCATATTGCCGGCTTTCCAGCGTGGCGGGGTCAAAGCCGCTTTGCGAAAGGCCGCCGACCGTCACCTGGGCGTCGGCAAAGGCGCCGCTGCCCGTGATCGGGAACACGCAGCGCTTGCACTGTTCGCACAGGGCGTCAAGCTGCGCGCCGGTGAGGCTGCGCGTCGGCGCGTCGGGGCGGATGCCGGCGCGTTTGAGCAAGCAGACGCCGAGCTTTTTGACCATCAGGCCGCTCAAAAGATCTTCGCACATCTCGCGCTGCCCGGTTGCGGCAACCGTTTGCAGCAGCCGTTTCAGCGCGTCAGGCGGAAGCTCCGGCACAAAGTCGGCGGCGATCTCCGCCTGCGTTTCGCCGTGCAGCGCGGCGCGCGCACAGACGGACGAAAGGTTCATGGCGGCGATGCCGGACAGCGTGCCGTCGCCGAACTGCAGCTCGCCCGTTTCTTCGGCGGCCTTCCTGCCGCCGAGCAGCAGCGTCAGCTTCGCGCGGGCGCGCAGGCCCTTGAGCGAGCGCGGCAGCGGGTCGGCGGTCTGCAGCTTCACGAGGCCGGGCGCCGTCTTGGTCAGCGGCAGCGAAAGCGCGCGCAGCAGCCTGTCGGAAAAATCGCGCGCCGCCGCTTTGCCGCCGGGAGCGAGCACCGCGAAATCAAAGGCTTCGCCGTTGACAAGCCAGCCGCTCTTTGCCGGCCGCAGCGCGGTTACGGCCGTGCCGCAGCGCAGCTCTGCGCCCAGGCGCACGGCTTCCAGCCGCAGCGCGTCGAGCACGCCCGCCGCCTGATTGGAAAGCGGATAGACACGTCCCTCGCCGTCGGTGTGCGTCAGAAGCGAAAGGCGTTCGAAAAACCGCAGGGTGCTCTCGGGCCCGAACCGCTGCAGCGCGGGCGCGGCGAACGCGCGCACGTCCTTTGGATATGCGTCGGGACACGCGCCGCGGTTCGTCAGATTGCACCTGCCGTTGCCTGTGACAAGCAGCTTCCTGCCGACGCGGTCCTTCTGTTCAAACAGCGTCACCGCCACGCGGCCCCCGGCAAGAGACAGCAGCTCGCACGCGCAGCAGAGCCCCGCTGCGCCGCCGCCGATGATCGCCGCCTTTTTCATCTGACCGCCTCCTTTGTTTGTTTCGGTTTATTGTAGCATACCGAAGGATAAAAAACAACCGTTTTATGAAAAACGTATCTCTTGACGAAGCACGGGGATGATAGTATAATAAAGGGAAGAAAGGACGTGAGCCCCATGACCGTCACCCCCACCGCCATTCCCGACGTGAAGCTTTGCACCCCGCAGGTGTTCGGCGACGCGCGCGGCTGGTTCTATGAATCCTACAGCGCCGAAGCGTTCCGGCAAAGCGGGATCGACTGCGTCTTCGTGCAGGACAACCGCTCGTTTTCTGCCGTGAAGGGCACGCTGCGCGGTCTGCACTGTCAGAAGGCGCCGTTTGCGCAGGCGAAGCTCCTGTGCTGCACCCGCGGCGAGATTCTGGACGTTGCGGTGGATCTGCGCGAGGGCTCGCCCACGTTTTTGCAGCACGTGGCGGTGACGCTCAGCGCCGAAAACAAGCAGCTGCTTTTCATTCCGAAGGGCTTTCTGCACGGCTTCGTCACGCTGACCGACGACGTGGAGGTCTTCTATAAGGTCGACGCCTGTTACAACAAAGAGGCCGACCGCAGCGTCCGCTTTGACGACCCCGTGTTCGGCATTGACTGGGGCGTGGAGTCGCCCGTTCTGTCCGCAAAAGATCAGGCCGCGCCTCTGCTCAAAGACAGCGACGTCCGTTTCACCGTTGGAGGCGCCCTATGATTCTTGTTACCGGCGCAAAGGGGCAGGTCGGTGGTGACGTCTGCGCCCTGTTGAAGCAGCAAAACAGAGCCTTTTTCGGCATCGACGCCGACACGCTCGACCTGACTGATGAAGAACGCGTGCGCGCGTTTTTTGACGCGCACAGAGAGATCACCTCGGTGATCCACTGCGCCGCCTATACGGCCGTGGACAAAGCCGAAGACGATTTTGAAGCCTGCGCCCGCGTCAACGTGACCGGCACGACCTATCTGGCCGAAGCCTGCGGCAGCGATATCGAGCTGCTGTATCTCAGCTCCGATTACGTTTTCGGCTCTGACGGCGGCGAACCGCTGGAAACGGACGACCCCAAGACGCCGCGCGGCGTCTATGCCAAATCGAAATATGCGGGCGAGCTGGCCGTGGAGCTGCTTTGCCCGAAGCATTACATTGTGCGCACCTCGTGGGTCTTCGGCGAACAGGACCGCAACTTCATTGCAACGATCCTGCGCCTTGCCGACACGCACGACACGCTGCGCGTGGTGGTCGACCAGGTCGGCGCGCCGACCTACAGCCGCCATCTGGCAAAGCTTCTTTGCAGCATGATCGAAAGCGGCAAATACGGCGTCTTTCACGCGACGAACGAGGGCGAATGCTCGTGGTTCGAGCTGGCGCAATTCGCGCTTTCCCTTGCCGGAAAAGCCGTCACGGTGCTGCCGGTCACCACGGAGGACTACGCCGCCAAAGCGCCCCGCCCGAAGAATTCGCGTCTCAGTAAGCGCAGTCTGGACGAAGCGGGCTTTTCGCGTCTGCCCGCGTGGGAAGACGCGGTGAAAGAGTATCTCAGCCATCGATAAGGAGGCTTTTGTATGTCAGTCATCATTTCCCTCATGGACAAATTCTGGAGCTTCGTGGGTCAGGAGGACCAAAAGCGCCTCGCCACCCTGCCCGAGCCGCAGACGCTCACCCGCGTGACCGATCTGTGCTACCTCGACGACGGCGACCCGATGCATAAGCTCGACGTCTACTACCCCGCGGGCACGACCGAGCCCCTGCCGGTCATCATCGACGTGCACGGCGGCGGCTGGATGTACGGCGACAAGGAGCTCAACCGGCTCTACTGCCTCACGCTGGCCGCGCGCGGCTACACGGTGTTCAACATGAGCTACCGCCTGGTGCCGCAGGTCACGGTCAACGAGCAGCTGCAGGACGTCATGGCCGCGCTGCAGTGGATCGAAGCGCACCTGGGCGATTATCCCTGCCAAAAGGACAAGATCCTGCTCACGGGCGATTCCGCGGGCGGCTTCCTTGCGGCCTATGCGGCGGCGCTGCTTTCCAGCAAGGCGCTGCGCAGCGTGTTCGACGTGGCCGACTGCGAGCTGAAGCTTTCGATGCTCGCGCTGACCTCCCCCGTCGCCTACATGGACGACAAGGGCTACATGGCCGTCTATACGCGCAAAATGTGGGGCGACGACTATAAGCGCAAGCCCACCGCGCCCTATATGAACGTCAGCGCCATGCTGCGCGCGGGCAAGCTCCCGCCGACCTTCCTGGTCACCAGCAGCGGCGATTTCATGGCGCTGAAGCAGACCCGCCGGCTGGCGCACGAGCTGCGCGGCAAGGGCGTGGACGTGGACTTCATGGAGTTCCCGACCTTTGAGGGCGAGGATCTGCCCCACGTGTTCAGCGTGATCTATCCCGACAGCAAGCCGGCACGCCTGACGATCGACCGCATGCTGAAGATGTTTGAACGCGTGAGTTAGTCAATAAAAGCGCCGCCCACCGGGCGGCATTTTTATTATAACTGACTGTCTACTGTTCCCTGTCCCCTGTTCCCTGTCCCCTGTTCCCTGTCCCCTGTTCCCTGTCTCCTGCACACTGTGCGCTGAAAACAAAAGCGGGCGGCCAATGGCCG
>JAEEUW010000102.1 GCA_016290665.1 Clostridiaceae bacterium | reverse complement strand
AGTGATGCAACAGCGCTTCGTGGTCAATTTTTTTCAAGGTAAAAAGCATAATAAAACCGTCAAAGCCTTATCATCTTTTGCGGAGAAAAGAAACGAAAAAAGTCTAAGCCTTGCCCTCCCCGCCGGCGGGGAGGGTGGCAGTGCGCACGGCGCACTGACGGGTGAGGTGGCTTCGGGATTGCCGCGGCGTTGGCGGTGATCTGATTCTGCCTTGCCGGGGCGTTTGCGCAAAAAAAGGTCGCCCATGGGTTGCGGGTCCCCGGTGGGGACCTCTGCCGAAGGCAGAAGCAACGACCGAGCCGACAGGCGAGACCCGGGAGCCGAGAACGGCAGGCGAGACCCCGACCGCTACAATTCTCCATTCCCCATTCCCCGTTCCCATATTGACGAATCCCCGCCGATCGTGTATAATATATCAGTTAGTGAAAAACGTTCGGAAAGAAGGGATCGCATGTTCGTCGATCAGGTGCAGATCCATATCAAGGCCGGCGACGGCGGACACGGCGCGGTGGCGTTCCACCGCGAAAAATACATCGCGTCCGGCGGCCCCGACGGCGGCGACGGCGGCAAAGGCGGCGACGTCGTGTTTTTGGTGGACGACAACCTTTCCACCCTCGCCGATTTCAAGTATAAGCGTAAATACAAGGCCCAGAACGGCGCAGACGGCTCCGGCGCAAGGCGCAACGGCAAAAAGGGCGAAGACCTCGTCATCCGCGTGCCGCGCGGCACCGTGATCCGCGAAAAAGAGAGCGGCGCGCTGATCTGCGACCTTTCGGGCGACGAGCCGTTCGTTGCCGCAAAGGGCGGCAAAGGCGGCTGGGGCAACGTGCATTTTGCCACGCCGACCCGCCAGACCCCGCGGTTTGCCAAAAGCGGCGCCCCGGGCGAGGAATGGGACGTGACGCTGGAGCTCAAGCTCCTGGCGGACGTCGGCCTGCTCGGGTTCCCCAACGTGGGCAAATCCAGCTTCATTTCCGTGGTCAGCGAGGCCAAGCCCATCGTGGCCGACTATCACTTCACCACCCTCACGCCGGTGCTCGGCGTGGTGTCGATGGGCGAGGGGAGCTCCTTCGTCATCGCGGACATCCCCGGCCTGATTGAGGGCGCGAGCGAGGGGATCGGCCTGGGTCACGCGTTTCTGCGCCACGTGGAGCGCTGCCGGCTGCTGCTGCACATCGTGGACGTGGCGGGCAGCGAGGGCCGCGACCCGGTGGAGGACTTTGAAAAGATCAATCTCGAGCTGCAGCGGTTCAACCCGGAGCTGGCCGACCGGCCGCAGATCGTGGCGGGCAACAAGATCGACCTTGCCACCGACGTGCAGCGCGCGGCGTTCCGCGGCTATATCGAAGCGAAGGGCCTGCAGTACTTTGAAATGTGCGCCCCGATCGCCGAGGGTACGCGCGAGGTGATCAACGCCGTGGCGGCAAAGCTCGCGACGCTGCCGCCCGTGCGCCGCTATGAGCCGGAGCAGATTCCGCTGGAAACGCTGCTCAAAAAGCAGAACACCGGCTTCAGCGTGAAAAACGAAGACGGCGTCTTCGTGGTGGAAGCGCCGTGGCTGCTGCGGATCATGAGCCGCGTGAATATGGACGACTACGAATCGCTGCAGTATTTCCAGCGGGTGCTGCTCTCGAGCGGCATCATCGACGCGCTGCGGGAGCAGGGCGTGGAAGAGGGAGATCTCGTCAGCATTTATGACTTTGAATTTGAGTTTGTGAACTGATATGGAACGATTACTGCAACTGCCGTGCGAACCGGCCCGGCGCAGCGCGCTGAACCTTGCTTTTGTGGGCGACACGGTGTTCGACCTGCTGGTGCGCGAAACGCTGGTCTGCGAGGGCAACCGCCCCGTGAAGCAGCAGCACGCGCTGGCGGCCGCCCGCGTGAAGGCTGCGGCGCAGGCCGAAGCGGCGCAAAAGCTGCTGCCGGTGCTGACCGAGCGCGAAAAGGAACAATTTCTGCGCGGGCGCAACGCCCACCCGAACCACAAGGCCAAAAACGCCACCACCGGCGATTATCACTACGCCACGGGGCTGGAAACCCTGTTCGGCTATCTCTATCTCAGCGGCGAGATCGACCGCCTGCGCGCGCTGTTTGCGCTGCTGCAGGACACGAAAGGAGACGAAACGATATGAATTTCAAAACCGTTGCCCCCGGCGTGAG
Organism: Clostridiaceae bacterium; assembly: GCA_016290665.1. Taxonomy (GTDB): domain Bacteria; phylum Bacillota; class Clostridia; order Oscillospirales; family Acutalibacteraceae; genus UBA6857. The sequence continues at coordinate 5,496 of JAEEUW010000102.1, read as the reverse complement.
CGAGGGCTACTGCATCGTGAAGACCGTGGAGCAGAAGGTCAACGTCAAGGGCGTGCCCTATCTCGACTTTCTGCTGTCCGACGCCTCCGGCGAAATCAACGCCAAGCTCTGGGATTACAAGGAGGCCGTTCACGGCAGGTTCGAGGCGGGCGACTTCATCAAGGTGCGCGGCACGCTGTCGGTCTATAACGGCACCGACCAGTTCCGCGTGGAGCGCATCCGCTTTGTGAACGGAGACGACGACGTCGATATCGCCGATTTCGTTCCTTCGGCGGAATACTCCGGCCGGATGATGCTCGACAAGATCTATTCCTACATCGATTCCATGAAGGACGAAGAGCTGCAGACGCTCACGCGCGCCATCGTGCAGGACAACGAAGAGAACCTTTTGTTCTGGCCCGCGGCCTATAAGCTGCACCACGCGATCCGCGGCGGTCTTTTGTATCACACGCTTTCCATCGTCAAGCTGGCGTCGGCCGTGGCGCGGCTCTATCCGGCGGTGGACCGCGATCTGCTGCTTGCCGGCGCCATTCTGCACGACATCTGCAAGATCGACGAATTCGACGTCAACAACGTCGGCATCGTCAAGAACTATTCCGTCCGGGGCGAGCTGCTGGGCCACCTCGTGATGGGCGCCATGGAGATCGAACGCAAGGCGAAGGAACTGGGCCTCAGCGAGGAAACCGCCACCCTGCTGGAGCACATGATCATTTCGCACCACGGCACGCCGGAATTCGGCGCGGCGGTGCGCCCGATGTTCCTGGAGGCCGAGATCCTCAGCGAGCTGGACACGCTGGACGCGACCGTGTATGAAATCACCAACGCCGTTTCGGCGGTGGAAAACCGCGGCTTTTCGCAGCGGCAGTGGGCGCTGGACAACCGCAAGCTGTTCAACCACGGCAGAAAGCCCTCGGTTCCGAAGGCAAATTTGGAATGACAGGCAAAAAAAGCGGCGAAATCACAGGTAATTTCTGACAAAACAGAGAAAATGCGCAATACCTGTTGCAATTTTTTGAAAAAAGTGGGATAATAATTTAACCCCATCAAAGAAGGGGGAGCCCCTATGAGAGTTATCACCGGCTCAGCCAGAGGCCGCAGACTGATCACACTCGAAGGCAGCGACGTGCGCCCCACCACCGACAAGGTGAAGGAAGCGCTGTTCTCCATCGTGCAATTCGAGCTGGAGGGCAGGCGGGTGCTCGATCTGTTCGCCGGCTCCGGTCAGCTCGGCATTGAAGCGCTTTCGCGCGGGGCAGACAGCTGTGTGTTTGTCGACAGCTCCAAAAAGGCGGTCGAAGTGGTGAAGCAGAACCTTGCCACCACGGGCCTCGCCCGCAGGGCGAGCGTGCTGCACGGCGACGCGCTGCGTTATCTGCAGACCTGCCGCGACCGGTTCGACGTCGCGTTTCTCGATCCGCCCTACGGCACGGGTACGCTGCAGAAGGCGCTGGCGCTGTTGCCGCCCCTGATGCGCCGCGCGGGCGTCATCGTCTGCGAAGCGCCCAAGGGCGAAGCGCTGCCGGAAACGGCGGGCGATTTCAGCCTGTGGCGCGCCTATCACTACGGCAAGGTGTCGCTGGCGGTCTACCGCCCACAGGAAGAGGAGGCAGAGGACGATGGCTAAAACCGCGATCTATCCGGGCTCGTTCGACCCGGTCACCAACGGGCACCTCGACCTGATCCGCCGCGCGGCAAAGCTGTTTGACCGCGTAATCGTTGTGGTCATGACCAACTACAACAAGATCGGCAACTATTCCTTCACCGTGGAGGAACGCATGGATCTGATCCGCCGCGTCACGGGCGACCTTCGGAACGTGGAGGTCGACAGCGACTGCGGGCTGCTCGCCGCCTATGCCGAGCGGAAAAACGCCGACGTCATCATCAAGGGCCTGCGCGCTGTTTCCGACTTTGAAAACGAGTTTCAGCAGGCGCTGATCAACAACAAGCTAAATCCCAATGTAGAAACGATGTTCTTCACCGCGGCGAGCGACAACATGTTCCTGTCGTCCAGCCTGCTCAAACAGGTCTGCGCGCTCGGCGGCGACGTGTCGCAGTTCCTGCCGCCCGAGATCTGTGCGGATATCACCGCAAGACTGCAGAAAAAACAATGATCCACTTCATCAGTGGTTAATGATTTTTCAGATAGAGACCCCTTTGGCAAAGACTGAAAGAGAAGAAAGGAAAGAGCAACATGTCAAACTTTTACGATCTGGAAACCGACCTCGACGTGGAAGACGTCGCCGAACCGCAGGAAGACTATGAGGATATTTCGGAATTCGCCGCGTTCGATCCCGGCGACGCCGAAAGCAAATGGGGCCAGCTGGATTTCACCGAGCTGGTGAACGAGCTGGAAAACTACATTGCCACGAGCAAGCGCTATCTGTTCTTCTCCAAGAAAAAGCGCGTGATCAACGGCGAAGAAGTGACCCATCTCATGCAGTATATCCAGAACAAGTTCCCGGCCGAGGTGACCAAGGCCAAGAACATCATTGCCGACCGTGACTCCATCCTTGCCAACGCGCGCCAGGAGGAAAAAGAGATCGTGGAATCTGCCCAGAACTACTATAAGACCACGACCCAGAGCGCCACGGAAGACGCCGACAAGATCATCAAGCACGCCCAGGAGCAGGCGGAAGAGATGGTCATGGCCCACTCCATCACTCAGGCGGCCCGCGTCCGCGCCGAAGAGATCATGACGCAGTGCCAGAACGACATGAACGCGCTGATTGCCAAGACCAACGAGGACTGCGAGGCCCACAAGCAGCAGGCGCGCGAATGGGCGTTCGGCGTGTCCAAGGGCTCCTATGACTTCGTCAGCGACGCGCTGGGCAAGTATCAGAGCATTGCGATGAACAACCTCAACGAGATCAGCGAGATCTACAAGCAGCTGCAGGGCGGCTATGAGACCCACATGCAGGGTCTGCAGGCCAACCAGAAGGTGCAGGCGTCGCCCGACGCGCTGCCCGCCCGGCCGGAGGAATAAGCACAAGCAAAAACGCCGCTCACCGGAGCGGCGTTTTTTTCGTGCGCAGTGCGCAGGGAACAGGGAACAGGGAACAGGGGATCCGCGCTCCGCGCGGCTCAGTTGTCAGTCAACAGTCAGCACTGATGACTGTCGACAGTCGACTGATCTGTGCACTGTAAAAAAGGCCCCGCCGGGGCCTTTTTTTACATCAGTTCGCAGATCAGTTCGCTCAGCTGCACCGGGTTTTCCAGCGGCTTGCCGCTGATCAGGCAGCCCTGCGCATAGAGGATCTTCGTGTATTTTTCCAGTTTCTCGTCGTCGGTTCCGCTGAGGTCGCGCAGCTTCTGCGCAATCGGGTGGTCGCGGTTGATCTCCAGCGCCAGCTGCGCCTTTGCGCCGCTGCTGTTGGGCAGACGGTCGAGCACCTTTTCCATTTCGAGCGACAGCGCGCCCTCGCTGGTCAGGCAGACCGGATAGGTCTTCAGCTTGCCCGTGAAGCGGACCGTATCCACCGCGCCGCCGAGATATCCCTTCATCTTGTCGAGCAGGTCCCTGGCTGCGGCGTTTTCGTCTTCTACCGCCTTCTTTTCGTCCTCGGTTTCCAGGTCGAGGTCGGAAGCGCAGATGTTGGTGAAGCTCTTGCCGTCGTATTCGCGCAGCATCCGAAGGGCGAATTCGTCCACGTCGTCGGTGCAGTAGAGCACCTCGAAGCCCTTGGACTTCACGGCGTCGGCCTGGGGCAGCAGGTCAATCTTGTCGGTCGTTTCGCCGCAGGCGTAATAGATCGTCTTCTGGTCTTCGCGCATGCGGGAGACGTATTCTTTCAGCGTGACGGGCTTCTTTTCGCTCGAGGAATAGAACAGCAGCAGGTCCTGCAGCGTGTCCTTGTGGATGCCGAAGCCGTTATAGACGCCGAATTTCAGCTGCAGGCCGAACGCCTTGAAGAACTGCTCATAGGCTTCGCGGTCGTTCTGCAGCAGCTTTTCGAGCTCCGATTTGATCTTCTTTTCCAGATTCTTCGCAATCAGCTTGAGCAGGTGATCCTGCTGCAGCGTTTCGCGCGAGATGTTCAGCGTCAGGTCGGCGGAATCCACCAGACCCTTGACAAAGCTGAAATAATCGGGCAGCAGATCGGCGCATTTGTCCATGATCAAAACGCCGTTGGTATACAGCTGCAGACCCTTTTCAAATTCCTTGGTGTAGTAGTCATACGCCGCGTGCGCCGGAATATACAGCAGCGCGTCGTAGCTGATCTGACCTTCGGTTTTGGAATGGATCGTGTGCAGCGGCGCTTCATAGTCATAGAACTTCGACTGATAGAACGTGTCGTATTCCTCTTTGGTGATCTCGTTCTTGTTCTTGCGCCACAGCGGCACCATGGAGTTGAGCTGCGTGGGCTCGGTCACGGTCTCATATTCGTTCTCTGTGCCCTCTTTGAGCTTTTGCGTCTCGGTGTCCATCATGATCGGATAGCGGATGTAATCGGAGTATTTTGAGACGATTTCGCGGATCTTGTAGGTATCGAGATACTGTCCGTATTTTTCGTCGTCGGTGTCCGCTTTGATCTGCAGGGTAATCGTGGTGCCTGCCGTCTCTTTCTCGCACGGGGTCACGGTGTAGCCGTCCACACCGGTGGATTCCCACTTGTTTGCCTCGTCGCTGCCGTGGACGCGCGAAACAACCGTTACGCGGTCGGCAACCATAAACGCGGAATAAAAGCCGACGCCGAACTGACCGATAATCTCCACTTCGCTTTTGTTTTCCATGCCGTCCTTGAAATCGAGCGAACCGCTCTTGGCGATGGTGCCGAGATTGTCTTCAAGCTCCTTGGCGCTCATGCCGCAGCCGTTGTCGCTGACAGTCTGCGTGCGTGCGTCTTTGTCAACGGCAATTTCAATCTTATAGTCGTCGCGGGTCAGTCCGGAGACGTCCTGCTGCAGCGAATGGTAATAGAGCTTGTCGAGCGCGTCGCTCGCGTTGGAGATCAGCTCGCGCAAAAAGATGTCCTTGTTCGTATAGATCGAATGGATCATCATGTCGAGCAGTTTTTTGGATTGCGCTTTGAATTGTTTTTTTGCCATGATTTTTCACCTTGTATTACAATTTAAATTTATCGAAGAAGCCGCGTTTCTCTTCGCCAACGGTCTTGCCGTCGTCCACGTTGTTTTTGGGCTTGTTGGGAAGGGAATCGTTGAACTGCCGCAGCAGATCCTTCTGCTTGGCGGTCAGGTTCTTCGGCACGTCCACAAGGATGCGCACAAACTGGTCGCCGCGTCCGCGTCCGCCCAGCTGCGCAATGCCGCGCCCGCGGAACCTGAACACTTCGCCCGGTTGGGTGCCGGCGGGCAGCTCATATTTCACCTTGCCGTCGAGTGTGGGCACATAGAGCGTGTCGCCCAGCGCCGCCTGCGCATAGGTCACTGTGAAATCGCACCAGACGTCGAAGCCGTCGCGTTCAAAGAACGGGTGCGGACGCACGTTGATATTCACGCGCAAATCGCCCGTGGGACCGCCGTTCAGCCCTTTGTTGC
>JAEEUW010000101.1 GCA_016290665.1 Clostridiaceae bacterium | reverse complement strand
GTCGTAACCGCCGCCAATGAGGACCGTCGGGCCGGGCATGGCCTCAATGGCCTTGATCGCGGCGTCGGTATTTGTGCCCTTGGAATCGTTGTAATATTTCACGCCGTCCTTTTCGCGCACAAACTCAATGCGGTGCTCCACAGCGGTGAATGCACGTGTCACACTGCGAATGATGTCCAGCGGCACACCGGCACAGTCGGCCATTGCCGCGGCCGCCATGATGTTTTCAAAATTGTGAAGACCCACCAGATGCACTTCGTCCGTGCCGAGCAGACGGATCGTTTCTCCGTTTTTGCGCAGGAAGATCGCACCGTCACGATAAAACCAGCCTTCTTCAAGTTCCCTTGCCGAAGAGAAAAAGACGACCTTGCAGGGAGCGTTTGCGCCGAACCCGCGCAGCACCTCGTCTTCATAGTTGAGCACGCAGAAATCGCCCGCGTCCTGATTCTTTGTGATGGATTCCTTCACAGCGATATAGCCCTCCATGGAGCCATGGCGGTCCAGATGGTCGGGCGTGATGTTGAGGATGGCGGAGACCTTCGGCTTCACGGTGCGCATGGTCTCCAGCTGGAACGAGCTGATTTCGGCCACGGTCCAGCCGCCCGGCACGCTTTCGAGCACGAGGCCGGTATAGGGAATTTCGATGTTGCCCACCAGCAGCGTGTGGTCGTTCCACGCCTTGAAGATCTGATAGGTCAGCGCCGTGGTCGTCGTTTTGCCGTTGGTGCCGGTGATGGCGACGAGCGTGCCCCTGTCGCAGCGGTAGGCCAGCTCGATTTCGCTCCAGATGGGAATGCCCGCGGCAGCGACGGTTTGCAGCACGTCGGAAAACAGCGGCACGCCCGGGCTGGTCACGCAGACGCTGACGCCGTCAAGGTCGCCGTCCTGCAGCGCACCGAGGAGAAACCGGCAGTCTTTTTTGCCGATCCGCTCGCACACGGCGGCTGTGTCGAGCGCCGTGTTGCCGTCGAACAGCACGAAGTCCTTGCCGAGCTGCAGCAGCAGGCGCGCGGAATCGATGCCGCTGCGGCCCGCGCCGACGATCAGATATTTTTCCATTTGCAACACCTCCGAGTGCTTCTGATGAACCGAACAAGGAACCCGGAGCCGAAAAAATTCCGAATTCCGAATTAAAAAGCGGCAACGCCGCTTTTTTTATACGTTCAGTTCCGCCTTCATGTCCTCCGCCGGATAGCGCGCCAGCAGCGGCGCAATGACGTCCGTGAGGAACTCGTCCACCTGTCCCGCGGCGCGGCCGGTATATTTGGCCGGGTCGAGATGCCGGGTGATCTCTTCCTTCGTCAGCGGGAAGCTGTCGTCCGCGGCGATGCGGTCGATCAGATCGTTGGCGCCGCCCTCGAGCTTGACCCTGGCGGCTGCGGCGTGGGAATGGACGCGCAGCTTTTCGTGCAGCTCCTGCCGGTTGCCGCCGCGGCGGACCGATTCCATCATGATGTTTTCGGTCGCCATGAACGGCAGCTTTTCCATCACGCGGCGTTCCACAACCTTATCGTAGACCACAAGGCCGTCGGTCACGTTGATGTAGATCTGCAGAATCGCGTCCACGGCAAGGAAGGCTTCCGCCACGCTGATGCGCTTGTTGGCGGAGTCGTCGAGCGTGCGCTCGAACCACTGGGTGGAAGCCGTCATCGGCGCGTTCAGCGCGTCGACCATCACGTAGCGCGCCAGCGAGCAGATACGCTCCGAGCGCATCGGGTTGCGCTTATAAGGCATGGCGGACGAGCCGATCTGGTTCTTGCCGAAGGGCTCTTCCATCTCTTCAAACGACTGCAGGATGCGCAGGTCGTTGGCGAACTTGCAGGCGCTTTGCGCCACGCCGGACAGCACGGCGAGGAAATAGGAATCCACCTTGCGCGAATAGGTCTGGCCGGAAACCGGCACACAGCCGGAAAAGCCCATATCTGCGGCAATCAGCGCTTCGAGCTGCTTGACCTTTGCTTCGTCGTTGTCGAACAGCTCCATGAACGACGCCTGCGTGCCCGTAGTGCCCTTGGAGCCGAGCAGCTGCAGACGGGAAAGCTGGAATTCCATGTTTTCCATGTCTTCGCGCAGCTCGTTCATCCAGAGCGTGGCGCGCTTGCCGACGGTGGTCAGCTGCGCGGGCTGCAGATGGGTATAGGCGAGGCACGGCATCGCTCTGTATTTTGCGGCAAAGGCGGCGAGGTTGCGCAGCACCTGTGCGCATTCGCGCAATATGAGCTTGCCCGCTTCGCGCAGGATGATGACGTCGGTGTTGTCGCCCACATAGCAGCTTGTGGCGCCGAGATGAATGATCGGCTCCGCGTCGGGACACTGCTTCCCATAGGCATAGACGTGGCTCATTACGTCGTGGCGCACCAGCTTTTCGCGCGCTTCGGCCACGTCGTAGTTGATGTCGTCCTTGTGCGCCTCCAGCTGCGCAATCTGCGCGTCGGTGATGGCAAGGCCGAGGGCTTGCTCAGCTTTTGCCAGCGAGATCCAAAGTCTGCGCCAGGTCTTGAATTTATGGTCGTTGGAGAAGAGATACTGCATCTCCTTGCTGGAATATCTTGTCGAAAACGGGGAAATGTAGGATGAACGGTCAGACATTGTTTTACCTCCGGGCTTTCTGCAAAACCCGAACAGAGAACCCAAAGCCGAAAGAATTCGGAATTCGGAATTCGGAATTCGGAATTGCGGGGCGCCACGCTGCGCGTGATGCGCCAGATGATAGATTGTAAAGGCGATTGAAAAATGACGAAGCCCCTGTTGACAGTTTCTTTCTTCGCGGACGGAATGTCGGAGGAGAATCCGCCTCTCTCCGCGACCTTAATTCCGAATTCTTAATTCCGAATTCCGAATTGAACAAATAATCGGCGTTGCCGATTATTTGTTCCCGCCGCTGCTTTCCTTGCGGATGACGTCGTGCGCGCCGCCCTCCACGATGCTGGTGGCGGAAACGAGCGTCAGCTTGGCCTTCTGCTGGAACTCCTTGATGTTCAGCGCGCCGCAGTTGCACATGGTGGAGCGGACCTTGCTGAGCGTGCGGTCCACGTTGTCCTTCAGCGGACCGGCGTAGGGCACGTAGGAATCGACGCCTTCTTCAAACGAAAGCTTCTTGTCGCCGCCCATGTCGTAGCGCTGCCAGTTGCGCGCGCGGTTGCTGCCCTCGCCCCAGTATTCCTTGACGTAGGTGCCGCCGAAGAAGAGCTTTTCGGTCGGGCTCTCGTCAAAGCGGGCAAAGTAGCGGCCCAGCATGACGAAGTCGGCGCCCATGGCAAGCGCCAGCGTCAGATGGTGGTCATAGACGATGCCGCCGTCGGAGCAGACGGGCACGTAAACGCCGGTTTCTTCAAAATATGCGTCGCGGGCCTTGCAGACGTCGATCACCGCCGTGGCCTGCCCGCGGCCGATGCCCTTGGTCTCGCGGGTGATACAGATCGAGCCGCCGCCGATGCCGACCTTGACGAAGTCGGCGCCGCAGTCGGCCAGGAAGCGGAAGCCGTCGGCGTCCACCACGTTGCCCGCGCCCACCTTCACGGTGTCGCCGTAGCGTTCGCGGATCCAGGCGATCGTGATCTTCTGCCATTCCGAAAAGCCCTCGGAGGAGTCGATGCACAGCACGTCGGCGCCCGCGTCGATCAGCGCAGGCACGCGATCGGCGTAGTCGCGGGTGTTGATGCCGGCGCCCACCACAAAGCGCTTGTGGGCGTCCAGCAGCTCGTCGGGGTTCTCCTTGTGCGATTCATAGTCCTTGCGGAACACGAAATAGCAAAGGCGGCCGTCGTCGGTGACGATGGGCAGAGAGTTGAGCTTGTTGTCCCAGATGATGTCATTCGCTTCGGCCAGGGTCGTGCCCTCTCTGGCGGTGACGAGCTTTTCCAGCGGGGTCATGAAGTCGCGGACCTTGAGGTCGGTCGACATGCGTGTCACGCGGTAGTCGCGGCTCGTCACGATGCCCAGCAGCCTGCCGTTCGCCGTGCCGTCGTCGGTGACGGCGACCGTGGAATGGCCGGTCTTTTCCTTGAGCGCCAGCACGTCCGCCAGCGTCGCGTCGGGCGTGAGGTTGGAATCGGACGACACGAAGCCGGCCTTGTAGGCCTTGGCTCTTGCCACCATGGCGGCCTCGTCGGCCACGGACTGCGAACCGTAGATGAACGAAACGCCGCCGCTCTTTGCCAGGGCAACGGCAAGGCGGTCGCCCGAAACGGCCTGCATGATGGCAGACGTCATCGGAATGTTCAAAGAGATGGCGGGTTCCTCTCCCCGTCTGAATTTGACCAGCGGCGTTTTCAGCGACACGTTGGCCGGCACGCACTGACTGGAGGAATAACCCGGGATCAGCAGGTATTCGTTGAAGGTATGGGAAGGTTCGTTGATATAGGTTGCCATGGCGCTCTTCCTTTCTGCTTTTACATCCGTTATATTTTTTCTATTATAGTATAAATGACCCGCGCTTGTCAATGAAGTTCCAAAAGAAACCGCACGGCGCGAATAAAAAAGACGGCGCCGGACAAGAGCCGTCCGCCGGGTGAGCAGACGCTCACCAACGGAGAAAGTGCCGGAAGCCCTGTGTTTCTGCGGATTTTCAGCTTTTTGCCGCTGCGGAGCAATTCACAATTCTGACATATTTTTCACAACTTTGCGTTGATTCCGGCGCTTTATTATCGTAAAATGTAGACAGAGTAGTCTTTTATGAGCCTAGGAGGGACGATATGAAGCTGACCTGGTTTGGTACGGCCTCGATCGCGCTGGAGACCGAAAACACCCGCATTTTGTTTGACCCGTTCATTCGCCGCAACAAAAAGCTGCTGCCGGTCACGGTGGCGGATTACTGCGGCTACGACGCAATTCTGATCACGCACGGGCATTTCGACCACCTGATGGACGTGCCGAAAATCATGAAAGCGGATCAGGACGTGCCGGTCTATTGCACCAAAACGCCGCGCGCCAGCCTGATGCGCGACGACATTCCCCCGCAGCGGATCCATTGCATCGAACGCGGCGACACGTTTGCGATCGGCGATTTCACCGTGCGCGTCCACGCCGGACACCACGTGGACTTCAACATGAACTACATCTCCTCGGTCATTGCCAAGTGCGTGCTTCAGGCGCCGCGCTCCCTCTGGATGCTGCGGCAGGCGGGCCGTCTGCCCGAAGGCAGCGAAATCGTAATCTATGAGGTACACGCGGAAGGCAAGACCGTGCTGATCATGGGCTCCTACGGCATCGACGCGATGACAGTCTATCCGAAGAACCCCGACGTCATGGTCTTCCCCTACGCGGGCAACACGAACATTGCCTCCATCGCCGCCGGCTGTGTGGCCTCCATCCGCCCGCAGAAGATCATCTTCGACCACTTTGACGACGCGTTTCCGCCGCTGACGCGCCGCATGGACGTGGAAAACTACTGCGCGCTGCTGCGCAAGATGTATCCGAACATGGGGCTCGTGATTCCCAGAGAGCAATCCGCCCTGACGATTTGATCCAAAAAAAAACGCCACCCGATCGGATGGTGTTTTTTTGCGTCAGTTCTTCACCTGATGGTGCGCGCCGTCCGTTTCGGGCGTCAGGGCGGCAAAGGTGTAGCCGTTCTGCAGGCCCCAGGTGATGAATTCATCCATGGCGTTGACGGTGAATTCCTTGACGTCGTGGCAAAGGATAATGGCGTTCTTGTGGTTTGCCGCGCCCACCTTGCAGTTTTGCAGCACCGTGGCGCTGGAGGTGGTGGCGCCGGCGTCGCCGCTGGCCACGTTCCAGTCGTAGTAGTGCAGGCCCTTGTTGTTCGCTTCCTTCACCAGCAGGGTCATCATACCCGGCACGTCGTTGCTGACGGTGTTGGAGCTGCCGCCCGGGAACCGGAACATCGTGGTTTCTTCGCCCGTCTGCTTCAGGATGACCTGCTGCATGGCTTCAAAGTCGGCCCAATAGGCCTCGTCGGAGGCGTAGATCTTTTTGTAATCGTGGGAATAGGAGTGGATGGCGACCGCGTGGCCCTCCTTGGCTTCGCGCTTGAGCAGGCTCTCATACTGCGAGAACACGTGGGTCACAAAGAACGTCGCCTTGACGTCGTGGGCCTTGAGGATATCCAGCAGCTTTTCGGTATAGGGACCGGGGCCGTCGTCAAAGGTCAGATAGATCGTGTGGCCGTTGCTTTCGGCGGGCTGCGCCGGCGTTTCTTCGCCGTTCTCTTCGCCCTGCTTGTCGTTTCCCTGCTTGTCGTCGGTGTTGACCGTTTCGGTCGGCTCCACCAGGGCGCGGGCGTTGTGGCGCGTGGCGGCAAGGCCGATCACATAGGTCAGCGCAAAGACGCCGACGAAGACCAGCACCATGGTCAGCACCCGCTGGGCGAACAGCTTTCTTTTCTTTTCAATCGTTTCAAACGTCTGTTTTGCCATACATCATTTCCCTTTAACAGCTTTGTCCTTTTTATTTTACTTGGTCACAGCGGAAAAATCAATAGGCTGCGGCAAAATATCGCAAATTTTGCGCCGGCTCTGTACTTTTTCCACAAAATATGCTACACTGTCCCGTGGGTGATGAACATGACAAACACGATCACAGACGACCTGCGTTCCCTCGGCGACCGGGTGCAGAAGCTGACCTTCTCCGACCGCGCCGACCCCGCGTTTGACTTTCAGAAGGTCTGCGTGCGGCCCTATCTTGCCAAGGGCGAAACGCGCTGGCAGCTCGAGCAGTTCAGGGGCGCGCAGGTGTTTCATCGGAATCTCGACTTCCCCGCCCTGCTGCAGTGGGTGGAAAGCACCGGCTGCGTGCAGTTTCGCCAGCTGCTGCTGACTGCGGCGGGCGCCGAGATCCAGTATACCATGCGCGCGGGCAAAATCAAGCGCAAAGCGCGCGAAACCGGCCGCCCCGCAAAAGCGCCGCAGGCCCACGACCGCCAAAAGCAATATCTGCTGCGCGAGGGCGAGAACATCCCGGCGCTGGTGGATCTCGGCGTATTCACGAAGGACTTCAGAATCGTCAGGAGCAAGTATGACAAGTATAAGCAGATCAACCGCTTTGTGGAGCTGATCGACGACGCCTTCCGCGAAAGCGACAAAACAGAGCTGACCATTCTCGACTTCGGCTGCGGCAAGTCGTATCTGACGTTCATCCTCTATTACTACTTCACCGTGCTGCGCGGTGTCAAGGCGACCGTGCTCGGCTTCGACCTCAAGGAAGACGTGGTGGCGCACTGCAACGAGGTCGCCGGGCGCTATGGCTACGACGGGCTGCGGTTCTTCGTCAACGACGTGACGACCGACCGGCTCTTCGAGGGCAAGGTGGACATGGTCGTGACCCTGCACGCCTGCGACACGGCGACCGACTACGCGCTGCTGCACGCGATCCGCCACAGGGTGCCGCAGGTGTTCTCGGTCCCCTGCTGCCAACATGAGATCAACGCCCAGATCCGCCCCGGGGGCGACTTCGATCTGCTGCTGCGCCACGGTCTTTTGCAGGAGCGGTTTTCGGCGCTTTTGACCGACGCGGTGCGCGCCGAGGTGCTGCGCCTTTGCGGCTATGAGGTGGACGTGATCGAATTCGTTGATTTTGAGCATTCGCCGAAGAACCTGATGCTGCGCTGCCGGCTGAAGACGCCGAAGACGCCCGACCTTTCGGCGGTAGAAGCGCTGCTCCAAAAATACGGCGTCCGCCAGACGCTCGTGGAGGAAGTCGGAAAGTTATCATAACAAAACAGACCGGGCAACGCCCGGTCTGTTTTGTTATGCTTCAAGCACGTTATCTCTTGTTCTTCTTGAACAGCTTGCGGAAGAAGCTGAGAATCGAGCTGACGGCCGACTTCATCGGGCCGACGATGTGCTTCTGGAACCAGCTTTCCTCTTCCTGCTTCTGCTCCGGCTCCGGTTCGGTCGG
>JAEEUW010000100.1 GCA_016290665.1 Clostridiaceae bacterium | reverse complement strand
GTCAGTCTCCGCCCAGAATGCCGACAGGTCGGCCTTGCACTTTCATCGGCCGTGTTTGGTCTCCAACCCTGCGGGCATTTCTCAAAAGATGCATGCCCCCATCAAGTGCTGCGCAAGGCCTTGCGGTGAAGGGAACCATGCGGTCGTTCTTTCAGGATTATTCAAACCTTTCTCTAAACCCGAAGCCTAACTTGCCCTCCCCTATGGGGAGGGTGCCGTCGCGCCGCGAACGCAGCGGCAAGGGAACGACATGAAAACGCGACGGCGGGTGAGGCCACGTCGCCGCAGCCTCCACGGCCGAGTGATGCGCGTGACGGGTGAGGTTGTCCGGCTGAACGTAAAACGATCGGCGACAAGAATCACCAACACTTTGCCAATACCGCAAGGGCCGTTCAGCGGCAATGTGGGCTGGGTCGATCTGTAGGATCAGGCGAAATAAAACGCCGCTTTTCCGCGTCGTAGACGCGGACGGCGTTTTCTCTTTCGCCGTACGCAGGCTTTCTCTCTTTTTTCCGCCGACTTTTTCTCTCTTTCGCCCGAAAGAGAGAAAAACGGCCGTCGGGGTTGAAACTACCTTTGGCGGTGAGCCGGCCGCCTTGCCGGAGTGCCGGCAGTGAGTCCAGCGGGCCACTGGCCGGCGCTACGACCGTTCCCCTTCGCGGGACGTCTTTTCCCACAGCGTAACCACTCGGGCGTGTCACTGCAAACCGCAAACTGCAAACTGCACACCGCACATTGAAAAAGCCGCCTCGCGGGCGGCTTTTGATTCAGTCGAGCTTGAGCAGCGATTTGAAGAATCTGCCGAGCTTCTGCAGCAGATAGGTGATGTCCTTCCAGAACATCAGGGGTTTGTATTCAAACTTGTTTTCCTGGGTGGTCACAACTTCGTTTTGGTCTTCCATGAAAAGCGCCTCCGTTTTCTTCGTTTTTATCATTATATACCGCCCGGAGCGGAAAGTCAATAGTAGCGCAGCAGGGCGACCACCTTGCCCAGAATAATCACCTCGGGCACGATGATCGGTTCAAACGCGTCGTTTTCGGGCTGCAGGCGGAAATGGCCGTTTTCTTTATAGAAGGTCTTGACCGTCGCTTCGTCTTCGATCAGCGCCACGACCATGTCGCCGTTCTTTGCCACGGGCGTGCGCTCGGCAAAGATGATGTCGCCGTCGAAGATGCCCGCGCCGAGCATGCTTTCGCCGCGGACGTGCAGGGCGAACAGCTGCTTGTCGGGCGCCACGTAGCCGGCATAGGGGATATACGACTCCACCTCTTCCATGGCGAGGATCGGCTGGCCGGCGGTGACGGTGCCCAGCAGCGGCACGTGGTGGATGTTTTCGGCCTGGCCCACGATCTTGATCGAGCGCTTGTGCATCGGGTTGCGGATGATATAGCCTTTTTCCTCCAGCGCCTCCAGATTGGACTGCACCGAAGAGGTGGAGCGCAGGCCCACGGCCTGCCCGATTTCGCGGACGGTCGGCGGAATGCCGCTGCCGATGGTCTGGCGCAGATAGTCGAGGATCTGATACTGAACTTCATTCAATGGCTTCATAAAGCGCCTCCTTCAGATACATTGCCGGGCAAACGACCCGAACATTTGGTTGCTTTTTTCTTAGTATAGCACACTCTTCCGGAAAATGCAAACATTTGTTTGCATTTTTTCAAAAAATTTTTTGCATGTTTTTCCGCTTTGCGCAAACACTAAGAAAAACAAAACCGGATTGGAAGGATGCCACATGAAACAAGCAGGGCCTTTGCCGCCCAAAAAGCGGTTCTATCTTTTGCTGGCGCTGGCCATTGCGGCGGTGCTCGGCAGCGCGCTGACCGTGCGCCACATGACGAACAGGCTGACGCGCGGACTCACGCAGTTTGCCACCCGTCCCACGGTGACCGAAGCGCGCCGGGACGTGCAGGACGCGCCCGACCCGCGCGTCACCGTGCCGGTCACGCCGCCGACGACCGCGGTGCCCGCAACGGAAAAGCCGGCGGCGACTACCGCGCCGACTACTGCGCCGACCACCGCGGCGGCCGCGGCAAAACCGCAGAGCCAGACGTTCCGTCTGCCGCTGGACGGCACGAAGGCGGTCAAGGATTATTCCCCGACGGTTCCCGTGAAGAACGAGACCATGGGCGACTGGCGGGTGCACGGCGGCATTGACTTTGCGGCCAAAGAGGGCGACAAGGTCTGTGCCGTCGGCGACGGCACCGTGACGAAGGTGACCAGCGACGAAAGCTGGGGCTACGTGATCGAGGTGGACCACGGCGCGTTCACGGCCCGTTACTGCGCCGTGCAGCAGGACGGCGCGGTCTCCATCGGCAAAACGCTGCGCAAGGGCGACGTGCTCGGCGTCGTGGCGGTTCCACCGGCGGAGCAGGCCGACGGCTGCCACCTGCATTTTGAGGTTCTGCGCGCCGGCGCGCTGTGCGACCCGATGGAAGCGCTGGGCCTGACGGACTGAGCGGGCAAAAAAAGACCCGACCCCTCGCGGGCCGGGTCTTTGTCTGTTTTCATCAGTCTTCGTCTTTGTCTTCGTCGGCGTCTTCGTCGTCGTCTTCCACTTCGATGTCGAATTCCAGCGTCTCGCCGCAGCAGGGGCATTCCACCTGGCCGTCGTCGTCGATGTCGTCGAAGTCGATGCAGATGTCTTCGCCGCAGGCCGGGCAGGTCACTTCGATGCAGTCGTCATCGTCGCAGCACTCGTCGCAGCAGCATTCGTCGTCGTCGTCCAGATCATAGACGAAATCTTCCACGTCGCCGAGGTCTTCGTCCACTTCTTCGATGTATTCGCTCAGCTCGTCCACGTCGGCGCCGAGGTCGTCCAGCTCGTCGGCAATTTCGCCGAGGGCGTCGATGATCGCGGTGAAGAGCTTGCCTTCTTTTTTGTCGGTGTCGATATCAAGGCCTTCCATGAGACCCTTGAGATAGGCAACTTTTTCTGATACTGACATAGGTAATACCGTCCTTTCCTTGGGTGCGTCCGCTTATGCGCGGCCGAGATATTCGCCGGTTCTGGTGTCGACCTGGATCATTTCGCCTTCGTCGATGAAGAGGGGAACCTTGATCTCCGCGCCGGTCTCCAGCGTGGCGGGTTTGGTGGTGTTGGTGGCGGTGTCGCCCTTGAAGCCGGGGTCGGTCTTGGTGACCTGAAGCTCCACGAAGTTGGGCGGCTCCACGCCGAAGACCTTGCCCTTATAGGACAAAATCTTGCAGGTCATGTTTTCTTTCACGAACTTGAAGTTGTCGGGCAGATCCGAAGCGTTGATCGGAATCATGTCGTAGGTTTCGCCGTCCATGAAATAATAGAGATCGCCGTCGTTGTAGGAATACTCCATATCCTTGCGCTCAATATAGGCGGTGGGGAATTTCGCCGTGGGGTTGTAGCTCTTTTCCACAACCGCGCCGGTGATGACGTTCTTGGTCTTGGTTCTCACGAACGCGGCGCCCTTGCCGGGTTTCACGTGCTGGAATTCCACAACCTGAAGGACGTTGCCGTCTTCTTCAAAGGTCACGCCGTTTCTGAAGTCGCCTGCTGAAATCATATTGTTGTTCCTCCGTATACAAGATTTACTGTTATATTTTATACGAAACGGCGCCATATTGCAAGCCCTTTTTTGATTTTTCCTGTCCGTGCGGCGGAAGATTTACACCCTCGACACAAAAAGGGGCGCTTTCCGCAGGAAAGAATCGGTTTTTGAAGACAAATTTTCCGAACCGCTTTGCCGGAATCCCCAAAACCGGAAAGCTGACGTTTTTATGAATTTTTCGCGCGCGGTCTTCTTTTTCCGCGCGTTTTGTGCTACAATGAACAAAACACGAGAAGGGACGCGATTCTGATGAAACGATTGATCGTGCTGCTGCTTTGCCTTTGTCTTTGCCTGCCGTGTCTTGCCGGCTGCGGGAGCGAGCTTGAGCCGATGGAGGAGCTGGGCGACGGCGGCGCCGCGCCGCAGACGTCCGCCACCACCGCCGACCCCGTGGTGCGCGTCACGTTCCCCGAAGGGCTCACGAGCGTGGAAATTGCCGAAAAGCTGGAGGCGAACGGCGTGTGCGCCGCGGCGGACTTCATGGCGGCCGTTCAGGACTTCGACGCGGTCAAAGACGATTACGCCTGCCTGGCCTCGGTGAAGAACGCCGGCGACCGCGCCTTTGCGCTGGAGGGCTATGTCTTCCCCGATACCTATGACTTTTATCGCGGCGAATCGGCGCAAAAGGCGCTTTCGCGCTTTCTTTCCAACGCGAACCGCAAGCTGACCGACGAGCGCGCCGCCCGCGCCAAAGAGCTGGGCTACACGATGGACGAGATCGTGACGCTCGCCTCGATCATTCAGGAGGAGGCCGGCGACCCCAACGAGATGCCGAAGGTGGCCGCCGTGATGCACAACCGGCTGAAGAGCCCCGCCTACGGGATGCTGCAGTGTGACGTGACGATCCACTACGTCAACGACCGGATCACAAATTCGCCCTATCTGAGCGGCGACACCTCCGTCTACGCCGGCCGCTACAACACCTACAAGGTGAAGGGCCTGCCCGTGGGCGCCATCTGTTGCCCGGGCATCGCCGCCATTGACGCGGCGCTGTACCCCGCCGACACCAACGATTTCTTCTTCGTCACCGACGCTGACATGAATTATTACTACGCCGAAACCTATGAGCAGCATCTTGCCAACTGCAAGATCTGCGGCATCGGGTGAGAAAAAGCCGCCGCTGGCGGCTTTTTCAATTCGGAATGCGGAATTCGGAATGCGGAATTGACGCGCCGAACGCGGGGCGCTGCGGGAAATGATTGCCCGCGAAGGGAAACGGCGCGGCCGCGGCCAACATCGCAGCGGTCAAACCGCGTTTCGGCTGTGCCGCATGGTTCGGCTTTTGTCGCGTAGGGGCTGCCCTGTGTGGCAGCCCGTGCAACTCGCCGTAAACACACATTGATTGCAAAGCACCGCGACAGACCATGTCGACAAACCGCAAACGATTTTTATCGGTGTCGTTTCCGGGTCGCCACGCAGGGCGACCCCTACGCGACATAACCCAGAGGTTCCTTTTTATTCCCAATGTTTCCATTCGCTGTAAATGTCCCCTTCGCGGTGCAACCAAGCCGCCGAACGCGGGGCGCTGCGACAACGCGCCAATCATCCGCGCCCCGGCCGATCTCTGATCAGCACTACGGGGCGCTTTGTTTTTGCCGTTGGCCGCGCAACTTTTTTTGCAAAAGCGCTTGACAAATTAGCTTTTGCTAACTATAATGTAATGTGGTTAGGGAGCGCTAACCATTTTTTGAGACCATCGGTTAGCTTTTGCTAATATCAGCGGACGGGAGGGAGAGCCTATGTTGCCTCTCAGCGTTGCCGAAATCGGGCAGCCGCAGATCATCAAACGGATCGGCGGGAACCCCGACGTCAAGCAGCATCTGGAAAACCTCGGCTTCCATATCGGCGGCGAGGTGTGCGTGGTGAGCACGCTCAGCGGCAACCTGATCGTCAAGGTCAAGGAAAGCCGCGTGGCCGTCAGCAGCGAGCTGGCGCGCAGAATCATGGTTTAAATATTTGTTGATAGGAGGCAGATCAAATGAAAACACTCAGAGACGTCGCCATCGGCGAAACCGCCACGGTCGTCAAGCTCCACGGCGAAGGCGCCGTCAAGCGCCGCATCATGGACATGGGCATCACGAGGCGCACGCCGGTTTACGTGCGCAAGGTCGCGCCGCTCGGCGACCCCGTGGAAGTCACCGTGCGCGGCTATGAGCTTTCCATCCGCAAGGCGGACGCGGAAATGATCGAAGTGGAATAAACGGCGCTTTATTTTTTCAATCAGAGGTTAGCTTTTGCTAATCGTTCAAAGTCCCGAAGACAGAAAGGAAAAATGACTTATGAGTATACGCATCGCCCTTGCGGGCAACCCGAACAGCGGCAAGACGACGCTGTTCAACGCGCTGACCGGCTCCAACCAGTTCGTGGGCAACTGGCCGGGCGTGACGGTCGAGAA
The DNA here is from genome assembly GCA_016290665.1 of Clostridiaceae bacterium. GTDB lineage: Bacteria > Bacillota > Clostridia > Oscillospirales > Acutalibacteraceae > UBA6857. The sequence goes on along the minus strand of JAEEUW010000100.1, from coordinate 2,030 downwards.
AAAGGAAGGCAAGCTGAAAAAGCACGACGACGTGGTCATCACCGACCTGCCGGGCATCTATTCGCTTTCGCCCTATACGCTGGAAGAGGTCGTTGCCAGAAACTATCTGATCGGCGAACGGCCCGACGCGATTCTGAACATCATCGACGGCACGAACCTCGAACGCAACCTGTATCTGACCACGCAGCTGACGGAGCTCGGCATCCCGGTGGTGCTGGCCGTCAACATGATGGACGTGGTGAAAAAGAACGGCGACAAGATCGACGCCGCCTCGCTCAGCCGACAGCTCGGCTGCAAGGTCGTGGCAATCTCCGCGCTGAAGGGCACCGGCGTTATGGAGGCCGCAGAGGTCGCGATTGAAGAAGCGAAAAGCGGCAAAACCGTGCCCATGCACACCTTCTCGGGCCCGGTGGAGCACGCGCTGGCGCATATCGAAGAAGCCGTGGTGCACGGTCTGCCGGAGGAGCAGCAGCGCTGGTACGCCGTCAAAATCTTTGAGCGCGACGACAAGGTACTCGAGCAGCTGAACATCCCCGCCGAAACGATGGCGCACATCGAAAAGGACATTGCCGCCGCGGAGGCGGAGCTGGACGACGACGCGGAAAGCATCATCACCAACGAGCGCTACATTTACATTGCCGAGGTCATCAAGGCCTGCTATAAAAAGAAGAACAGAGGCAGCCTTTCCACCTCCGACAAGATCGATAAGGTGGTCACGAACCGCTGGCTGGGTCTGCCGATCTTCGCCGCCGTCATGTTCGCGGTCTACTGGATCGCCATGGTCGGCGTGGGCGCGCCCGCCACGGACTGGGCCAACGACGGCCTGTTTGGCGACGGCTGGCACCTGTTCGGTATCGGCACCTCGGCGTATGAAGAGGTCAACGACGAATACACCGACGCCCTGAACGCGGCGCAGGCTTTCCTTGAACTCGACCCCGAAGCGGAAGACTTTGACGCAGACGCCGCCAGGGCGGAGCTTTCGGCCTTTGTTCCCGCGGAAAAGACCGCCGCGATCGACGTGGAAGACGAAGAAACGCTGGAGGTCACCACACTGACCGCCTATTACGACGCGATTCCCGAAGACGCCGAAGAAGAAGAGACGGTCGGCAAGACCTTTGTGGAAGCAAGAGACTATTTTGCGGAAAACGGCTTTGAAGCGCCCGACCCGGCGTCGTTCGGCGTGTGGGTCCCCGGCGTGCCCGTTCTGATCGGCAATCTGCTTGAAAAGCTGAATGCCGCCGACTGGGTCAGCGGTCTGATTCTCGACGGTATCGTGGCCGGCGTGGGCGCGGTGCTCGGCTTCGTGCCGCAGATGCTGGTGCTTTTCCTGATGCTCGCCTTCCTTGAGGCCTGCGGCTACATGGCGCGTATCGCCTTCGTACTCGACCGTATCTTCCGCAAGTTCGGCCTTTCGGGCAAATCCTTTATCCCGATGCTGATCGGCGTCGGCTGCGGCGTGCCGGGCATCATGGCCTCGCGTACCATTGAAAACGAGCGTGACCGGCGCATGACGATCATGACGACCACGTTCATTCCCTGCGGCGCCAAGGTGCCGTTCATCGCCATGATCGCGGGCGCCATCTTCGGCGGCTCCGCGTGGATCTCCACCTCGGCCTATTTCATCGGCATGGCGGCCATCGTGGTCTCCGGCATCATGCTGAAAAAGACCAAAATGTTCGCGGGCGAGCCTGCGCCGTTCGTCATGGAGCTGCCGGCCTACCACTGGCCGACCCTCGGCAACGTGCTGCGCTCCATGTGGGAACGCGGCTGGTCCTTCATCAAAAAGGCCGGCACCATCATCCTGCTTTCCACCATCGTGGTGTGGTTCACCAGCTACTTCGGCTTCACGCAGGACGGCTTCCGCATGCTGGCGGAGGATGAGCTCGACCTGTCCATTCTGGCCCGAATCGGCAGCGCGATCGCCTGGATCTTCGCGCCGCTCGGCTGGGGCACCTGGCAGGCGGCCGTGGCCTCGATCACCGGCCTTGTGGCCAAGGAGAACATCGTGGGCACCATGGGCATCCTTTACG
>JAEEUW010000099.1 GCA_016290665.1 Clostridiaceae bacterium | reverse complement strand
AGCGACCCGCGCCGCCCAGGGCGCGGAGCGCCGCGACGGCGCGGACTGCGACGCGTTTGAAACGCGAACTGTCGAACCCCTGCCGCACGCGTTCGGCGCATGGTACACTGTCACCGAAGCGACCTGCACCGCCGAGGGCGAAGAGCGCCGCGACTGCGCGGACTGCGACGCGTTTGAAACGCAGCAGACGCCGCCGCTCGGCCATGACTGGGTCACCCTGCCGGCCGTACCTGCAACCTGTACCACGGAGGGGAAGACCGAAGGGATTGTCTGCAGCCGCTGCAGCGCAGTGCTGTCCGGCCATAAGCAGGTCACGCTCAAACCGCTGGGCCACGCCGTGCTGGACGAAAACGGCGACTGCCGGCTGTGCGGCGCCCACGTGAAGGACCTTTGCCCCTATTGCCACGAGGATCACAGCGTGCAGTGGTTCGGCCGGACCACCGCGTGGTTCCACCGTCTGCTATACCGCATCCGTCTTATGTTACATTCCGCTTGAGTATATCCGCAAGGAAAGGAGCCGATCCGATGACACAGCCGTTGTTTGCCGCGTCAGACGTGCTGTCGCTGGCAATGGATATCGGCAAGAGCATGATCCGCTGCGGCGCGGAAATCAACCGCGTGGAAGAAACCGTGGTCCGCATCTGCCGCGCCTACGGCATGCAGCGAACCGACGTGTTTTCCATCGTGTCCGTCATCGTCGCCACCACGCGCGACCCCGACGGCAAAGAGGTGACGCTTTCGCGCCGCATCTACAGCTACGCCACCAACTTCCGCCAGCTGGAACAGCTCAACGCCCTGTCGCGCCGCCTGTGCGCCTCGCCCGCCGAGCCCGCCTCCGTGCGCGAAGAGCTGGACGGCATCAACCGCGACCCGCTGAAGCTGCACCCGACGGTCTGCATCGGCAACATTCTGGGCGCCGCCGCGTTTACCGTCTTTTTCGGCGGTTCGTGGAAGGACGCGCTGGCCGCCGCGCCGATCGCCGTGATCCTCTGGCTGGTCACCTCGCTGGTCCGCGCCCACGGCATGGGCAAGCTGTTCGTGACGGCGCTGTCTTCAGCCACGGCGGGCTTTCTGGCCATCGCGTTCGTCAAGCTCGGGCTTGCCGACAGCGCCGGCATGATCATGATCGGCGACATCATGGTCATCATTCCCGGCCTGACGCTGATCCACTCCGTCAGGGAAATGCTTTGCGGGGATCTGATGAGCGGCCTGCTGCGGCTGCTGGAATCGCTGATTCTGGCGCTGGCCATCGCCTGCGGCTTCGCGATCCCGATCCTGATTCTAGGAGGAGGGTGAACCGATGGACCTGCAACATGCGCTGATTCTTCTGCTTGCGGGCGCTGCGGGCACCTGCGGCTTTGCGCTGCTGTTCCGCATGCGCAAAAAGCTGATCCCCTGGGCCGTGCTGGGCGCGCTGCTGACGCTGGCCGTCTATGTAATCTGTCTGAAGTATCTGCACCACGCGTTCTTTCAGAACCTGTTCCCCGCGCTGTGCGGCGCGCTGTACGCCGAGGTACTGGCCAGGCTGACCAAGTCGCCCGCCACGCAGTATCTCGTGGGCGCCATCATTCCCCTCGTGCCCGGCGGCGGTCTCTATTACACGATGTACGCCTTTGTCACGGGCAACATGGATACCTTCCACGCCGCGCTGACCCAGACCGCGCGCACGGCCGCCGGCCTTGCCGTCGGGATCATTCTGGTGTCGGTGCTGATGCACCAGCTTCGCCGGCGGAAATGGAAAACCGTATTTGAAGAAGACTGAGTCTCATTCCGGACTTTCACTTTTTGGAAGGGAGCGTTTCTCATGAAGGCTTTGAAAGCCATCCTTGTTTTGCTGCTTGTTCTCGTGCTCGGCGCCGTTTTCGTGTTCGGCTTCTATTTCCCGAAATACAGCATGTATAACAAAAAGCTGGTCGCCGACGAACTGACGCCCGAAAAGATCACCGTGGTCAGCGCCAACGTGCGCTGCTTTGCGCCGGGCGACCTGTTCAAAAAGAGCTGGTTCTACCGCGCGCCGCTGCTGCTGGAAACTCTTGCCGCCGCCGCGCCGGACATTATCGGCTTTCAGGAGGTGACGCCGCTGCACAAAGGCTTCCTGGACCGCACGCTGCGCTGCTACGGCCATGTGCTGCTCTACCGCGACGACACGCTGCTCAGGGAGAGCTGCCCGATCTATTTCAGCGAGCTCAAGTTCGATCTCGTGGACAAGGGCGGCTTCTGGCTGAGCGAAACGCCCGACGAAATGTCGAAGGGCTGGGGCGCGGCCTGCTACCGCGTCTGCTCCTATGTGATTTTGAAGCAGAAGAGCGACGGCAGGGAGCTCGTGGTGTTCAACACGCATCTGGACCACGTGAGCGAGGAAGCGCGGATCAACGGCATCCGGCTGGTGCTGCAGAAAATCGAGCAGTTCGGCGGTATGCCGGCCGTGATTATGGGCGACCTCAACGCCACGGAAAACAGCGAGACCTACCGTTCCGCCACCGCGCTGTTCCTGGACGCGAAGTATCAGACCGACGACAGCGATTCCGGCGCGACCTATCAGAACTTCGGCGCCGCGACCGAAGGCGAAAACATCGATTATTTCCTGATCTCCAAAACCGGGATCGACGTGCTGCAGTACCGGGTCCTGCGCGACACCTATGACGGCGTCTATCCGAGCGACCACTTCCCGATCCGGCTGGAAATGAAGCTGCGCTGATTTCACGCATAAAATGCCCGCACGGCAGAGCCGAAGCTCTGCCGTGCGGGTTCTGTTTATTTGTGGGAGACAAGAGGAGTTATTTCTTGAACATGTGGGTGAAAAAATAGCGGATGCCGTGGAAGAACTTGATCAGCCAGGCAAACGGGCCGGTATGGATCTGGCCGCACTTGCAGCGCTGCGAGCCCTTGAGGTCGGCGCCGCAGTTCTTGCAGTAGCCGTTGCCGTCGTCCACGTGGGCGGTCTTGCCGATCGGGCGGCCTTCTTTATGGCCGGCGTCGTTGGCGCAGACGCGCTCCTCCCAGCCCTCCTGCGAGCAGGACGCTTTGCGGACGGTCGTCCAGGCGCCGTAGGCGTGGCCCCTGGCCGGGATCGTCACGCCAGCAGTGTTTGTCTCCTGCGTGCAGGCGGCGTCGCTGAACAGCTTGCCGCAGACCGTGCAGGTGTAGTACTCCTTGTTGCCCGCCGCTTCGCAGGTCGCGTTCTTCGCCGCGGTCTTTTTACCGTTGTGGGCAACCGTTGCCTTGGAGATGGTCTCGCCGGCGGTGATCACGTTGTTGCAGGCCGTGCAGCATAGGTCGCCGGTGTAGCCGTCTTCCTTGCAGGTGGCGGCCTTCTGATTGCGCAGCTCGGTGCTGCCGACGTGATTACTCATGTCTTTTTGAATCGTCAGGTCGGCGATCTCATTCTTGTCTGCGTCAAAGTTCTTCCGGCAGACGGCGCAGGTGTAATGGCCCTTCGTGCCGGTCGCGCTGCAGGTGGCGGCGACTTCGGAAACCCAGTCGCCGTAGCTGTGCGCCCCGTAAGCGCCCGTGATGTCGGTGATCGCCTGCGTGCCCTCGGCATCCGAGAATCTCTTGCCGCAGACGGCGCATTCGTAGTAAGAGATCGTGCCCGCGTGCTCGCAATCGGTACCCGGCACCGCCTCGACAAAACCAAGCGAATGGCTGTCGCAAACCACGTTGAACGTCACCGTTCCGACGGTTCTCCAGCCGAGGTCGATTTCCTTGTCCTCATAGAAGCGGATGGTCACGTCATGTCTGCCGACCGTTGACAGATCGGTATCGCCGGTAAGCACAACTTCATCCGTGATGTCGGCCATGATGCCGTCCGGATTGAGCCAGCCGACGATCAGGCCGAGGTCAGCAGCCGTGACGGCCCTGTCGGCTCTTGCAAGCTCGATGTTTTCATCGGCAACAACCCTGTAGGTGTAAAGCCTCTTGCACCGAACCTTCATTTGCACGCTTTCGCCCGCACAGGAAATCGTGTAGTTGATGTAGCTGCCGTATTCGGAAAGGTTGCAATAATACCCGGTGGTGCTGCCGCCGTTTTGATACGCACCGTAGAACTGAATCTGCGTCTTATCGGTCAATTCTTCTTCCGTGCCGTCGGTATAAAGGATATAGGCTTTCACATAGTCTCTCAGGTCGTATTGGTAGTTCTTTTCAATTTCGAGAACCGCAGGCGCTTCGAGCCGGACGGAGTCAATCGTTTCGTCGGGAACGACATTCACGGTCAGATCCGGATAGCTCTTGTTGACCCAGACAAAGGTATCGCCATAGTAGTCATAAACGCCAAGGTAAGGAGAGATTCTTCTTTCGCCTGTTTCGGAGGTGTAGACATAATTCGAAATCGTGTTGTATTCGTTGCCGGGCAGGTTGGAGCCGAAGCTCAGCTTATTGCTGATATCGTATTGCTCACCCGTCGCAGTGATCGTAACCGTTGCCTTTGCGCCCCAGTTTGAGGTGTTCAGTTCAGCAAAGCGTTCCACCGTTGCGGGAACGTCGCTGAAATCGCATTCGATCTTGAAATCGCCGGCGACGACTTCCACGTCAATGCTCGCCGTTGCAAGCGGATTGGAATTCCTGTCTTTTTTGACGAACGTTACAGTATAGACGCCGAGGTCTTCATTGACGAGTTCACCCCAATGCTCGCCGCCTTCCTTGTAGGTAATGCTGACATACGACTGCATGTTCTGCTGCTCCTGTTCCGTTTCGCCGTCGTCATAGACCTTATAGAGCTTCACGCCGAGAATACTGTCGGTGACGGTTGTCCAGGAGGACTCATCAAGCTGGACCGAGCGGGACACCATATAGTCTCCGGCGCTGCCGTATTGCTTCACCTGTGTGATCGCGTCGGTGGTGTCGAACACATAGTGGTAATTCATTTCCTGAACGGTAATGGTAAAAGCTTCGGTGAAGGAGCCGTAGACGATTCTGAATTCAAAATCGCCGAGATAATCGAAGCTGATCCAGTTGTTTTCGCGCCAGCCGGTTTCTCGCGGATATTTATACTGGATTGAAAAATCGTTGCCGGAAACGTCTGTATATTTGATCGTTTTTGTTGTGCCGTCGGAATAGGTCACAACGCCGGTGATGCGCCAATTCCAGAAATCCGCCTGATCGCCGATGGTCACGGTTGCAGGAACATTGGAACGGTCAAACACAACGCTTTCAATGGTGATGCCTTCCAGCGAGACAAACCTGTAGCCGTTTTTCAATGCGAACGCTTCCGCCGTGGAACCGGTGTGGCCGGTCACGGTAACGGCTGCGGCATTTTTGGCCATTGTAAACGCGGTGGTATTTCCGCTGTTCAGATACCCAAAATTGAACGAAGGATTCTCAACCGTCAGAGCTTCAAGGCCATTCCTGTAGGTATATGCGGTTGAAACGTTGGTCACAACACCTTCCACAGAAGCGGGGATGGTCAGCTCCGTTTTGGCGAACGGAACGGCATAGAGGGTTTTCATATCCTTGGAATAGAGCACACCGTCGACGGCAGCATAATAAGGATCATTCTCGCTGACGATATATTCTTCGAGCGCGTCGCAACTTTGGAACATACCGGCAGAGATGGTGAGCGGCTGTGTCCGCTGCGCAAGGATCACTTTTTTCAGGTTTTTGCACCCTTCAAACGGATAGTTTTGACCGATGGAAACCACGCTTGACGGAATGGTGATGGATGTGACTGCATCGTTTCTGTAGACGGCGTAATGATTGATTCTTTCGGTGCCGTCCTTAATTACCACGTCTCCGTCGCCGAAGAAATAGGCAAGCATTGAATCGTCGCCCATGGTATAAAGGCCGCCGTTTTCAACGAAATATGTTTCGTTCGCCGGGTCAACGGTCACCGCTTCAACCTTTGCATCGTAGAACATATAGTAAATCTGATCCAGATTGGCATAGACAAAGCCGGTGGGGATGATGAAGTTGCCGACGGTGCAGCCTGCGATCCAACTCCAGCCGCATTCGGTCAAGCCGGCCGGGATCTCGATGCTGTCGATTGCGCCGTAGTTGAAGAAAGCGTCCTCACCGATCTTGGTGATCTTGCCGCCGTCTTCCACAAAGCGGATGGCACGCACCTGATCTTTCACAGAGAACCAGGCTTTGTACCTGTTATACATTTCGCCGTAGCCGGTGATGGTCAGCACACCTGTTGTTTCGTCAAGGGTCCAGGTCATGTTGTCGCCGCATTTGGCAACCAGCGGTTCGGTGCAAAGTGCGCCGTCCTGATCAAGCAGGAAATGGGGCACCGCAAGGTCATGCAGCGCGTCGTGTTCGGCAGAACCCGAAAGGCAATAGGCCTCGATGCCGTTCATCGGATAATCAATCCATTCGAACGTGCTGTCATCCAGTTCGCCTGATTCGGCAGCCGCATAGAATGCTTCTGTGGTGGCAAAGTCTGTACCGAAGACTTCGTTGATCAGATCCAGATACTTGCCATAAGCAGCCAGCATCTGATCCAGCGACGGCTCCTCGCCATTGTTGAAGAGATACACCTTGTTCTGTTCAATCTCAATCTTTAACAACAGCAACGCCGCCTGATCGCTCACGGCGCTTGCAAGCGCTGTGGAAGCAACCGCTGTTGCGGAACGGTTGACCAGTCTGCGGGTGTTGACGATGCTTTCGGTCTGAAAGCTTTCCACGCTTGCGGGGATCGTCAGTTCTTCAATGACGCAGCCTGCGAAGCTGTAGTTCACAACCCGCAGCCCTTCCGGCAGGGTCACGCTGAGTTTTTCCGAATTGTAGTTGAAGTTTTCAATCAGCTGTTCCACACCCACTGGAATGACAACGGTGTGTAACCTGTTCATCATAAATGCCGCCTGGCCGATTTCGGTCAATCCGTCGGGCAGGTTCACGTCCTCCAGCTCGAAGCAGTAGGCGAACGCATATGCGCCGATCTTTGTCAGGGAAGCCGGGAGCTCAACTTCTTTCAGTTCATAGAACAACGCGAAGTCCATCGAGCCGATGGAGGTGATGCCTTCGGCGATGATGAGCTTTTCGGCCTTGTCGGCGTACTGTGCCCAAGGCGCCGTGTTGGTCAGTCCCATCGGGCCGCCGAGCGGATAATCCGCCATGTCGCCGGCGCCGCTGACGGAAAGGGTTTTTGTCGCTTCGTCCCAGGCAAAGTCAATGGTTGCCGGGGCATCGCCGTTGCGTCTGGGTGCTTTTGCCGGTGCGGCGGCGCGCGGCAGCTTCATCTCCGCCAAGTCAAAGTTCAAAATGTCGAATGGCTTTTGTGCTTCCTCTGCGGGCTGTGCCGCAGCAGCGGGTTCCTCTGCCTGCTGAACTGCACCTGCGGTCAGCGGCAGCGTACCCAGCAGCATCATAAGCGACAGCAGCAGGGCAAGCAGGGTTTTGCTTGACTTTTTCATCATAATTCTCCTTTTCTGAATCGAAATCAGTCTCATGTCTCCGTTTGGGGGTTGTGCGCTCGTGTCGTTTTCCGGCCACGCTCCTTTCGCGTCTGGGTTGTCTTCACCCGCATTGTAGCAAATCGTGCTTTTTTTGCAACAGGTCGGGGAATGAATGATGCTTCGCAGGGAACGAATGATGCTTTTTTGCCTTTTTCACCCCCCGCGCCGGCGCATTTTGCGCTTGACGAAATCGCCCGTGCGTGGTATGATGAACACAATCTATCAATGGAGGTTGTTTCTATGTTTCAGAATATCCCCGAGGTGAAGCTCGGCCTCGTCGCCGTTTCGCGCGACTGTTTCCCGATCGAGCTGTCCATCCGCCGCCGCGCCGCAATCAAGAGCGCCTACAAGGGCGAGCTGTATGAATGCCCCATCACGGTGGAAAACGAGCTGGATATGCAGAAAGCCGTTGCCGACGTCGCCATTGCCGGCTGCAACGCGCTGGTCGTGTTCCTCGGCAACTTCGGCCCCGAAACGCCCGAAACCCTGCTGGCGAAATACTTCCACGGCCCGGTGATGTACGTTGCCGCCGCGGAGGGCGACGGCGATTTGATCAACGGCCGCGGCGACGCCTATTGCGGTATGCTCAACTGCTCGTATAACCTCGGCATGCGCCACCTTCCGGCGCACATTCCCGCATACCCGGTGGGCACGGCGGAGGATCTGGCAAAGATGATTGCCGACTTCGTGCCCGTGGCGCGCGCCGTCATCGGCCTCAAGG
>JAEEUW010000098.1 GCA_016290665.1 Clostridiaceae bacterium | reverse complement strand
ATTGCGCAGCACCTTATGGGGGCATACATCTTTTGAGAAATGCCCGCAGGGTTGGAAACCAAACACGGCCGATGAAAGTGCAAGGCCGACCCGTCGGCATTGCGGGCGGAGGCTGGCGGCATCGGTAGGCGAAATAAGACGGCGCTTTTCCGCACCGCAGGTGCGGACGCCGTCGCCGCTTTCGCCGTATCCGAAGCCCCGGGCTTTCTTTCTCTTTTCTGCGGACTTTCTCTTTCTTTCGCCCGAAAGAAAGAGAAACCGCCGTCTTGGTTGAAACTGACGGCTGCGGCGCGGGAACAAGTCAGCCGCTGCCGCCGCGGCAAAGCGGGCAACGTCCCCTTCGCGGGGAACCGTTTGCCACTACGCCCCACGTTCCCCGTGTCCCTGCGCACTGTGCACTGTGCACTAAAAAAGCAGCCGCCCCGCAGGGCGGCTGCCGCAGTTACTTCTGCTGCAGACGGAAAACCTCGCTTTCCAGCAGCGCGGTCACCTCGTCGGCGCTTTGCACCAGCCCGCGGTCCAGCAGCAGCGAGAGCACCCAGTCCTTTTTGCGCGCCCCTTCGCCGCTGCCGAACAGCTGCTCGGCGGCTTCCACGCCGGTTGCAATCCAGCGCTGCAGCCTTTGAAAGCGCGCCTCGCCCAGCTTTGCCCGCAGAAGCGGCACGCAAAACGACACCGCCGCCACGCAGAGCAGCGCGAGCACGGCGTCAAGAATCAGGCTCCGGCTCCATTCCATCGTTGTTCCTCCTTCCGTTCCAGCTCGCCGATCCGGCGGTTCGCCACCCGCATGCGCTCGTCGGCAAGCTGCTGCAGCTCCTCGAGCCGGAAGGTGCGCTCCACCAGATGGTTATGCTTTTCCACTTTCTGTTCCAATTGTTCAATGCGGTAATTCGTCAGCTTGTTCGACATCAAAATCCCGCCGAAGGTGCCGCACAGCGTGCCCGCCAGCGAGATCAGCGCCACAATCACGGTGTCGTTCATGCCGCCGCCTCGCAATACCTGAGACAGACCCAGCCCGAAGCGGTGCGCGCCCAGCTGCCGCGGATCTCCTGCGCGGTGAACAGCACGCCCCGGACGTAGCCGTTGCGCTTTTCTCCCGTCAGCGCAAGGATCTGGCTTCGGGCGTTCCGCGACAGCGCGGAAAACGGCTTTCGCGGGTACTGCGTGCCCGGCCCGGTGCGCACGCGCAGCAGCGACGCGCGCACGCGGTACACACAGCCCCCGTCGCTCGGCGGCAGGGGCCTGAACCGCAGGCCGCCGGTTTCCAGCACCGTGGTGAACGTCGGGTCCAGAAAGAACGCTTCCTCCGGCTTCAACGGTCCGCCGGCCGTGGTCAGCACCCATTTGCCGCGGCTGTTGCGCTGCCAGCCGTTGCCCCTGAGCGCGCCGCGCCCCACGGAAAGGTGCATGTGGTTCCCGACGCCGCCGTCGGTCCCCTCGCTGCAAAGCGGACGCCCCTTTTCGACGGATTGTCCGACGCGCAGACGCCGCAGATCGGCGTCGTTCGGGTGCGTGATCTGGAACGACACAACGTCCGTTTCGCCGTTCGCAAGCCTCACCGGGGCGGCGCTTTGGCAAAACAGGGTGTTCACGCCCTTCGTGCCGACGCCCCAGATGCGCGCAATCCGCAGCGTGCACGGGGCGCACATGGCGTCGCGCCCGCCGTCCGCGCCGCCCTCGTCAACGGGAAAATCCCGCGGGGTGCCGCGGCTGTGGCCGGCGTGGCTCACGGCGCCGTCATAGCCCTGCGTGATACGCATCGTCTGAAACGGATAGGTCAAAACCTCCGTCATCAACGTTCCTCCTTTCACCAGGGCCGCGTGCTCTGGTTCCATGTCACCGTTGCCGCCGTGCTGCCGTTCGCGCCGGTGCGGTTGAAATAATCGCCCCAGCCGGCGGGCTTTGCCGCAGGCTCCGCATAGATTGCAAGCGAATCGGAACAGCCGACAAACTGCGAATTGGCCGCGGACGCCGCCGCAACGGTTTCGCAGCTGCTGCGGAACCAGACCTTCTCCAGCCCGGTGCAGTTGTTGAAGATCTTTGTGCCCGTGCCGAGCACCGCGGCGGCAATCTCCATATTGACAAGGCCCGTGCAGCCGTAGAAAGCCAACGTCCCCACGCTTGTGACGCCGGCCGGTATTTTGGAAACGGAAAGCTTTTTGCAGTCTTTAAACGCACTCGCGCCGATACTCGTCAGCCCTTCAGGCAGGGTGGAAACGGTGATGTTCAAGCAGTTCATAAACGCATAGTTCGGAATCACGGTCAAGCCGGAAGGCAAAGCGGAAATTGCAAGACTCCGACACCCTGAAAATGCTCTTTCGCCCAGTGTTGTCAGCCCCGTCGGCAGTGCAGTCAGCTTGACTTGGGAGCTTTCAAACGCCTTGGCGCCGATGCTTGTCACGGCGTTTGGCAGCGTGGTCATCTGCAGGCCGGTGCATCCGTAAAAAGCCTGATCTCCGATCGACGAAAGGTTCGGGCTTTCTGACCAGTCCACGTCCGTCAGCGCGGTGCAGCCGTAAAAGAAAGAGGCCGGCAGAGCGGTGAAGCCGTAGAGCTTGGCAAAGGTGATTGCACCGCTTTCGTTCGTCGTATATTCGACATAGGGCGAGGCGGCGCCGCCGGTTTCCAGCGCCGCAACGGCCTGAGCGAATCCCTGCGGAAAGATCAGCGGCTCTTCGCCGCCCGTTTTTGCCCGGATCGCGTCCGCGACCGCCGTCAGCTGGGCGTCCGTTACCCGATAGACCGCCATCAGAAGCCCACCCCTTCCGCCGGCGGGGCGCCCACGCCCGCCTGCAGGCAATAGGCCGAAAAGTGCGCGTCCATCCACGCGGCTATGAGCGCGTCGTGGTCGGGCGGCGTTTTGGCCGTCCAGACGCCGTTTTCCACGGCGGCGAGCTTGCCCTCGTCGTTTGCGCCCGGGGCGGGCAGCAGCGCCGTGCCCCGCAGCGGCGCGAGCGAAACCGTCTGCGTGCTGCCGTCGGAAAACTGCAGCGTCAGCGTGTCGCCCGAGAGCGCCAGAGACGACAGCGCCCGGTTCTCCAGCGCGTTGAGTATTGCAAACAGGGCGTTGTACTGCGTTTCGGTCAGCGCGTTCCACGCCTCGGCGTCGCTGTCGGCCACCGAAACGATGCAGCCGAGCGAGGCCGCGGTGGTGGCAAGGCTGTCGCTGAACACGCCCACGGCGATCGACCCGCAGACCGGGATGCGCGGCAGCGCCGCGTCCGTGCCCGTGAACGGCAGATCCAGGCACTGATCGCCGAACAGCACGCGCGCCGTTTTGACCGGCACATCGTCCCACGCGCTGTCAAAGCTGAAGCGCAGCACGTAGTCGCAGTTGGAGGAGATGAGATAGCGTTTGGGGCAAAGCGCCACCTTGCCCGAAACCTGAATGGGTATAATATGCATGACTCCCTCCGATAATAAAAAAAATAAACGCCGTCGCCGGAAGGCGCAGCGAAGGCGCAAAGCTGCGGCTGCCTTGCGCGGCGGAAAACGATGCGGCTCGCTTTCCATCTTCTATTATAGGACGGTTTTTCACGCTTGTCAAGAGAATTTCGAACATTTGTTCGAACAATGAGACAGGCAAAGGGAGCGGGCGGACGCGCGCTCCCTGCGGCTCAGAACGAGAACAGGCCGCCGCCCTTGGGCGCCGGCGGCGGTGCGGCCGGCGGCTGACAACGCACGAGAATCGTGTCCTCCCCGATCACCTCGACGTCCTCCCACGGGATGCGGATCTCCTGCTCCTTGCCGAACAGGCCGCCCCGGGGACGTCTGCCGTAGACCAGGATCGCACACAGACGGCCCTCCCTCGTGTTGATTTCCACGTCGTTGACGAAGCCGATCCGGCCCCCGCTTTTGGTGCTGATCACTTCCTTGTCGCGTAATTGCGTGACGCTGCAGCACTGCATGAAATCTGCTCCTTTCCGCAAGACGGTCTGCGCCCGCTATTTTTGCGCTTGCTTTTGCTTTTTCTCAAAAAAGAATTGCAAAATGCGCGCGTTTAAGGTACAATTATATTATTCATTTTATTCTTAGTCTATTCCCGAAAGGTTGTGTTTTCCATGAGTAACTGCAACGGCGACTGCAGCGCCTGCAAACAGGACTGCAAAGACCGCGATCTGACGCTCAAGCCCAACGAATTCAGCCGCATCGGCAAGATCTATGCCGTGGTTTCCGGCAAGGGCGGCGTGGGCAAATCCTCCGTCACCTGCATGCTGGCCTCCGCCATGCAGCAGCGTGGCAAGCAGACCGCCGTGCTGGACGCCGACGTGACCGGCCCCTCGGTGCCCAAGATGTTCGGCCTGCACACCCGCGCCGAAGCCGACGCGGCGGGCCTGATTCCGGCCGAAACGAGCACTGGCATCCGCGTGATGTCGATCAACCTCCTGCTGGAGGAAGAAGACGCGCCCGTCGTGTGGCGCGGTCCGGTCATCAGCGGCGCCATTCAGCAGTTCTTTACCGAGGTTGCCTGGGGCGACGTGGACTATATGTTCGTCGATATGCCGCCGGGCACGGGCGACGTGCCGCTGACGGTGTTCCAGAGCCTCAAGGTCGACGGCGTCATCGTGGTCACCACGCCGCAGGAGCTGGTGAGCCTGATTGTGAAAAAGGCGGTCAACATGGCCAACCTGATGCACGTCCCCGTGGTCGGCATCATCGAAAACATGAGCGTGTTCACCTGCCCGGACTGCGGCAAGCAGCACCACATCTTCGGCAAGAGCACGGCGAAGAAAGCCGCCGATGCCCTCGGCGTCGAGGTGCTTGCCTCGCTGCCGATCGACCCGCGCACGCCCGCGCTGGCCGACAAGGGCGCCATCGAGCTTGCCGACACCGACGCGCTGCAGCCGGTGATCGAACGTCTGCTCGGCTGAGCGTGTTCACCGGCCGTTTCCCGATATTTCAAAAAAGGTTTACACTTTTGCACACCAGAACGCACAGTTCCGGTGTAAGATAACAGCATAATATGGGAAAGAATCCAAAAACAGGAGGCATCCTCAGATGAAAAAGATTATTCGGGGCATTCTGCTCGGCCTGCTGATCGTCGTTGTGATCGGCGGCGTGTCCGTCTGGTTCTTGCTGTTCCACAGCAAAAAGCCCGAGATCAACACCCAGGCCTATGTGACCGACCCCCAGGGCAGCTCCTATCTTGCCGTTGTGAATGAAGAGGGCACGACCTTTGCCGCCGTGACCGACGCGCAGGGCAACATCTATGCCGCAGAGATCAAGGAAGACGGCCAGATCGGCGAAAAGGTGGGTCAGATCAACGACCAGGTCGCTTTGTCCGATCTGCCGACCGATTACAAGGGCGAGCATATCAACGACACCGCCGACGTCAATGCCTTCACGGGCAACGCCGAGGTGGTGCCCGGCCAGCCCACGCAGCCCGTGCAGCCGGGGAACACCGACGTGACGGGCGTGACCCAGCCCAGCAGCCAGAACACCCAGCCGACGCAGGGCGGCCAGTCTGTTACCCAGCCGACGCAGGGCGGCCAGCAGACGCCCGCAACGCAGCCGACGCAGGGCGGCCAGCAGACCCCCGCCACCCAGCCGACCAGCGGCATTCCGGGCGGACAGGGCCAGGCGGCGACCCAGCCGACGCAGGCCGCGTCCAAGACCTACCGCCTGACGAAGTATCAGGAGATGTTCAAGAGCGGTACATATCTGATGGAGTTCAAGACGAGCGATCCCGAGCTCGGCGATTCGCCGATCACCGCCGCTTCCAAAAACGGCAACTTCGTCATCGACACGAAGATCCAGAACTACAAGTGCAAGATGCTCTATCTGGCCAAGGACAAGACGACCTATCTGATCATCGACGACTTCAAGAAATATACCAAGCTGCCCGAAGACCTGATGGGCGACGATTTCGACATGAGCTCCATGATGGAAAGCTTCGGCAAGCCGGTGGACACCGACAAGATCGAGACCTCCACCGTCAAGATCGGCGACCAGACGCTCAACTGCGAGACCGTGAAGGACGAAAAAGGCGAAATGCGCTATTATTTCAACGGCGACACGCTGGTGCGCATCGACTCCGTGGATAAAGAGAACAACGTGGATTCCACCTACATTTCCAAGCTGACGAGCGACGTGCCCGATTCCGTGTTCCAGATTCCGAGCAACTACGGCTATCTGAACCTGTCGTGGCTGGAAGCGCTGGCAGGATAAGCAAAACACCCCGGACGAGAGTCCGGGGCTTTTTTTGCAGCGAACAGTTGAACAGCCGCCCGACGGGCGGCTGTTCCGTTGACTGATGACTGATGACTGTTGACTTATATTATACGCTGTCGCAGTGCGGCAGCCAGACCGGGCACAGCGGCGCCCACGCGTTGAACAGCGCGTTTTCCGTGGGCGGGGCAAAGGGCGTCGTCAGCGCAACGACCGCCTCGTGCTCCGTAAACGTCAGGTCGGCGCCGTCGGTTGTCGCCGCTGCGGTGCAGACGCCGCCTTTGAGGGTGACGCGCAGCCGTTCGCCCGCAAGGTCCAGCACAAGCGACCCCTCGGGCAGCGGCACGGTCTGCGCCTTCCACGTGCCGAGGACTTCCAGCACCTTTTTGTAATCGTAGATTTTGAACATGGCCGGCGCATCGACGTGCGGATGCTCGGCAAACGCGGCGAGCTGCCTTTGCAGCGCGGTCTGTCCCGGCTGCACGGCCACGCGCAGCTGTTTCCATTTCTGATAATGGGCAAACTGCACCAGCACGTCGGCGGCGTCGGCGCCTTCGGCGAGCACCAGCTCCCCGATCTCGCCGCGGAAGCGCTCCGTGATCAGATAGCCGCAGACCTTGCCCGCGCCGTCCCGGATCACATAGGCCCGGCAGCGCCATGTGGCGGCGGTCAGCGAGAAGTCGGCTTCCGTCCGCTGCCAGCGCGCGTCCTGCGCGGCATAGAGGGCATAGACGGCGGGCAGGGCGTCCGGGTCGTGCCGGAGCGGGGTAAAGCCGTAGGCCGCCTGCGGCTTTGTGCGGACAACGTCGTAGGCGCTGATCTCATAGCCCAGACGCACGCCGCCCGGAGCGTAGCCGTAATAGCCGTAGCGCCTGCGGTGGCCGCTGAGGTAGCCGAGCGCGGCGTTTTGCGCCCGCGCAATCTCGTCGCATTGGAGCATCATGTCGCGCATGTAGCCCTTGCCGCGGCAGCTCGCGTCCACCGCGACCGAGCCGATTCCGACCGCGTGCAGCACCCCCGCGGGGGTCACGATGTCGCCCGGCCAGGCGGCGATGGCGGCCACGATTCTGCCGTTCTCCCGCACCACGCGGTGCGCCTCGGCGCAGACCGCCGGGTCCGTATAGAGCTTGGGCACCTTGCCGCAAAAGCGGACGCGGAACACCCGCTCCTCAAACGCGAGAAGCTCAGAATAATCGGATAGCAAAGCCCGTTCCACCATGACCGTCCGTCCTCCGTCAAAAATGATTCCGGCGTTATTCTAACAGATTTTGCGCCGTCTTGCAAGAGATTGCGGCAAAACCTCTTTTCGAATTGTAAGAAATCTGTTATAATTTCATGGCAAGAGTTGTAATTTCTCCGCATTATGCTATAGATGGATTCGGAAAGAATCGATCCAAGAAGGAGTGTGTTCCATGTACCGTATTCTCGTGTGCGACGACGACAAAGCCATTGTGGACGCCGCGCGGATCTATCTCGAAAGCGAGGGCTACGCCGTCGTGCCCGCCTTTAACGGCAAAGAGGCGGTGGAGATTGCCAAGACGCAGACGCTGCACTGCATCATCCTGGACATCATGATGCCCGTGATGGACGGCATTGCCGCCACGCTGGAGATCCGCAAAGAGAGCAACGTGCCGATCATCTTTCTTTCGGCCAAGAGCGAGGACACCGACAAGATCGCCGGCCTCGGCCTCGGCGCGGACGATTACGTGACCAAGCCGTTTTCGCCGCTGGAGCTGCTGGCGCGGGTCAAATCGCAGATCCGCCGCTACGTCATGTTCGGCTCCATTGTGGAAAAGCAGGGCGTGTTCACCACGGGCGGCCTTTCGCTCGACACCGAAGCGCACCGCGTCACGGTGGACGGCGAGGAAGTCCACCTGACCGCCACGGAATACAAGATCGTGGAATACCTCATGCGCAACATGGGGCGCACGCTCTCGAGCACGCAGATCTATGAAAACGTCTGGAACGAAAACGCCTTTGCGTCCGA
>JAEEUW010000097.1 GCA_016290665.1 Clostridiaceae bacterium | reverse complement strand
GCAGGAGGAAAAGAAGGCCGCGTTCGAGTCCATAGACTATGGCGCGGACGTACGCATAGAGGCTTCGGATATAGACGGAAAGGCGGTCCGGGCTGCCCAGCAGAACGCGATCGAGGCCGGGGTCGACGACTGTATCTCGTTCCGCGTGGACAACGTGAACAAGCTGCGCCGCGAGGAGGAGTACGGGATAATAATAACGAACCCGCCCTACGGTATCCGAATAGGCGAGCAGGAGGAGATGGACAGGATATACAGGTCGCTGTCGGTATTCCTGCATTACTCGCCGACCTGGTCGCTGTTCCTGATCACGGCGGACAAGAGCTTCGAGAAGAAGATGGGAAGGCCCGCGGACCGGCGCCGCAAGCTTTACAACGGCAGACTTGAGACCTGCTACTACCAGTATCACGGGATCAAGTAAGCATCAAGTTAACATGCGAGTAAAGGGTCTGTCATCGGAGACGCTCCCGCTTGGGGGGCACCCCTCGCAGCGGGCCCTCGTCGCAAGCCCCAAATACGAAGTCTCCGCTGCTCCGGCTGGATTATCATCCGCCGATCGCAGGGAGACTGTTCTTTTGGGTCTTCTCCTCGCGCTAAGCTCTGTCTGCGCCTTCGGCTTGCCAATCGCTAAGCGCCGGCGTCCCCTTATACTCCTCTGACAGACCCTTTACTCGCTTACTGCTATACTACCGGTTCGCCGTAATTCGAGAAGGTCTGGGCCTTGGTTATCCTGACGTCGATGATACGGCCTATGAGAGAAGGATCGCCTGGAAAGTCCACCACCCTGCCCGACTCCGTACGGCCCGTGAGCATGCGCTTGTTAGTCCTGCTCGGACCCTCGACCAGAACAGGAAGGACGCGGTCCTGATACCAGACGCTCTTCTCCTCCTGTATACCGTGTATGACCTCTATCAGCCTGTCGAAGCGCTCGTGCTTTACGGCTTCGGGGACCTGGTCCGGATATTCCGCGGCCGGAGTCCCTTTTCTTATCGAATAGAGGAACGTGAAGGCCGAATCGTAGCGGACCCTCTTCACGAGATCTATCGTATCCTCGAAATCCTCCTCCGTCTCTCCGGGGAAGCCGACGATTATGTCCGTGGTTATCGCGATCTCGGGGCAGACCTCGCGCAGCTTCGCGACGCGCTCAAGATACCTCTCCCTGTCGTAGACCCTGTTCATCTTTTTGAGGATCCTGTCGCTGCCAGACTGGACGGGAAGGTGGATCTGGCGGCAGAGATGGGCAAGTCGCCCGTCGAAGCACTCAATAAGATCGTCGCTGAGGTCCTTCGGGTGAGAGGTCATAAAGCGTATGCGCTCTATCCCCTCGACTTTGTCGACCTCCGCGAGCAGGCCCGCGAAATCGAGGCCGTCCGCCTCGTCCTTATAGCAGTAGCCGATGTTCCCGGCCTTGATCTTCCCGTAGGAATTCACGTTCTGGCCGAGCAGCATTATCTCCTTCGTCCCGTTTTCGGCTAGCTCCCTGACCTCGGCGAGTATGTCCTCGGGGCGGCGGCTCCTCTCGCGTCCGCGGGTGTAGGGAACGATACAGTAGGTGCAGAAATTGTTGCAGCCGTACATGATCGGAACCCACGCCTTGAACGTGCCGTCGCGGTGAACCGGCAGGCCCTCCACGATGTTGCCCTCGCCGCCGGAAAGGTCGAATACGCGTTTGCCGGAGCAAAGACAGCGGTAGAGGAACTCCGGCAGCTTATGGATTACGTGGGTGCCGAAGACGAGGTCGACGTAAGGATAGCTCTTTTTGATCTTCTCAGCCACGTATTCCTGCTGCATCATGCAGCCGCACAGCGCCAGAATGCGCGAACGGTCGGCCTCCTTCCAGGCCTTGCGCTTGCCCACGTTGCCGAACACGCGGTCCTGCGCGTGCTCGCGGATGGCGCAGGTGTTGTAGAGCACAAGATCGCTTTCGTCAATCTCTTCTGTCAGATCATAACCGACAGATTCAAGAATGCCCTTGATTTTTTCGCCGTCCGCCACGTTGCCCTGGCAGCCGTAGGTATGCACAAAGGCGCGGGGCCTGCGTACGGGGAACCGCGACAGGAGCACGGATTCGACCATGGCGGCGTACTGCGCCTGCTTGTCCAGCTCCTCCTGCGGTACGGAAAAGCGCGGCAAAGCGGTTTGTTCCTGCAAAACGGGTCCCTCCGATCAGTGTTGTGGTTCCTGCGCGCCGTCCTCCGCCCTGCTGAAGGCCACAAGCTTTTTCAGTCGGTGGTTCACGGCGGAACGGGTCAGCGGCGGCGAAAACATGGCGCCGAGCTCCGAAAGCGACGCGTCGGGGTTTTCTTCCCGATAGTGCGCCATCTGCTGCAGCTCCGGGTCCAGCAGCGCAAACCGGCCGCTGTCGTGCAGCGAACGGATGGCGTGAATCTGCTCGCAGGCCGCGGCCGCCACGCGCGAGGTGTTGGCCTCGTCAAAATTGGTGCGGCGGTTCGACACGTTGCGGAAATTCTTATAGATCTTGATATTGGTGATTTCAAACGCCGAGAGCGACGCGCCCATCAGATGCAGCAGGTCCTCGATGCACTCGCTGTCCTTGATATAGATGACGTTGACGTAGCGGCGCACCATGTGCTTGGCTTTGATGTCGGCGTCGGTGAGCAGCTTGAGCAGGTCGAACGACAACGTGCGGTACGGCACGACGAATTCCAGATGATAGCTCTTCTGCGGATCGCTGACGGTGCCGCACGCCAGAAACGCGCCCTTGAAAAACGCGTTATGGCAGCAGTTCATGCCCTCCTCCGCGCCGCTTTCGTTGAGCAGATTGCCGCGGTTGATCCGCGTGACGGCCTCGTTGCCGCTGACGGAAAAGGCAGACAGCACGCGCTCCACGTCACAGGGCGCAACGCTGACGGTATATTTCCCCGCCTCGGACACCTTCGTTTGCGCTTTGGCGCCGCAGCTTTCTTCAATCAGCTGCGCATAGAGCCGCGCCACACAGGCGTGGTCGGTCATGATGGAGATGCCGCGGGACGAAAACTCCCGCGCAAACAGAAGCATACCGTATGCCATGGCGTGACGGCAGCAGCTCTCTGCGGGCAGACTGCGGGCAATCTCTTCTTTGACGGAATGGGAAAATGACATCGGTACACCTCCTCATGTCATACTCTGCAAGCCGGTTATTTTGAAATATCCCTGTGGCTGACGCTTGCGCGGTAGCGTTCGCTGAAATGCTGATAAAACAGCTGCGCGAACGTGACGGACCTGTGATGGCCGCCGGTGCAGCCGAACGCAAAAATCAGCTGGCTGCGGCCCTCCTTCTGCGCCAGTTCCACAACGTAATCGCAAAAATCGGTCAGCTTTTTCAAAAACGCCTCGGAAGCGTCGCTGTTCATCACATACTGGCGCACGGGCTCGTCCAGCCCCGTCTGGTGCTTCAGCTCCGGCACATAGAACGGGTTGGGCAGAAAGCGCACGTCGAACACAAAGTCGGCGTCGTTCGGGATGCCGTGCTTGAAGCCGAAGGACATGCAGTGCAGATGCAGTTCCTGCTCCTTTTGGTCTGAAAACATGCCGAGCACGCGCACGCGGCACTGCATGGCGGACATGTTGGACGTTTCCAGAAGATAGTCGGCGCGACTGCGGGCGTCGGCCAGAAGCCGGCGCTCCTGCGTGATCGCCTGCTGCACCGAGGCGGCCTCGCCCTGCAGCGGATGACGGCGGCGCGTTTCCTTATAGCGCTTGATCAGCACGTCGTCGTCCGCGTCAAGAAACATCAGCTTATAGGGGATCTGCAGCTCGCGGAGCGTGTCGAAGGCGTCGAACAGCTCGGAAAACGACTGACCGGCGCGCACGTCGGTGACGACGGCGACCCGTTCATGCTCGCCCGACGTCTGCAGCAGCTGCGCGAACACGGGGATGAGCTGCGCGGGCAGATTGTCCACGCAGAAAAAGCCGATATCCTCCAGCGCGTTGACCACGCACGATTTTCCGGCGCCGGACATGCCGGTGATGACGACAAATTCCATGCTTTCCTCTTCCTTTAAACCTGTTTGATCTCCGCTTCCAGCCGAACGCCGAAGCGGTCGTAGACTTCCTTCTGGCAAACCGCGATCAGATCGGTCACGTCCTTTGTGGTGGCGCCGCCGATGTTCACGATGAACCCGGCGTGCTTTTCGCTGACCTGCGCCCCGCCGACGGTTCTGCCCTTGAGGCCGCTTTGTTCAATCAGCGCGCCGGCGAAATAGCCCTCCGGCCGCTTGAACACGCTGCCCGCACTGGGATATTCCAGCGGCTGCTTGTCTTTGCGGCGGCCGAGCAATTCGCGCATTTTCGCCTCAATGGCGGTTTTGTCGCCGGGCTGCAGACGCAGGATCACGGAGGTGATCACCACGTCCATCTGCTGAAACGCACTGGAGCGGTAACGAAAGCCGAGCGCTTCGCCCGAAAGCGAGCCCGGGCGGCCGTCCTTGCCGAGATAGCGCACGGTTTCAACAACGTCCTTCATCTCGCCGCCGTAGGCGCCGGCGTTCATGAAGACCGCGCCGCCGACGGAGCCCGGAATGCCATAGGCGAACTCCAGACCCGAAAGGCCCTCGTCCAGCGCAAATTTGCACAGCTTTGCCAGCGTTGCGCCCGCGCCGACCTCAACGGTGCTCCCGCCGAGCAGCCGCACGTCGTCGAAGCCTTCGCCGATGCGCACGACCACGCGGTCCAGCCCGGCGTCGGAAACGAGCAGGTTGCTGCCGTTGCCGAGAATAAA
The DNA here is from genome assembly GCA_016290665.1 of Clostridiaceae bacterium. Classification (GTDB taxonomy): domain Bacteria; phylum Bacillota; class Clostridia; order Oscillospirales; family Acutalibacteraceae; genus UBA6857. The sequence goes on along the minus strand of JAEEUW010000097.1, from coordinate 3,506 downwards.
GGGGTCTTCGCCGCAAGCGGCGCACAGACGCAGCACCTCGCACAGCATGCGCTCATCGGCCGGTTCCAAAAACAGCCGTGCTTCGCCGCCGGTCTTGAAGGTCGTATGGCGGCTCATGGGCTCGTGCTGCAGAAACGGAATCTTTTGTTGCTGCAAACAAGACAAAATCTCGTTCAATGGGATTCTCCTCCGTTATTCGTCAAGTAGCGCGGCGCCGATGATGCCGGCGTCGTTGCCGAGTTTTGCGCGGCAAATCTCGGTCTGCGTGCTGCAGTAGCGGCTGTAGCGGAACTTTTCCACATAGGCGCGGACCGGCGCCAGCAGCGTTTCGCCCTCGTTGGAAATGCCGCCGCCGAAGCAGATCATTTCGGGCTGCATGGCGTTGATGATGTTGACCGTGCCGACGGCAACGTATTCTTCATACTGCCGCACGACCTGTGTGGCCCACGCGTCGCCCAGACGCATCGCGTCATAGGCGGTGCGACCGCCGACGTTGTCGATTGATCCCTCGGCCAGCTCCCACATTCTGGATTCCGGATGCTGTTCCATCATGGCCTTGGTCTGGCTGACCAGCGCCGTTGCGGAAGCGTAACGCTCCCAGCAGCCGATACGGCCGCAGTTGCAGGGTTCGCCGTCGAACCGGATCACGATGTGACCGAGCTCACCGCCCGCGCCGTTGCAGCCGGACCAGATTTTGCCGTTTACCACGATGCCGCCGCCGACGCCCGTGCCGAGCGTGACCGCAACAAAGCTTTTTTTGCCAACGCCCGCGCCGGCCATGGCCTCGCCGAGGGCCGCGGCGTTGGCGTCGTTTTCCAGATAATAGGGCACGTCGAGCATCTCTTTGAGAATAGCCACGGCGGGCACCTTGTCAAACTGCAGGTTGTTGGCATATTCGATGACGCCCGTTTCCTTGTTGACCGTGCCCGGGGTGCCGATGCCGACCGATTGGATCTCGTCGGTCGAAATACCGGCGTCGTCGCACGCCATGCGGATGCAGGCGACGATGTCGGTGAGAATCTCCTTTGCCGGGCGCGGCATCGCGGTCTTGCGCTTCCCTCTGCCGATGATTTCATACTTGTCGTTGATAACGCCGACGGCAATGTTCGTGCCGCCCAGGTCTACGCCGATTCGATACATAAGTTACGCTTCCTTTCGCTTAAAAGTTGCTCCAGAGTTCCAGTTCGTCCTGTTGGGGAATGACTTCCTCCACGATGCCGAGGTTGTGCATCAGTTCGCGCGCCGCATTGTAGCCCATCTTTTTCTGACGGTTGTTCATGGCCGCGACCTCAAGAATGATGGCAAGGTTCCGGCCGGGCTTGACGGGCACGACCGTGTGGGGCACGCTGACGCCGAGAATCTCGATCGTTTCGTTCTCAATGCCCATGCGGTCATAGACCTTGTCGGGATCCCACGGTTCCATTTCGACAACCATGTCGATCTTTTCCGAAAGCTTGACGGCGCCCATGCCGAAGATGCGGCGGGCGTTGATGATGCCGATGCCGCGCAGCTCGATAAAGTGGCGGATGTTGTCGGGCGCGGAGCCGACCAGCGTTTTGGGGCCGGTCTTTTTGATTTCCACGGCGTCGTCCGCAATCAGGCGGTGGCCGCGCTTGATCAGCTCGATGGCGGTTTCACTCTTGCCCACGCCGGAATCGCCGAGAATCAGCACGCCTTCGCCGTAGACCTCCACAAACACGCCGTGGCGCGTGATGCGCTCGGCCAGCTTGACGTTGAGATAGGCGGTCAGCGCGGCCATGATGCGCGAGGTGGAATCGTTTGTGCCGAGCACGGGCACTTCATAGGTCTTTGCCAGCGAGAGAATGTCCTCCGGGCAGGCAATGCCCCGCGTCACGACAATCGCAGCGGGACGCGACGACATGAAGGAAAGCAGGCGTTCCGCGCGCGTCTCTGCGCTCAGCGTGTTGAGATACTCCGCCTCCGTGATGCCGATGAAGTTGATCCGCTCGTTGTCAAAATAATTCTCATAACCAGCAAAGAACAGCCCAGGGCGGTTCACGTCGGGCGACGTGATCAGAATCTCCTGCGCGTCGCGCGGCAAGAAGAGCTCCTCCATCGGGTTGTCCTGCAGCAGACGGTAGAGCGAAACGGAATACTTGGATCCCATGGCATCACCTCATCTTATAGTTAATCCAGTATATTATAATATAAAAAAACTAATCTGCCAACTGTTTTTTGAGATTTTTTCAAAAAAATAAGCATTTATAAAATCTTTTGCTTTTTCGGCAAAAGTGTGTATAATAGAATCATCCTACAGCGAAAGGATCGATCCGCTTGTTTTCCTGTGTCCAGTCCATCGGCCTGTTCGGCATGCAGACCTATCCCGTTGCGGTGGAAACCGCCATGGAGAGCGGCATGCCGCGCATCGATATCGTCGGTCTGCCCGACGCAGCGGTCAGTGAATCGCGCGACCGCGTGCGCGCCGCCATGCGCAACAGCGGCTTCCGGTTTCCCGCCGTGCGGCTGACGATCAACCTTTCCCCCGCCGACAAGCGCAAGGAGGGGCCGATGTACGACCTGCCGATCTTCGTCTCCGTGCTCAAGGCCAGCGGTCAGCTGAACGCCGACACCGACGGCTGCGCATTTCTGGGCGAGCTGTCGCTTTCGGGCAAGGTGCGCAAGGTCAACGGCATTCTGCCGATGGTGATCGACGCGAAGGAGCGCGGGCTCAAGGCCGTCTACGTGCCGTTCGACAACGCTGCCGAAAGCTGCACGATCACCGGGATCGACATCTATCCCGTGCTGACCTGCAGGGATCTGGTGGCGCACCTCAAGGGAGAAAAGCGCATCCGCAAGGCCGACCGGGAACAGTTCCCCGCCTTTGAACCGCAGAACCCGGAGGTGCTCGACTTTGCCGACGTCAAAGGGCAGTTTCAGGTCAAGCGCGCGCTGGAAATCGCCGCGGCCGGCGGCCACAATGCGCTGATGATCGGCCCGCCGGGCTCCGGCAAAAGCATGCTGGCCAAGCGCATCCCGTCGATCCTGCCGGACATGACGCCGGAGGAATCGCTGGAAACGACCAAGATCTACTCCATCGCCGGCGCGCTGTCGAACCATCATTCGCTGATCCTGTCGCGGCCGTTCCGTGCGCCGCACCATTCGATTTCTGCGGCCGGACTTTCCGGCGGCGGCCATATTCCGAAGCCGGGCGAGCTCTCGCTCGCGCACCACGGCGTGCTGTTTCTGGATGAGCTGCCCGAGTTCCCGCGGCAGACGATGGAAACCCTGCGCCAGCCGATCGAGGACGGCGTGATCACGATTGCCCGCGTTTCCGGCTCCATCACCTACCCCTGCGACGTGATGCTGGTCTGCGCCATGAACCCCTGTCCGTGCGGCTATTACGGCCATCCGACGAAGAAGTGCACCTGTCCGCCGCACGCGCCCGCCAAGTATCTCGCCAAGGTCAGCGGCCCCCTGCTGGACCGGCTCGACATCCACATCGAGGTGCCGCAGGTGGAGTTCGACAAGCTTTCGAGCGAAGCGCC
>JAEEUW010000096.1 GCA_016290665.1 Clostridiaceae bacterium | reverse complement strand
AACAAAACGATCAAGGCAACCGCAGCCGTTTCGCTCGGAGCCAAGTTTCTCAACGAACATCTCGCTCTGTTCGGCGATTTGTCGGGAGAGGCATACGATACGGAAATCATGGTAGACAAAGGCGAGGACGCAAAAGAAAAAGTCCTTGAGATGACCATTGAGGAACTTGACTTGTCAGTGCGCTCGTTCAACTGCTTGAAGCGCGCCGGCATCAACACCGTGGAAGATTTGACAACCAAGACCGAAGAGGACATGATGAAGGTGCGCAACCTCGGTAAAAAGTCGCTCGGCGAAGTGATCAACAAGCTTCACTCGTTCGGTCTGGACCTCAGAGCTGAGGACGAATAATTTTTGATTTTCAACAAAGGAGTGATTTCAAATGGCAGGTACCAGAAAGCTCGGCAGAGCCAGCGATCACCGCAAGGCGATGCTCAGAGGTATGGTAACTTATCTCTTGGAGAAAGGCAGCATTGAAACCACCGTTACACGGGCAAAGGAAGTCCGTTCCATGGCTGAGAAAATGATCACCCTCGGCAAAGAGAACACGCTTCACAACAAACGTCAGGCGCTTGCGTACATCACCAAGGAAGATGTCGTGAAAAAGCTGTTTGACGAAATCAGCCCGAAGTACAAGGATGTAAACGGCGGTTATTGCCGTATTATCAAGACCGGTCCGCGCCGCGGCGACGCAGCCGAAATGGCGATCATCGAGCTTGTCTGATAATACAGAACAAAACAAAACGCCCACCGCAGACGCGGTGGGTTTTTGCTTTTTCAGCCTTGTGTGACGGGAATCGCGGCGGTCGTCGGTTCCGTTGCGGGCATACCGGTCGGCGCGTCTGTTCTTTCAGACGTCGGCGAAACGACGGAAGAAACGGGCGGATATCCCTTGTCCTTCAGCTCCCAGCTGCCGCCTTTTTCGCGCGCGAGGATCCAGGTCCAGCCGAGATAGTCTTCGTTTGGCTCCAGGCCGCTCAGGTATTCCGGCCCGGTGCGGTAATCGCTTGAAAGCACGATGACTTCATCGGCGCCGTACTGTGCCGCCCATTCCTGCTCAGCATTTCTGGCGTTGGCTTCGTCATAATACAGCTTCAGCAACGTGCAGCCGGTAAAATGCGTTTGGAAGTATGCGGTCACAATGTCTTTGGCGGCCTGAATGTCGGCCTCGCTGTAGCCGCTCTCCTTGGCGGGCGCCTGCCTGCACGCGGCAAGCGACAGAATCAGCAATAGCGCAAACACGAGCGCGGCCCATCGTTTTTTGAGCGCCATGGTTCTCACCTCCTTGAAGCCAGTATAGCATCAGGCGGGCGGGAAGGCAAGAAGGCGGCGCGCATCTTCAGAATATCTTAAGCTTTCCCCGCGCCGTTCTTGCAAAACGCGGCGGGATATGATACAATACTATGCGTATTTCCGAAGGAGATGATGGTATGATCAGCACCAACAACGTCACGCTGCAATACGGCGGCAGAGAGCTGTTCCACAGCGTTTCGATGAATTTTACCAAGGGCAACTGCTACGGCCTGATCGGTGCCAACGGCGCGGGCAAATCGACCTTTCTCAAGATCCTTTCCGGCGAGATTGAGCCGAACAAGGGCCACGTCACCATCACGCCGGGCGAACGCCTGAGCGTGCTCAAGCAGGATCACTTTGCGTTCGATGAATTCGACGTGATCCGCACCGTGCTGATGGGCAACGCCCATCTGGTGGAGATCATGGACGCGAAGGAGGCGCTTTACGCCAAGGAGGACTTCACCGAGGAGGACGGCATCCGCATCAGCGAGCTCGAAGAGGAGTTTGCCGAAATGGACGGCTGGAGCGCCGAAAGCGACGCCGAGATTTTGCTCAATGCGCTGGGCATCCACAACGAATTCCACAACAAGCTGATGAAGGAGCTGACGGGCGAACAGAAGGTGAAGGTGCTCTTGGCACAGGCGCTGTTCGGCAACCCGGACATCCTTTTGCTGGACGAGCCGACGAACCACCTGGACGTGGCGGCGATCAACTGGCTGGAGGAGTTTTTGCTCGACTTTGAAAACACCGTGATCGTGGTCAGCCACGACCGCCACTTCCTCAACAAGGTCTGCACGCACATTGCGGACGTGGACTTCGGCAAGATTGAGCTTTACGTGGGCAACTACGACTTCTGGTATGAATACACCCAGATGCGCCAGCGGCAGCTGCGCGAGCAGAACAAGAAGAACGAGGCGAAGGTCAAGGAGCTGCAGGAATTCATTGCGCGCTTTTCGGCCAACGCGTCGAAATCGAAGCAGGCGACCAGCCGCAAGAAGCTGCTGGATTCCATTGTGATCGAAGACATGCCGGTGTCGTCGCGGCGGTTCCCGTTCATCGAGTTCAAGCCCGACCGCGAGATCGGCAACGACCTTTTGAAGGTGGAGGGGCTCACCAAGACGGTCGGCGGCCGCAAGGTGCTCGATAACGTGACGTTCACGCTCAGCCCGAACGAGAAGGTGGCGTTTGTGGGCACCGACGCGGTGGCCAAGACGACGTTTTTCAGGATTATCATGGGCGAGCTGGAGCCGGATGCAGGATCTTTCAAATGGGGCGTGACGACCTCACAGGCCTATTTTCCGAGCGATAACGCGGCGTTTTTCGACGGGGTGGAAGACAGCCTGATCGACTGGGTGCGCCGCTACAGCGATCTGCAGTTCGAGACCGACGTGCGCGGCTGGCTGGGGCGGCTGATGTTCAGCGGCGAAGAGGCGACGAAAAAGGCGAAGGTGCTTTCGGGCGGCGAGCGCGTGCGCTGCATGCTGATCAAGATGATGCTTTCGGGCGCGAACGTGTTGATTCTGGACGAGCCGACGAACCATCTGGATCTGGAATCGATCACGTCGCTGAACAATGCGCTGATCAAGTTCAAGGGTGCGATTTTATTCACGTCGCACGACCACCAGTTTGTGCAGTCGATTGCGGACCGGATCATTGAGTTCCGGCCGGAGGGTCTGTATGACAGGAAGGAAACGTATGATGAATTCCTGGAGAACAACGAACTGCTGGTGACGAAATAATCGCTTTCTTTCGCTTCCTTTCTTTCTCGCGAAAGAAAGGAAGGCCTGCGCGGCGCGCGCAAAAAAGAAAGGTTGAAGATTTCAGCAGCCCGCGGGGCTGCCGCTACAGAAAGAAGCCGAACGAATTTGAAAGGAACCGGTGATGCGGATGCAGATAAAAACGCTTGCGGTTGAAGACTTCCCACGTTGTGCCGAACTGTGGGATTTAAAAAAACAGCGCACACTTGCCGAACGGTTTTACAGCGAGTTACAAAGCGGCAACCGTGTGACCTATGTTTGCGAAGACGAAGGCGTACTCTTGGGTGAAATTTCGCTGGTGTTCAAAATGGAGGAATCAGATTATACGATCGCGGGTAAACGCGCTTATGTATCGCATTTGGTTGTCAAAAAAGAACACCGCCGCAAGGGCATCGGCAAAGCGCTTGTGGAATATGTCATCGAACAAGCGAAGCAAATGGGCTTGCGGGAATTGACCATCGGCGTCGATTTGGATAATTATCCCGCCCTGAAGCTCTATACCGGCGCGGGCTTCGACCGCGTGCTGCTGATCGATGAAGACAAGCAGGGCAGGTATGTTAAGCTGATGAAACCCTTATAACAAAAAAGCGAATGGACGATTGCCCATTCGCTTTTCCTTTTCTTTCTTTTTGCGCTCGCCGCGCGGGCGTTCTTTTCTTTCGCGAGAAAGAAAAGAACCAAAAGAAAGCGTTGATGCTGTTACGGAAGGACAAACCCTACCTTCTTCATCACCTTCTGCAGCGTGCGGTCCGCAATCCGGCTCGCCCGTTCGGCACCCTGCGCCGCCACATCCCGAAGATACGCCTTGTCGTTCACATACCGCTCATACCGCTCGCGCACCGGCCGCAGCTCTTCCACCACAGCTTCGGCCACCGCAGCCTTGAAATCACCGTAGCCCTTGCCTTGGAACTCCGCTTCAATCTGCGCATAGTCCAGCCCCGTGCAGCAGCTGTAAATCCCCATCAGATTGTTGATGCCGTCCTTACCGTCGGCATACCGCACAGCCCCTTCGCTGTCCGTCACCGCGCTCCTGATCTTCTTCACAATCACCTCGGGCGCGTCAAACACCGAAATAAAGCTCTTCGGGTTCGGGTCGCTCTTGCTCATCTTCTTCATGGGATCCTGCAGCGACATCACCCGCGCGCCCTGCTTGCCGATATACGGCTCGGGCACGGTGAACGTGGGCGAATACAGCGTGTTGAACCGCTGCGCAATGTCGCGCGCGATCTCCAGATGCTGCTTCTGGTCGGCCCCCACGGGCACCAGATCGGCCTGATACAGCAGAATGTCCGCCGCCATCAGCACCGGATAGGCAAACAGGCCGACATTCACGTTGTCGGCGTGCGACTGCGATTTGTCCTTGAACTGCGTCATGCGTGACATTTCGCCGAACTGCGTGTAGCAGTTGAGCACCCACGCCAGCTGGCTGTGGGCCGGTACGTGGCTCTGGATGAACAGAATGCTCTTTTCCGGGTCCAGCCCGATGGCAAGCAGCAGCGCCAGCACGCTCGTGATCTGCTGGCGGAACTTCGCCGGGTCCTGCCGCACCGTGATCGCGTGCAGGTCGGCCACGGCAAACGCGCCGTCAAAGTCGTCCGCGAGGGTTTTCCAGTTCTTCAGCGCGCCGAGATAGTTGCCCAGCGTCGGAATCCCCGAGGGCTGAATGCAGCTTAAAATGCGCTTTTTGCGCGCGGGTTGTTGGGTCGTCTGTTCCATTTTGACCCCTCTCTTTCCAAAGAAGAATAGCACTTTTTTATTATATCATATCGCAAACACGGGTGCAAGCGAAAACCGGATTTCTTTGCCTTTTCCCGTTTTACACATGAGTGAAACGGGGTTTTACACAGCAAAAACCTTGATATACCGCGGATGGTGAGAAAACTTCTCCACATTTTCCACATGGTTTTCCACAACTTTTCACATCGGATAATTCGCCGGAAGCTGCAAACAATAACGGGGAACGAAAGGGGAGAACGCGGCATGATCAAGGGAGTCAACCGGCAGGTGGTGGAGGTGCAGGAGACCGACTGCGCCTATTTTGAGCGGATTTTGTTTTTCGTCAAGCCCGAATACGCCAGCGTGAGCGAGGGCAAGATCCGTGAGCGCGCCAGTCTGATCGCCAACCGCACCGAGGCCGCGCCGCCCACCAAACGCAGACGCAGCACGGCGGTCGTCTGTCTGCAGTACGGCGGCGCCTTTCTGGCCGGATGCCTGCTGACGGTGCTGGCCGTTTCGCTGCTGCGGTGATTCAGTTGATGCGCAGCTTTGAAATGTCGAGCCTTGGGTCGTCGATGATGATCAGCCGCTTGATCAGCGTGTAGGTCAGCGCGGTGAACCGTTCGCGCGGCATGGCCTCGGGGTCGTGCAGATAGCGGTTGAGGATGCCGTAAAAGCCGCTGGACAAAAAGGCGTAGAAATAGTCGTACCCTTCGCGGTAGGTCGTCTTGTGAAAAGCGGAAAAATACTGAAAGAAGAAGTCGCTGAACATCTGGTTGATCCGGTTGCGGAACGCCTTGGAATGGGGCGAATCCAGCAGCATCATCGCCGCATCCTTGTGGCGGATGAACAGATCGGGCAGGCGGCGCACCGTGGCGGTCACGCACTCGGGAAAGCCGATCGCCTTGAACTCCTCCAGCAGCGCGGCGATCTCCTGCGTCAGGTTGTTTTCAATGTCCTCCACCAGCGCGTCGATATCGGCATAGTGGAAATAGAAGGCGTTGCGGCTCAGCTGCGCCTCTTCGCAAAGCGCCTTGACCGTGATCTTGGGCAGCGGCGTGGTCTTGGAAAGGGTTGCCAGCGCCGTTTCAAAGCTGCGCTTGGTGCGGCTGACGCAGCGATAGGTCTTTTTTTCCATAAAGAACTCCTTTTTTTGCCCCCGTTGGGTCCGCAGACCGTTGACAATGCGGGACGGCGTGTTATAATAAATACAATGTATCATATTTGTGACACTGTGTCAAATGTTTTTTGCAAAAAAGGAGGGTGCGGCATGCGCGCTACTGCCGACAACTACATTATCCCGCGGGAGGGCTTTCTTGTGCCGCCCGCAAAACGGGAATCGCTTTATGAATACCTGCTGGCGTGCCGCGGCCGGATCGCGGCCGTGCGCGGCGATTACGCCGCCTTTCTGACGCCGGCCGGCGATACATACGCCGAAACCCCGATGTCCGCGCTGCTGCGCGACGTGGAGCGGCTGGCGGCCTTTCTTGCCGCCCGGGGGCTTCGCGGGGGCGACGTGGTCACGGCGGCGCTGCCGGTCTGCGGCCAGCTGGTCGCGCTGCTTCTTGCCGCAAACAAGCTGGGGCTGGTTCTGCATCCCGTGCCGCCCGGGCGCGCGTGCGAAGCGCTGCTTTGCGACCTGCGGCGGACCGGCAGCCGGATGCTGTTTTTCCCCGCGGCAGAGCGCGAACGGCTCCGCGCCGCGGCGGCGCAGGTGCTCAGCGTGGTCTGCGGCGAATCCGATTACGGCGCGGGCGAAGCCGAACCGACGCCGCCCGTCGGGCCGTATACGCGGTATGCCGACATTATCGGGCAGCCGCTGCCGCCTGTCCGGACCGTTCAGGGCAACGGCACGGCGGACGCGGTTCTGCTGCAAAGCGAAACCGACGAAACCCGGCTTGTGCGTCTGTCGTCCTACGCCTGCAGCCTGAAAGCCTATCAGTATTATCTGACGGATCTGCCGCATGATACGCGGAAAGATCATGCGCTTTGCGTTTTGCCGTGCAGCGACGGCCCCGGCTTTGCCGCGCTGTTCTATGCGGTCTGCAGCGGCTTTCAGCCGATTCTGCTGCCGCGGTTCGACCCGCTGCGCGTCAGCGCGGTGATGCGGCGCTTCCGTGTGGCGGAGCTGCGCGCCGCGCCCGCGCTGCTTCGGGCGCTTTTTGCGGCGCCGGAGTTCAAAAGCGACGGTCTGCGGCATCTGCGGATGCTGTTCTGCACGGGCGGCGGCCTCGGCGCCGACGAGATCCGCTGCTTTGACGAAACGCTTGCCGCCTGCGGCTCGGTTGCGCGGGTCTGTCTTGGCTACGGCAAAACGGAAACCGCCGGCGCGGTCACGTCCTGCTGCTGGCAGCATTTCAAGCCGGGCACCGTCGGCTTCCCCCTGGCCGGAGTTCGGATTCAGATTCTGGACGCGCGCGGCAGAGCGCTGCCGCGGGGCGTCGTCGGCGAGATCGCGGTGGCCGGCGAAGGGCTGATGAGCGGCTGGTTGGCGGACGACGGCGCCGTGCCCGCCGATCCGGCCGGCGTTTGCCGCTTTTGCACCGGCGACCGGGGCTTCCTGGACGAAGAGGGCTATTTGGTGCGGGAAAACGCATAGCAAAACAAAAAAACGCAGGGTGCGGAAAGAAATCCGTACCCTGCCTTTTTCTCTTCGGTCACGTCAGCGCGCCGTATTTCGTCTGCAGCCGCGAAAGCTGCGTGAGGATCGTCGGCGCGAGCGCCCACAGGAAAAGCGCCGTGGCGGCCGCGTGGATCAGATCCATCGGCAGCCCGGTCGCGTAATAGCTGAGCAGTACCGCGCGGTTCAGCGCCTCGCCGCCCCAGAGCAGGGCGGCCGCGGGGTTCATGATGCCGCCGTAGATCACCACTGCGCTGACCGCGCCGAACACGCAAAGCGGCAAGCGCCGCGGCGGCAGCACGCCGAAGCGCACCAGCACGCCCGCCAGCGCGCCGACGGCGCCCATGGCGAACATCTGAAACGGCGTCCACGGCCCCTGCGAAAACAGCAGGTTCGACAGCAGCATGGTCACCGCGCCGACCACGAAGCCGCTTTCTGCGCCCAGCGCCGCGCCGGCCAGAATCACAACGGCCAGCACCGGCTTGAACTGCGGCAGCATGAAGAACGCGGCGCGGCCGGCCACAGCCAGCGCGCACAGCGCGGCCAGCACGGCAATGCCCCGGGCCGACGGGCGGCGGCGTTCAAACCGCACGAAGAAGGGCAGAAGGCCCAGCAGCAAAAGCAGCAGCGACAGCAGGTAGTATTGCTTTTGCCCGAACACGTGCAGGCCGAGAACCAGCAGCGCGGGCAGCACCAGAAGCAGCCAGACGGCGGCGAACACCGTTTCTCCCCGCGGGGCTCGCGGCAGGGCCGCGGCGGCGTCCGGCCGGTTCAAAAACAGCAAAAGCAGCAGCAGGCACCCGGCAAACGCGCCGCAAAACGCCCAGCCCGCGCCGGAGACCGATCCGCCCCGCGCGAGGTCGGACAGGGCGGAACCGCCGAGCTCCCTTGCGGCAAGCGCAAAGCTGACGGCGGCGCCCAGCAGACTGCAGCCAGCGCCGATTTTGCGCCAAAGCGGCAGCGTTC
>JAEEUW010000015.1 GCA_016290665.1 Clostridiaceae bacterium | reverse complement strand
CCGAAGCCGCTCCCGCTGCGGAACGAGCCGACCTCGTTGAGGCGCGGGAACCGCTCGCTTTCGATCCGGTAGCCCTGGTCGTCGCTCAGGTGCCAGTGGAACACGTTCAGCTTGAACAGCGCGGCAGCGTCGATATAGCGCTTGATCTCGTCGACCGTTTGCATGTGGCGCGCGGAATCAAGCAGAAACGCGCGATAGGAAAAGCGAGGCGCGTCTTCTATTTCGACGCACGGACAGCTGCCGTCGGCGTTCAGAAGCAGGCGCAGCGTCTGCTTCGCATAGAACAGCCCCTGCGGCGTGCTGTGGCGGATCGTGACGTCGTTCGGCTCCACGCGCAGCGCGTAGCCCTCGGGCGGCAGCGCGCCGTCCTGCACGGCGTCGAGGCAGGCGAACGGATCGCGGCAGGCGCCGCCCAGACGCTGCAGCCGGGCGGGCTGCGGAATGATATGGTGCTGCATAGGCTCACCTCTCTTGGCTCTATTATAGCGAAACGGCCGGACAAATGCAAGTATTTGACAAACCGCGCTGCCGCATGATATAATAAAAGCCGAAAAAAGGGGAAAGGACGTGGTCTCATGCTGCAGCAGCTGATCTCGTTATTCATGTCGTTCATTGCGTTTTTCATGTCGCTGTTCGGCTTCGGCGGCGGCGGAAAGACCCCGGAGGATCCGACGCCGGTCCCCGGGCCGGAGGTCGTCTATCTGTCTGAAACGACCCTCTCCTACGGCGCGGATCAGGACCAGACGCTCGATTTGTTTTTGCCGGCGGGCAAAACCGGCGCTGTCGGCCTCGTGCTGTTCGTTCACGGCGGCGCCTGGGTCACCGGCACCAAAGAGACCTATCTGCCCGAAGCGATGCGCTATCAGGCGCTGGGCTACGTGACCGCCTCCATCAATTACCGCTATCTCGGCAACGGCGTGCTGCCGGCGGATGAGCTCGACGACATCACCGCGGCGCTGCGCGCGATCAAGGCCGCCTGCGCCGAAAAGGGCGTTTCCGTCAGCCGCACCGTGATGGTCGGCTCCTCCTCGGGCGCCCATCTGGCGCTGCTCTATGCCTATACCAGACAGCAGGAGGCCCCCGTGAAGCCCGTTGCCGTTGTCAGCAGCAGCGCGCCGACCGACTTCACCGATCCCGCGTTCATCAGAAGCGGGGCAGGGGAGCTGCTGGCCGGCTCCATCGGCGTCAGCACCGACACGCTGGCCGCGCTGATGCAGAGCGGCGTTGCCGAAATGTTCGTGCCCACGCTCAAAGCGCTTTCGCCCGCCAAGCAGGTGACGCGCGACAGCGTGCCCACGCTGATGGCCCACGGCAAAGAAGACACCATCGTGCCCTATTCCAACGCCGAACGGCTGGACGCCGCGCTGACCGAAAAGGGCGTCGTCCACGATTTCGTGACCTTCCCCAATTCCGGCCACGCGCTGCTGAACGACCCGGACTGCACTCTGCGGTTCCAGGCCCTGACCGCGCAGTATATTGCGACGTATCTGGGATAGAAACAGGAACAAAACAAAAGAAGAACGCCCTTCCCGTCTGCGGAAGGGCGTTTTGCTTTGTGTGTTCGGCGGTTACGGCTGATACATCATGCTGTTGTGCGCTTCGCACCGCAGCCGGACGTCGTGATCCGGCATGACAAAGGTCAGTACGAACCCGTGCCGGTCGTCAAAGGTATAGTTCAGCCGTTCGTCATCCAGATAAAAGCTGTAATCGGTGTCCGTGCCGTAGATCTCGTAATACAGCCTGACCGTTTCGCCGGCGCGGTAGCTGTCTTTGGCGCGGGTGTAGGCGCTCTTGTGCCCGTCATAATCCACGCGATACCGCCCGGCTTTTTGACATCCGAAAAGCATGACGATCCCTCCGAGAAGAATCAGAATCGCGCAAAGCGCGGCAATGGTCCGACGCATCCTTGCGCCTCACTTTCCGTCCGCTACGCGGACAAGGCCGTTGAACACGCCCACATAGGCGCTGCCGTTCGGGCCGAGGGTGATGGGGCCGTAGCTGTTGTTCCAGTTGCGCCCGCAGCCGGTAAAGACCTTATAGACGGTTTCGCCGGTTTCAAAGTCCACCGCGGTGAAATACCACGCCACGGCGTTCTTCGGGATGTCGTCGTTCATTACCCGGGTATAAAGATAGACCAGGCCGTTGCCGGCGGAAAGCTTCGGGACCACGGTAGCGGAGGCCTCTTTGCTTTCCCAGACGACGTTGCAGCCGGTGCAGTCGTCGTTCATGTCGATCCGCGTCACGCCCGGGTAGCTGGTCGGGTTGCGCTCCAAAAAGCCCGCGCCGGAATCGGAATAGTTGTTTTCCACGATGAACGAGCGGCCGTGGGCGATCAGCGAGTTTTCGCTGACGGAATGGCCCTTTTCAAACAGCGGCTCGGTCACGATCGCTTCGCCCGTTTCGCGGTCATAGACCACAAGGTTCACGCGCTCGTCCGAATTGTCGGTGATGGCGCAGAGCTTGCGCACGCTGCCGTCGCTGCAGGGCACGTCGAGCAGCGAGGGCGTGGTGCCGCTGCCCTGGTTGATGGCGCCGGGCTTGGTTTCCACGCCGCGGTCATATTCCGTGCGCCAGGTGTAGACCGGCTTGCCGTCCTGAATATCGAAGCGGTACATGGCGTAGTCGGAGACGATATAGATGCCGTCTTCGCAGACGGCGAGCGTGTTCTGGATCTCTTCGTTCTGCAGCCGCGTCAGCTTGACTTCGCCCGTTTTCGCGTCGACAAAGCCCACGTCGCCCGGCCGGGTGACGAACCAGATGTTGCCGTCAAAATCGGGAATCGCGTCGGTGATGAACGCGCCCGCCTCCAGATACGGCTGAATGTCATATTCCTTTTCGACCTTCCATGCGGGCTTCGCTCCGCTTTCGTCCACATAGAAAATCTGAATCACGTTGTCAGAGTTGCCGATGATCGGCCGGTCGCCCTGCAGCAGGTGGCAATAGGCGCCGCCCGAGGTGTCGTTGGAGATCTTGCTGAAATCAAGCGTCTTGAAGAATTCGCGGGTGCTTTGCCGCTGCGGCAGCCGCGTTTCGCAAAGGATCTCGAGTGTTTCGGCGTCCAGCAGCAGCAGCCGGAAGCCGACCACGTTGCCGGAAATGCACATGATGCGGCCCTTGGAATCAAACATCAGCGTGGCGACCAGACCGCCGAACACGTTCATTGCGCGGCTGGTGACCGTCGGGTCTTTGCCGAGCGGGCCGGTGTAGTCATAGGTGC
The DNA here is from genome assembly GCA_016290665.1 of Clostridiaceae bacterium. Lineage (GTDB taxonomy): Bacteria > Bacillota > Clostridia > Oscillospirales > Acutalibacteraceae > UBA6857. Next base: position 30,660 of record JAEEUW010000015.1, on the reverse strand, counting down.
CGGTGTTGTAGGAGTTGCCGTGCATGCCGTTGGTGCCCTCGGGCGCAAGATACGGGTGCTGCGGCACCTGCGTATTTGCAAGCGGCTTTGCCGTTGCCGCTTCGCCGTAAAAGGCAGGGCACTTCTTTGCCGCGAGCGGCTGGCGGATCGCGCCGCCGGGCGCCGTGAACAGCATGATCAGGGCGGAAAACCAGGTCAGCACTTTCAAAAAGACGTTGCGCATGAGAAAGCCTCCTTTTATTCTCTGTCTGCATTATAGCACACGGCGGCCCATCCTGCAAGGGGTCAGTTTTCAAACCGGATGACCGGTTTCGCGCCGCACTGACACGCAATATGGCCGCAGATGCCGGGAAAGGCGACGGTGCGGTCCGCGTGTACGGCCATGACCCGGCCCATGTCGCGTTCGGTTGGTTTTGCCCCGTCGCCGAAGCGGAATCCGGCGGCGCTAGCTTCGCGCTGAAAGCGTTCGCCGGCGGCCGTGTCCGGCAGCTCAACAAAAACGGATGCATGTTGTTCAAGTGCGTGCAGAATGTTTTTCATAAGAGGTACCTCTCTTTACAAGTATTCCCTAAAAGAGCGGTACGAAAAAACACCCCATCGTTCCGACGGGATGTCTGCGGCTTTCTGGCACCCATCGGTCAAGCGTTAGCACCTTACCTTCCGGCAGGTTGCTGTGCGGTCAACGGGCTTGTCCCTCGCGCACTCTTTATAGGTTACCTTTATCATAGCAGGCTTTTTGCCGTTTGTCAATCAAAAAAAGATTGCATTCTGCCGCCGCGTTTGCTATACTTTCCCTGTAAGGGGGAATCCGTATGAAACAAAAAGTGCTTTCCAATACCTATACCAAGCCCGAGCGCGCAATGTATCTGACCGGTCTGCTCGGCCAGAACATCATCTATAACGTGATTGCGACCGGCATGGCCTATTATTTCCAGTCGGTCATCTTCCTGCCGGCCATGGCGATCAGCGTCATCATGGCCGTGGCGCGGATCTGGGACGCGATCAACGACCCCATGATGGGCACGATCGTGGACAAGACCCGCACCAAATGGGGCAAATGCCGGCCCTATCTGTTCTTCGTGCCGCCGGTCGTGCTGGTCACCACGATCCTCACCTTTGTCAACCGGCAGTATTCCGCGGCCAATCCCGGCTGGATGAACGCGCTGATCATCGGCTGGGCGGGCGTGTCCTACATCCTCTGGGGAATGACCTACACGGCGGGCGACATCCCGATCTGGGGCATCACCTCGCTGATGACCGAAAACGAAAAGGACCGCTCCTCCATCCTCGGCCTCGCGCGTATCTGCGGCGGCGTGGGCGGCGGCATCGTGATGCTGACCGTCATCAGCGTGTCACAAAATCTGGGCAACACCTTCAAGGACAAATTCGGCCTTTCGCATAACGACGCGATGCAGTGGGGCTTTATCGTCTTCTGCAGTGCGCTCACCGTGATCGGCTGCCTGCTGTTTGAGTGCGCGGCCTTCACCAAGGAGCGCGTGAAGCAGCCCTCGGAAGAGAAAAAGAGCTTCAAGGACAACATCCGCATCATGTGGAACTGCAAGCCCTTCCGCCGCGTGCTGATCGCGGGCGTGATCCGTTCGCCGATGAACATTCTGTCGATCGTGGCCATGACGCTGTTGTCCTACTACTACGGCGACATCAACGGCAACGGGCAGGATTATATGAAATACATGCTGATCCTCGGCGGCTCCATGTTCCTCGGCATGTTCGGCGCCATGGGCGTGATTCCGGCGCTTTGCGAACGGATGGAGAAGCGTAAGGTCCACAACGTCTGCTGCCTGGTGGCAACCATTCCGTTCGTCGGCATGTTCGTGCTCTATCTGATTGACGGCACCAACCTGATGGCGACCCACTGGCTCGCCCTGATGGCGATCATGTTCCTTGTGGGCGGCGCGGCCATCGGCGCTTCGCAGGTGATCCAGTCCATCATGATCGCCGACTGCGTGGACTATGACGAATACCGCACCGGCTACCGTCCGGACGGCGTGTTCTTCTCGGGCCAGAGCTTCATCGTCAAGCTCGGCGCGGGCATCTCCTCCATCATTCAGGGCATCGTGTTTGCCGCCGTGGGCTTTTCGGGAGACGCGGTCAACGCGGTCAACAACGCCATCAGCGCCTCGCCCGCGAACGACTTCATGTTCGCCACCGCGCCGGAGTTTGAAAAATACCGCTTCGGCATGTTCTTCCTTGTGTCGATCCCGCCGGCTGTCGGCTTTGCGCTCAGCGTGATCCCGATGCTGAAATACGAAATCAGCAACAAGGAGCAGTCGCGCATCCTCGCCGCGCTGAACGCCAGACGCAACGGCACACAGCCGGAAGCGGAATAACCGAACGAAAAAAAACGCACGCAGACGCCGGTCGCTGCGTGCGTTTTTCTGTTTTGATTTCAGCTCAGCCCTTTGCGGTCGAACCACGTTTTAGCCAGCACATAGGCCTGCCGGCCGTCCTGCGACATATAGGAGCTGTGGTCGGCGCGGCGGACGACCGCCATGTCGCTGCCCCGGATGTTCTCGTGCAGATAGACCGTGTCGGTGAGCCAGAGGATGTCATACTGGCCGCTGACGATATAGGCCGGACAGGTAATCTGCGCAAGATACTCAGGCGTGAAATCGGGCAGCTGCAGCATCATGTCGTTGAGCTTGTCGGGCTTGAACAGGTTCCTGACCGCCACGCCGAGGGGGAAATAGGGCTTGAACTTGTCGGGGTTGGAGTTGGCGCCGCAGGCGATGATTGCGCCGGGCAGCTCCGGATAGTCCGCGGCGATCTGGATGGCGTTGATGCCGCCGTCGCTGTGGCCCATGATCAGCGGCTTCTGCAGGCCCATCGCCTGGATGAACTGCGCGTAGTCCTTCGCCATCAGGGCGTAGGAGATCTCGCCCGGGTCGCTGCTCTGGCCGTGGCAGCGGCTTTCGGGCAGATAAACGGTGTAATCGTTCGCGAGATACTGCGCCGCCTCGCGCAGCGATCTGACGCTGCCGCCGTTGCCGTGGATCAGAATCAGCGGCGTTTTGCCCTCGCCCCAGATCTGATAGTGCATCTTCACGTCCTCAAGCTGCACGAAATCATCGGTTTGCGGTTCGGCGGCCGGCGACGGCAGGCTCGACGTCTCCAGCGTGATCGCGTTGTATTTCTGCGGGTTGAAGACGAAGTCGACCTGAGCGGCAATCCCGCTGCAGATCGTGCCGAGAATCAGAACAAAATGCAAAAAACGTTTCATGGCGTGCGCCGCCTCCTTTTCCGTCTTCATTATGCCACAGCCGGCAGAAAAATGCAAGAGGGGAAGGAGCCCCTTCCTTGACTTTCCCCGGCGCTTATATTATAATCAAAGAGGAACAGACACAAAAGGACGGAAAAAGAAAGGAACGGCAGTATGCGGATCCTCAGCCCCGGCGAAAAGCTTTCAAAAAAAGAGCTGCGCCGTTTTGCAAAAATGGCGGGCCGCGCCTATGTGAACGACCCTGTGCACGCCTATGCCACGAAGCGCCCCAAACGGCGCGAAAGGTTCGTCTATCACTTCATGATGGAACGGCTGAACACCTCGAACGGGACCGATTATTTTTATATCGACGACGAGGGCCGCGGCCTTTGCGTGTGGCGAAAGGCGCACAACGAATACGGCGTGCTCGACTTTCTCAAATGCCCCGACTGGCTCTATCTCTACTTGTTCTGGCCCAACACGCTGCGCACGCTTGCCGCCTACGGGCCGCTGGACGTCAAAGCGTTCAGCGAGGACACGTGGATCATCTCGCCCGTGTTCGTGGACCCCGACCATCAGGGGCAGGGGATCGCCACGGCGCTGATCCGGCAGGGGATCGCCGACCTGACAAAGGCGGGCTTTTCCTGCGGGCTGGAGGCGCAGGATGCGGGCAACGTGCGCTTTTATGAAAAACTCGGCTTTCAGACGATCCGGACGGATCGCTTTGAAAAAGGCAATATCACACACACCTACATGGTGTATCTGGACAGCGAAAACACAGGAGGCAAAAAATGAACGTTCTGGTACTCAACGGCTCACCGGCGGGCAAAGACAGCATCACGCTGTTCACCGTCCGGTTCATCGAACGCTTTTTCCCCGGCTGCACCTTCGACGTGCTGCACGTGGGCCAGCTCATCAAGAAGATGGAGCGCGATTTTTCCGAAAGCGCCGCCGCGCTGCAGCGGGCGGATCTGATCCTCTTCAGCTACCCGGTCTACACCTTCCTCGTGCCGGCGCAGCTGCACCGCTTTGTGGAGCTGATGAAGGAAAGCGGCCTCGACCTGTCCGGCAAATACGCCACCCAGATCAGCACGTCCAAGCATTTCTATGACATGACCGCCCACCGGTTCCTGGAAGAAAACTGCTATGACCTCGGCCTGCGCTACCTGCGCGGCCTGTCGGCGGATATGGACGACCTGATGACCGAAAAGGGACAGAAGCAGGCGGTTGATTTCTTCAGCCGCGTGGTGTGGTCGATGGAAAACGGCGTCTATGAGCGCCCGCCGAAGCAGGCGCCGGCGTTTTCCGCCGTGCCGCTGCGCGAAAGCGGCGTGTTGCCGGTCGGTGACAAAAAGAGCGGCAAGGTCGTCGTTGTGACCGATTCCGGCGCGGGCGACGCCGACAGCGCGGCGCTCTCGGCCATGGTGGACCGCTTCTGCGCTCTGCTGCCCTATGATACCGAGATCGTCGATCTGCAGCAGTTCCCGTTCAAGGGCGGCTGCATCGGCTGCTTCTCCTGCGCCGCCACGGGCAAGTGCTTCTATAAGGACGGATTCGACGAGTATCTGCGCTCCCATATCCAGTCTGCCGAAGCCATCGTCTACGCCTACACGATCAAGGATCACTCCATGGGCTACCGCATGAAGCTCTATGACGACCGCCAGTTCTGCAACGGCCACCGCACCGTGACCATGGGCAAGCCCGTCGGCTATCTGGTGCACGGCGACCTCTGGCACGAGCCGAACCTGCGCCTTCTGATGGAGGCGCGCGCCCAGGTGGGCGGCAACTATCTTGCGGGTATCGCCGGCGACTGGGGCGACCCGGACGGCGAGATCCTGCAGCTTGCAAAGCAGCTGAGCTGGGCGCTGGAGCACCGCTATGAAGAGCCGCAGAACTTTTACGGCGTGGGCGGACTCAAGATCTTCCGCGACCTGATCTATCAGATGCAGGGTCTGATGAAGGCCGACCACAAGTTCTATAAGCAGCACGGATTCTATGACTTCCCGCAGAAGAAAAAGGGCCGCATCGTCGGCATGTACGCCGTGGGCGCGCTGATGGGCTCCGAGAAGCTGCGCAGGAAGGCGGGCGGCAAAATGACCGAGGGCATGACGCTGCCGTACCGGCGGATTCTGGACCGTGCGCCGGCGCTGCCGAAGCGCGAATCGCCCGAGGAAGAACCGGCGGTCGCCGGCAAAAAAGACTGAAGCCGCGCCGAACGCGGGTAAGACGAAAAATAATCAAAAATGTCATAAAAAAGAAGAGAAAAACGATTGACAAGTTTCGGGTTTCGTTGTATAGTATATTGTATGATAATAGCTTAGTATGGATTTTTATGTTCTATATATAGATTCGGAGAAGGAGGATGTATCCCCTTGAAAATGAAAAGACCGATTCTCGCTTTCGTTTTGATTGTTCTGATCGGCTGCTTCGCGCTGACTCCGCTGCTTGCTTCCGCGAGCGTGACGGTCGCCAACGGCAGCCTTGAAGTCTTGCCCGGCAATCCGCAGTCCTCTTCGCCTGCTTACAGCAAGGCGTGGCTTGACACCGTCATTATCCGCGACGGCTCCACGGCGCTCACGGCCTGCAAGCCGACGCCGACGCCGGACTACCCCTACAGCAAGACCTATGAAGAATTCGTGGCCGAGGTGGATCGCTACGATCTGCTGCACGACCTGAACGAGACCACGGTCGGCGAAGCTTACGGCGAAGTGATCGACGCGTTCTATTACATGGTCACCGCCATGGGCATGACGGACAAGCTGCCGCAGATGAAATCCTACCTCACTGATTACGGCATCGCCGTTCCTACCAACCCGACCGCAACCGAAAACGCAGAGATCGCCGGCGTCTATGCCGCGCTCAAATACAACGCCCCCTACGTCCTCTATGAAAAGGACGTCACGCTGCCCAAGGGCACAACGCTGGAAGGCGCCGAAGTGGCGCTGATGAGCGAGCTGATGGGCGTGTTCCTGCCCTCCGGCGTCAATACCGTCAACGGCCTTGCCGTGCAGGCGGCCAAGACGCACGTGGAGGAATTCCCCGACCTGCCGATCAGCGAAAATCCCTCGAACAGCGAGGTGTTCCACTGGTCCAAGGTGCTCACCGCCGCGTCCAACGACTACGAGGTACCGCTGACGCCCTATGAGAACGCCTCTCCCGCGCAGCGCGAATACGTCGACTATGCCTACTACGCCTCGATCTTTGACACGATCTACGATATCCACGTCAGCCCGGCCAAGCTTGCCGTGGCGGCCGGTTCGGCCGATCCGCTGGCTGTACAGAAGGTGATTCTGACCTCGATGCTCGACGGCAAAGAGGCCGCCTATGCGCCCGACGCCACCTGCCGGCAGCTGTTCGATTCCGCCTGTGCAGCCGGCTGCTTCGAGCTGGATCAGGAGTTCTATTCCGACGTGTTCAGCTATGACCTGCTGGTTCCCGCGGCGTGCACTCAGCTCTGGTTCACACCGTTCGCCCTTGCCTCGCAGCTCGGCGGCAGCGACGGTTTTGTCACGCTTTTCCTGAACGGCAAGGAGCTCAAGCCCTCCGGCACGACCTATGCCGCGCTTGACCCCGACCGCATCTCGCAGGAGGTGCAGCTCGTTTCCCGCTATGACGACGGCGTCCGCCCGGCGGAGCAGGTGACCTACTGCTTCAACGTGATCCGCGCCGAAGGCGTGGTCGGCAGCGATCTGGCGAACGAGTTCCAGACCATGATCGACCACGTGAGCGCCACGGAAGGCGAAAACACGGAAAACCTGACGGCCCAGGTCGCCGCCTATGCCGCGCAGCAGCCGCAGGGCAGCATCTTCCACACCATGCCGGTGCAGACGCCCGCGTTGGGCGCCGACGTGCTGACGACCTACGGCGACGTGCCCGGCGCTGATCAGGCGTCTGACGGCAACAACGCCGACTTCGGTTTCCTCGGCCAGCTGATCGACGAAACCTATCCCGAAGACGAAACCGCCGTTTCCGGCAGTCTGCTGGACGATCTGACAAAAGAAGACGAGAGCCACGCTCCCTCGCTGGTCGTCCGCGCGGGACAAGCCATCATGGAGCATCCGCAGATCGTGGCCGCGCCCACAGGCGTCATTGCACTGGGCGGCCTGCTCGGCTACTTCTTCAGCCGCAAGCGCAAGAGCGGCGACCTGCCGGAGGAACCGGACGGCGAAACGATTGACGAAGAATAAACCCCCAAAGGGACGCACTGCCTGAGCGGTGCGTTCTTTTTCTTTTTCAAAATAAGAAAATTTAAGCGTTTGATGCAAGAAAATAACTTGACAGATTTGCCTTTTTAGTTTAAAATACTAAAGATAGCTTTGTTTTAAGCTGCAATATACAACAGGAACCTCTTTTGATGATTTTTTGAAACACTTGGAACCCAAAAACACAAAAAAGGAGGTGCTGCTACTTTGGATAATTGGATTGTCACACTGATCATTGCCGCGGCTTGCGCGGTCGTGTTCGGGTTGCTTGGTTTCGTGCTTGGCGGAAGTCACCGCAAAAAGACCGCCGAAGGTCTGATCGGGTCCGCCGAAGAGGAGGCGACGCGCATCATCAACCGCGCCGTGAGCGAAGCCGAAACCAGGAAGAAAGAAGCCATTCTGGAAGCCAAGGACGAGATCCACAAAACGCGGACCGAAACGGAACGCGAGCTGCGCGACCGGCGCAGTGAGGTCCAGCGTCAGGAACGCCGGCTGATTCAGAAGGAAGAAAGTCTTGATAAGAAGATCGACGCCCTTGAAAAGAAGGACGAAACGCTCAACGACAGAATCAAGAAGGCCGAAGCCCAACTTACCGAAGCAGAAAGCATCAAAAGAAGCCAGTTGGAAATGCTTGAAAAAATATCAGGCTATACAAAAGAACAGGCCAAAGTCTATTTGCTGCAGGAACTCGAACAGACCCTGACGCGCGAAAAAGCGGTCAAGATCATGGAGTTCGAAGAAAAGACCCGCGACGAAGCCGACGCGCTTGCGCGTGAGATTATCACCACCGCGATTCAGCGCTGCGCCGCCGACCAGGTGTCGGAGACCACGGTTTCCGTTGTGGCGCTGCCCAACGACGAAATGAAGGGCCGCATCATCGGCCGCGAGGGCCGCAACATCCGCACGCTGGAACAGATTACCGGCGTCGACCTCATCATCGACGATACGCCGGAAGCGATTACGCTTTCCTCGTTTGACCCCGTCCGCCGCGAGGTGGCGCGCATCACGCTGGAAAAGCTGATTGCCGACGGCCGGATCCATCCCGCGCTGATTGAAAAGATTCATGAAAAAGCCAAGCGCGACGTGGATCAGACCATCCGCCAGGCGGGCGAACGCGCCGTGGTCGACGCGGGCGTCAACGGCGTCCACCACGAGCTGGTCAAGCTGCTCGGCCGCCTGAAATACCGCACGAGCTACGGCCAGAACGTGCTGAACCATTCGCTGGAGGTGTCCTACATCGCCGGCCTCATGGCTTCCGAGCTGGGCGTGGACGTCAAGCTGGCCAAGCGCGCCGGATTGCTGCATGACATCGGCAAGGCGCTGGACCACGAGCAGGAAGGCTCCCACATCGAACTGGGCGTGGAAGTGGCCAAGAAGTATAAAGAAAACGACGTCGTCGTCAACGCGATTCACGCGCACCACGGCGATGTGGAACCCAAGAGCGCGGTCGCGGTGCTTGTGCAGGCGGCGGACGCCATTTCGGCTGCCCGTCCCGGCGCGCGGCGCGAAAACCTGCAGAACTACATCAAGCGTCTGCAGCAGCTGGAGGATCTCACCAAGTCGTTCAAGGGCGTCGACAGCGCCTATGCGATTCAGGCGGGCCGCGAAGTCCGCGTGATCGTGAAGCCCGACAAGATCTCCGACGAAGAGATGGTGCTTGTGGCCCGTCAGATCGTGGAGAAGATCGAGCAGGAGATGGAATACCCCGGCCAGATCAAGGTGAACATGATCCGCGAGACCCGCGCAGTCGACTACGCGAAATAAGCGCAGGACCGCCGTCTTTCGCGAAGGCCGAAAAAACAAAGTTCAAAGGATACAGGGTACAGACAAAAAAGCTGTACCCTGTTCTTTCCTTGTGCTGAACGGAAGGGCGTAATATGGAACAACCGATCGAAATCTTATATGAAGACGACAGCGTTCTTTGCTGCGTCAAGCCGGCCGGGCTGCTTTCGCAGAGCGCGCCGGGCGGGGCGCCGGATCTCGTGCAGCTGCTGCAGCGGCAGACCGGCGGCGAAATCTATCCGGTCCATCGGCTCGACCGCGCCGTGGGCGGCGTCATGCTCTTTGCAAAAACGGATGCGGCTGCTGCCGCGCTGAACCGACAGATTGCCGAACGGACGCTTGAAAAGCGCTACGTCGCGCGGATTCACGGCGTCATGGAGCCGCCGCAGGGCGTGCTGGAGGATTTATTGTTCAAGGACGCGCGCACCAACAAGGTCTTCGTGGTGAACCGCCCGCGCAAGGGCGTGCGCGCCGCCAGGCTGTTTTATGAGACCGAGCAGAGCGACGGGGAAACGTCCCGCGTGGCGGTTCTGCTCGACACCGGGCGCACCCATCAGATCCGCGTGCAGTTCGCGTCGCGGAAGCATCCGCTGCTGGGCGACCGCCGCTACGGCGCAAGGGACGGCGAAGCGGGGCTTTGCCTCTGGTCCCGGTCGGTCACGTTCCGCCGCCCGGACACCGGGGAAAAAATGACGGTTTCGGCCAAGGAACCGTTTTAAAAAAGAAGGCGGCGCCGCGGGGAACCCTGCGGCGCTCTGCGCTTTCGGGCGCGCTTCCGGCTTTTGGGAAGCCGAAACGAAACTTCACAAATTCTTTGCAAAAAGATTAACGGTTTATTCACAAACCGGGGCACGATTGTGCTATAATGGCAATGTACGGCTGTGCGCCGAATTCAGTCGAAGGAGTGACCTTTTGATGAAAACCACCGTATTCCTGACAGGTTCTTCCGGCAACATGGGCTTTGCTGCGTTCAAGGAGCTCTATGCCCGCCGTCATATGTATCATATCGTGGTGCTCAACCGCGACAGCAAAAAGAACCGCGACAAGTTTGCGCCCTACGTGGGCGACCCCAACGTGACGCTCTATTGGGGCGACCTGACCGTCTATGAGGACGTGCTCGCCTGCGTCACCGGCGCCGATTACGTGCTGCACGTCGGCGGCATGGTGTCTCCCGCCGCGGACTATTTTCCGAAGCGCACGATCTTCACCAACACCACGGCCATGCAGAACATTGTGGACGCCGTGAAAGCGCAGCCGGATCCCGACAGCATCAAGGTGGTTTACATCGGCACCGTGGCCGAAACCGGCGACCGCAACGCGCCGGTGCACTGGGGCCGCTGCGGCGACCCGATCCAGATCAGCGTCTATGACCACTACGCCATCAGCAAGGTCATGGCCGAGCGCATTCTGGCCGATTCGGGCCTCAGATACTGGGTCTCGATGCGCCAGACCGGCATTCTGTATGCCGACATCATCTACAACATGGAGCCGATCATGTACCACGTGCCCATCAACGGCATGCTGGAATGGGCCACGGTGGAGGATTCCGGTCGCCTGATGGCCAAGGTCTGCAACGCCCGCGTGCCCGAAACCTTCTGGCGCCGGTTCTATAACATCTCCTCCGGCCACGACTACCGTCTGACCAACTACGAGTTCGAAGAATACCTGCTGTCCGCCATCGGTATGCGCGGCAAGGACGTGGTGAAAAAGCTGTTTGATCCACAGTGGTTCACGCTGCAGAACTTCCACGGCCAGTGGTACACCGACGCCGACGAGCTCGAAGAGATCCTGCACTTCCGCGCCAACGTGCCCGTGAAGGAATACTTCAAGGGCATTGCCAAGAAAGCGCCGTTCTATTACCGTATGTCCGGCCTGGCGCCCCTGGGCCTCGTCAAGCAGTATATGATGCGCCCGATCGCGAATACCTCACTCTACGGCACCCAGTCGTGGATTGACAACGGCATCCGCGACCGCGTGACCGCCTATTACGGCTCCATCGAAGCCTATAACAGCATCGGCTCCTGGAAGAACTTCAAGATCGTCATCCCCGACAAGGAGCACCCCGAAAACATCCTTGACCACGGCTATGACGAGACCAAGCCGTTCGATGAGCTGACGCTTGACGATCTCAAAAAGGCGGCGGCCTTCCGCGGCGGCGAATGCCTTCAGAAAAAGCTGCCGAAGGACGTCTATACGCCCATCAAATGGAAATGCGCCTGCGGCCACGAATTCGAGATGTCGCAGAATCTGGTGCTCAAGGGCGGCCACTGGTGCCCCGAGTGCCTGCCGATGCCGTGGAACTACGACGCGGAAGCCAAGGTCAACCCGTTCTTCGCCCAGGTCTGGTATGCCCACCACAGCAAGGACGAGAACAACGTCTATGACGAAAACATCTATTTCGGCTATAAGGAATAAGACAGCTTTGCGGCGGACCATCCGCCGCACTTTTTTTCTTTTTGCAACACAATTGTCATAATCCTGTTGTAAGATAATGGCAGAACCCCTTTGGAAAGGATCTGAGACCCCATGAAAAGAAACAGTCTGAAGCTGACGCTGACGGTTGCGCTCGTGCTGCTGTGCCTCGCCGCGTTTGCTGCGGCGGCGTTCGCCGTACCCGCCGCGCCGGGCAGCCCCTACACAGGGCAGGAGGCGCTTTGCCGGTCGCACCCGGGCGAGCTGGTCACGCTCGACCGGATTCCAGCCGGGCAGAAGGGCGGCCCGCGCCGGATTCCGCGCCCGGGCGAGACCACCAGGGATATTCCGCTTTTGACGCTGGTGATCGGCTTTCGGGATATCGGCTACCGCGACGATTACGACTGGGCGAACGAGATCTACCGCTCGCAGGAATCCCTGCGCGCCTATTACAGCGATATGTCGTTCGGCAAGTTCACGTTTGATCCGGTGCGCGAAAGCAGCGCCTGCGGCGTTGACGGCAACACCAACCGGGCCGACCGCGCGGACGACGGCGTGATTCACGTCACCGTGAACCGCAACCACGACAACTGGACCGGCGTCGGCCTGACGCAGACGGGCGTCAAGCTGCGTGACCTCGCCATGGCGCGCGCGATCTGCGACGCGATCAATGAAGCCGGCAAATACATGGACTTTGCGCAGTATGATGCGGATCACGACGGCGAGATCGGCACCAGCGAGCTGGCAATCGCGCTGGTGTTCGCCGGGTTCGAAGCCTCCGCGATTGACGAAAACGGCTTTGTGGAGGGCGTTGCCAAGTACCTTTGGGCGCACGCCTGGTCGCTGACCGAGATGATTGAGGATTACGGCTGGAGCAACAAGCAGATGACCGAGCCGAAGCCCGACGGCGTCAAGGTGTCGTCCTATATCGCGATCGCCGAGCAGATGGCGCGCGACCAGATGGAGCCGATCAGCGTGCTGGCGCACGAGCTGGGCCACTATCTCGGTCTGCCCGATCTCTATAACACCGTCTATGACACCCGCGGCGAATGGGGCGACTACGACGTGCTCAACGCCAGCGTCATGGCGTCCGGCTCGTGGGGCATCAACCCCGACGGCGGCTTCATGCCCTATTCCATGGACGCCTGGAGTCGTTATGTGCTGGGCTGGATTGAGCCCGCCGAAGCAAAGACCGACGGCGATTACAGCGTCATCAGCCAAAGCTACGGCGCCGCGAACCAGGATTTTGCCGCCGTGCGGATTGAAACGCAGAATGAAAACGAATACTACCTGCTGGAAAACCGCCAGCCGCAAAAGTGGGACGCCGGACTGCCGATGGGCTATGAGGGCGCCAGCCTGACCAGCGGCGTCATCCTCTGGCATGTGGACATGAACACCTTTGACAAATATACCGACGACAATGCGGTCAACAATCCTGACCACCATCCGGCCGTCATGCCGCTGTATCCGGAATCGAGCGACGGCGAACACTTCACCTTCCTCGGCAGCGAAAGCAACGTTTACGTCGGCAACCCGTTCTATGACGCCGCCTACTGGAACAAGGGCTTCCCGGGCCTCGGCTCCGCGCTGAATCTGCCGATCTATGCCAGAGAGGGCGCCGACACCCGCGCCGGCCGTCTGGCCTCCGGCATCCGGGTGCAGTTCCTGTCGGACAGCGGACACCATATGACGATCCGCCTTGACACGCGCGGCAAGGTGCATTTCCATCAATGGAAGGAAGTCGCCCTTGTGAAGGCCGCCACCTGCACCGAAGACGGTCTGCACGACGTGGCCTGCGCGGGCTGCTCTGCAAGGGAGCGCCAGACGATTCCCGCCCTCGGCCACGACATCAACGACAGCGGCGTCTGCACCCGCTGCGGCAAGACCTTCTGCCCGCAGTGCCACGGCGAGCACACCGGCTTTTTCGGCAATATCGTCGGCTTCTTCCACCGCCTGATCTGGCGCATGACGCACCTGTTTTCCAGATAACGCCATCATCAACACAGACAGAAGGGAGGACGACGGATGCTGCGCCAAAAAGCCCCGCGGCTGACAGACGGGCTTCTGGCAGATCTGCGGCGCTATATCGATGCACATTATCTGCCGCTTGAAGAACAGCGGGCAGCCGCGCCGCGCCCCAAAAAGTCGCGCCGGCGCAGCTTTGACGCGGAAGAACAGCCGCAGGCGCAATATGCCGCGCCCTGCAGCCCGTCCGCGGCCCTCGGCGACACCGCCTCGCTCGGCTTCGACCTGCATGTGGACGAACCGTTTTCGCTCAAGCTCCTGCGGCTGATCGACCGGAAGGGGATGCGCGACGTCGCCTGCTACAAAAAGGCGAACGTCAGCCGCCAGACATGGTATAAGATCATGAACGAGTCGGGCTACAGGCCGAACAAAAAGACCGTGCTGTCGTTTGCTTTGGCGCTGGAGCTGACGCTGGAGGAGACCCAGACGCTTCTGGAAAGCGTGGGCTTTGTCCTGTCGCAAAGCAGTCTGTTCGACGTGATCCTCATGTACTGCCTGAGCCACGGAATCTACGACGCGGCGACAATCGACGCGATGCTGTTTCAGCACGATCAGGAAACGCTGTTCAGCAAAGCCTGACGTCAATCCGCGATTGACCAAACAACAAAAGAAATCTGCTATCCTGTAGCTGCAGGGTCGAAAGACCGGCAGCTACATTTTTGATAAAGGAGCAGATCAACATGAAACACAACGACAACAATCTGACCGAACTCGTCTTCCTCCTCGACCGCAGCGGTTCCATGAGCGGGCTGGAGACCGACACCATCGGCGGCTTCAACGCCATGCTGGAAAAGCAAAAAAAGCAGGCGGGCGGCTGCCTGGTTTCCACGGTGCTGTTTGACAACGACAGCACTGTGCTGTACGATCGGCTGCCGCCGGAAGAGGTGCCGCCCATGACGGAGCGCGACTATCAGGTGGGCGGCTGCACCGCGCTGATCGACGCGATCGGCGACGCGATTCACCACATCGCAACGATCCACAAGTATGCGCGCAGAGAGGACGTGCCGGCGCACACGCTGTTTGTGATTATGACCGACGGCATGGAAAACGCCAGCCGCCGCTATTCGAGCGACGAGGTGAAACGGATGATCGAGCGGCAAAAAGAAAAGCACGGCTGGGAGTTTCTGTTTATCGGTGCGAACATCGACGCCGTGGAAACCGCAAAGCATTTCGGCATCGGCGCCGACCGTTCGGCCAACTATCACGCCGACAGCTGCGGCACGCGGCTGGTCTATGAATCCGTGGGCGAGGCGGTTTCCTGCCTGCGCAAAAGCGCGGATCTGCCCATGGGGTGGAGCAAAAGCATCGACCGCGATTACAAAAGCAGAAAAAGCCGTCGCTGAGGGGCGGCTCTTTCCGGCGGCGGTTTGCGGGCGAATGACGCGGGCGCAGGCGGGGCATACTACGAATGAAAAAAGGAGGGATGCCCCGTGGCAGATACAAGCAAGTTCAGCAAAGAGATGCAAAACTACTACGACACGCTGCCCGCGTTTTTGCAGGAAAGCATTTCGCAAAGCACGTCGAGCTTCAACAACCTGCAGTCGCTGCGTGCGTTTGCCCAGCGGCTGCAAAAGGAAAAACGCAGCTGAAAAAGAAAGACCGTCGGGCGTCGCACGTCCCGGCGGTCTTGCTTATTCTTCCGTGTCTGCGGTCGGCACCTCCAGCGAAAAGACGGCTGTCGAGTCCTGCTCGTCGGCTGAAAGCGTCGTGCTCTGCGCCGTGGGCTCCTGCGTGTCGCCGCCGCCCCGGCAGGCGGCAAACAGGGCGATAATACTGACGCCCAAAAAGGCGGCAAGCAGCAGACAGATGAGCTTTTTTGTCATAGGCGGTTTCCTCCCTAACGGCCGCGCAAGGCGGCAGGCTGGACAGGAACGGACCGCCGCGGACCGGCGGAGCGCGACCCTTTTCTCGCTGTCCGCGCCAAGGGCGGCGGCCTGTGTCCCTGTGTGCTAACAGCCTATGCGGCTGAAAACGCGGATATGACAAAAGAGCCGCTCTTTTCGAAACGGCTCTTTCACAGGGTTCGTTTTATTCTGCCGCAACAGTCGCGGGCTCCGTGCCGCACAGCAGATCCATCAGGTCGAGATAGAACTGGTGGGTCTTTTCCGCGTCGGCAAACAGGCCGATGGCCGTGCCGTGGTCGCCCTCTTTTTCGGGCATGACCTGCCAGATGCCGGTTTCGATCTTTTCGGGGTCGAACGCACGGAACGGCTGGTTGTCGGGATGCATGGCGGAGCCGATGTTCACAAGGCCGTCGTTGGCAAAATCTTCATAGGGGACTTCGCCCTTCTGCATCTTTTTGCGGTTGTTGAACATAATGAGGTTCGACGTCATGTAAAGGAACGGGAAATCCGTTTTGGTGGCGGCGAGCTTCTCTTTGTCTTCGCCCTTCTTGCCCACGGAGTTGAAGTAGTAGGAGAAGTAGTAAACGTTGTCCGTCATGCGCGCGATGCTGTCGTTCATCAGGCGGGAGCCCTCGGGCGACATGTCATACTTGATGTTATCCTTGGTCTTTTTCAGGCTGCGCTTGGCCTGGAAGAAGTCGTGGCGGTCCTCCTTGCCCGGGGTGTTGTTGATGCCGTACTGCTCCAGATGGAAGTCCACGGCGGATTTGGACTGCAGCCCCGTGCGGCCGACGATGTTGACCCAGTTGAACGCGATGCCTTCCACCAGCGGCATCAGCTTATACTTTTCCGCAACCTCAAAGGTGACGGTGCCGTTGTGGGGCGTGCAGATGGTGGTGATCGACTGCAGCCAGTCGCCCTTGCCGCCGGTGAACAGACCGCTCAGCTCATCCTCGCGGGTCACGGCCTTTTCCTCTTCCCAGCCGTAGGTCATCAGATAAGAGAACAGGCGGATCGTAATGCCGCCGAAGCTGTGGCCGATCAGGTGAATCTTCTTTTCGGGAGAGAAGCCCTCAAACAGCGGCGTTTCATATTTGCGGCCGAAGCGGCGGTGGCCGAACTTTTCGGCGTGCGCCTTGCCGTAATCCACGGTGGTGCCCATCAGGCGGGCATACATCTCGCACGCGCGGTCCCACGCGGAAGAGAGCGGGCCGACCGAAACGGAATAGCACTCATAGCCGCTTTCCTGCAGGAATTCCATCAGATTGCCGGTGGTCGCGCCCCAATAGGGCAGCTTTTTGTCAATGCCTTCGTCGGCGCCCCAGCCGAACATGCCGTGTACGAATATCATCGGATACTTATTTTTCGGTTCCATGGAATAAACAACCTCCGATTCAATCATAGTCTGTTCATAAGTATAGCACATTTTGCCTGAAAATTCAATAGGCAAACTGCAGCTTCCCGCCGAAAAATGCGCGCTGCGCCGGGCTCCGCGCGGCAAACGCTCTTGTAATCTTTTGCCAAGTATGCTATACTGAATAAAATATATCCATTTGAGCGGGAGAGTATGCGCCATGATTTCCGTAGCACTGGCCGCCTATCAGGGCGAAGACTATATCGAAGCCCAGCTGCGTTCCATTCTGCCGCAGCTGGAGCAGGGCGACGAGATCATCGTTTCCGACGACAAGCCCGGCGGCGCCACCGAACGGATTGTCCGCCGCGTGATGGCCGATGATCCGCGCGTGATCTATGTGGAAGGCAAGGGGCAGGGGGTCGTGGCCAATTTTGTCAACGCGATCCGCCACTGCCGCGGCGACAAAATCTTTTTGAGCGATCAGGACGACGTCTGGCTGCCGGATAAGGTCCGGCGCGTCATGGATGCGTTTGACGCGGGCGCCACGCTGGTGCTGCATAACGCCTATGTGACCGACAAGGACCTGAACATCACCGATTATTCTTTTTTCGCCCTGCGCGGCAGCAAGCCCGGCTTTGTGCGCAATATCGTAAAGAATTCCTATATGGGCTGCTGCATGGCGTTTGACCGCAAGCTGCTCAAAAAGATCATGCCGATGCCGAAGCATCTGCCGATGCACGACCAATGGATCGGCCTGATGGGCGAAATGTACGGCAAGGTGACGTTTCTGGACGCACCGCTGATCTATTACCGCCGCACGGGGAACAACGTGACCGGCGGCAAAACCTCCGCCGGACAAAAGCTGCAGTGGCGCCGCTACCTGCTCAAGCGTCTGGCGGGCCGCATCCTGTTTGACAGATAAGGAGAAGATCATGAAAGACTATACCGTATCCGGCTGCATCGTGACCTACAACAACAAGGAAAAAATCGCGCCCACCATCCAGAGCGTGCTGGAGCAGACGCAGGGTGTGCCGTTCACGCTCTACGTGGTGGACAACGCCTCCACCGACGGCACGGCGCAGTATATCAAAGCGCGGTTCCCCTCGGTCGTGGTGATTGAAAGCGAGCGCAACTGCGGCTTCGGCGCCGGCCACAACAAGGTGCTGCCGTTCTTGCAGTCGAAGTATCACGTGGTGATCAATCCCGACATTCTGCTGAAGGACGACGTGATCACGGAACTGTGCGACTATGCCGACGCGCACGAGAACGTGGGCCTGCTTTCGCCGCAGATACGCTTTGAAGACGGCCGCGTGCAGCAGCTGGGCAAACGCAACCCCACGGTGCGCTACCTCGGCACCCACTGGTTCCACAAGGGCGACGAGCCGAACAAGCTGATGACGGAATACTGCATGCTCGACATGCCGCAGGACAAGCCCTTCCCGATCACGAACGCGACGGGCTGCTTCATGTTCTTCCGCACGGCGGCGTTTCTGGAGCTCGGCGGCTTTGACGAGCGGTTTTTCATGTATCTGGAGGACTGCGACATCGCGCGGCGCGCCGCTGAGAAGTACGAGGTGCTGCACTACCCGATGGCGAGCGTCTATCACCTTTGGGAGCGCGGCAGCAAAAAGAGCAAGAAGCTGCTCTTCATCCATGTCAAATCGATTCTGCTCTATTTCCTCAAATGGGGCATCCGGTTTTGACGATTCCATGAATCGTCAAAACAATTTGGAATTCGGAGTCTTTAAAAAGGAGGTTGTCGGCCGTGAAGTTTTCCGTGATCGTTCCTGCCTATAACAGCGCGGCGTTTTTGCCGCAGGCGCTCGACAGCCTGCTTTCTCAGACGGCGGGCGATTTTGAAGTCGTGGTCGTCAACGACGGCTCCACCGACAACACGCAGGAACTGCTTGACGCCTATATGAAAAAAGACCCGCGCATCCGCTGCCTGACGCAAAAAAACGCCGGCGTTTCCGCCGCGCGCAACAACGGCCTTCTGGCGGCAGGCGGGGACTACGTCACCTTTCTGGACGCCGACGACTGGTATGCGCCGGACACGCTCAAGGCGTTTACGGCGGCCGCCGGAAAAAGCGGCGCCGACCTGCTGCTCGGTCGGCTGCAGATGGTGGAAGACGGCAGGCCGGCCTTCTTCCACGAGATGGCCGACGTGCTTGCAAAGGAAGAGACTGTCGGAACCTTTGACAGCCGGCTGCTGTGGAACTTCCTCGTCAGCAACAAGTGCTACCGCCGGGCGTTCCTGCTGGAACATGACGTGCGTTTCCCGGCCACCGGCTTTTCGGAGGAGGGCGCGTTCTTCATGGACGCCGTGTATGCGGGCGCGTCGATGGCGGGCGCGCCGGAAAGCATCGTATACTACCGCCGCCACACCGCCGGAGAGGGCCTTTCCGTCAGCCAGACGGCAAGCGAAAAGAATCTCCAAAGCCTTGAGGGCTCCATGCGGCATATCTATGACGCTGCCGCTGCGGTTTCCGCCGACGGCGACTACCTGCAGGAGATTCTGTATAAGCACCTGCACATTCTCGTGTCGCAGTTTTACCGCGAACTCTGGCGTATGACGGACGAAGCTCTTGTGCTGTGCGTCGGGCAGATGGACGCGCTGCTGCAAAAGCTGACGCCCGCGCGTCTCAACGCAATCTGCGGCGCCAACCCCGATCTGGATTTGCGCCGTCTGCGCAGAGACAAAGCCGACGCTGCGGCGCGCCCGCGCGTGTCGGTCGTGGTGAAAAAGCGCTGCACGTCCGCCGCGCTGGGGGCGCTGCTTGCGCAGACCTGCCCGCTGTTCGAGCTGCTGCTTTCCGAAAAAGCGTCGGGTGATCTCCCGGCGGAGATCACGGACTATCCCAACGTGAAAACCCATGCCGGAAGGCGCGCGGCAAAGGGCCCAATCGTTCTTTGCTTTGCGTCGCTGCCGACGTTCGATCCGGGTCTGCTGCAGCACTTGCAGCGTCTGCCGGTCAAGAACGCCGGGACGGCGAGACTGCTCAACCTGCTGCTGAAACGGAGGCACGGCGGATGAAACAACTGCTCTATGCGCTGTTCGCGCTGTTTTGCAACCTCAGCCGTCTGCTGTTCCCGGTCAAGGGAACGCGCGCGGCCTTCCTCTCCATGCACAACGAGGAGCTGCACGATTCGCTCGGCGCGGTGCGCGAAGCGATGGCAAACGAGGGCTTCGAGACCGTGACGCTGACCCGGCGCGATCTGTCGCCGCGGCGCCCGCTGGGCGTGCTGCGGTTCTTCCTTGTGCGCGCGCGGCAGCTGGTTACGGCGAAATACGTGTTTCTCAACGATAATTTCATGCCCCTCGGACAGATTCGCTTCCGCAAGGAGACGGTCGTCACTCAGCTCTGGCACGCGGAGGGCGCGTTTAAAAAGTTCGGCTTTGCCATCGAGCAGCCGCCCGCCGTCCGTGCGCGGGAGGCGGCCGGCAACGCCAGGCTGACCTGGGTGGTCTGCTCGTCCAAAGCCGTTGCGCCGATCTATGCCGAGGCGTTCGGCGTCAGGGAATCGCAGGTGCTGCCCCTTGGCGCCCCGCGGGCGGACCGTCTGCTGGCGCCCGGCGCGCAGGAGGAGGCAAAGGCGGCTTTGCTGCAGCGTTATCCGCAGCTGCAGGGCAAGACGCTCGTGCTCTGGGCGCCCACGTTCCGCGACGACCCGGCCGACAACGACGCCCTGCTGCGGCAGTTCGACATGGATGCCTTCCGCCGGACGCTGGGCGAAGACACAGCGGTGCTGCTGCGTCTGCATCCGCAGATTCACCCGGAAAAGCGCCGGCTGTCCGGCGCGCTCGACCTGACGGATTACCCCGACGTGATGCAGCTGGTGCTGGCGTGCGACGTGCTTGTGACGGATTATTCCTCCATCTGCATGACGGCGGCGCTGCTCGGCAAAAAGACGGTCTTCTTTGCGTTCGACCTCGAAAAATACCGCAGCGCCCGCGACTTCTATTATCCCTATGCGGATTACGTCCCCGGCCCCGTGGCGGCCGATTTCTCCGATCTGCTCCGGGCGATCGGCGCGCCCTTTGACCGGGAAAAAAACGAACGCTTCTGCGCGTTCAACTTTGATTTCCGCGACTGCTGCAGTACGCAGCGGGTGATCGAGGCCGTTGTGAAAAATCAAAAAAACAACTGATCTTTTTCGAAAAAAAGGCTTGACATTTCCCCCGGTAGGTGGTATAGTATTCAAGCAATCGCGAGAGTGGCGGAATAGGCAGACGCGCACGTTTGAGGGGCGTGTGGGGTGACTCGTACGGGTTCAAGTCCCGTCTCTCGCACCATTTCGAGTGTTCATAACGGACTTCGTATGAACACTCGATTTTTTGTTGCTGTTTTGCAGATGACACGGGCTTTTGCCCATGCCATCTGCTTTTGTTTTACGCTGAGATCTGTGTCGGGATATACTCCACGGCTATGCCCTGGCGAGTATCGGCCACATAAGTCTCATTTGCACGATCTTCCGGCAGCGCAAAGGTGTCGATGAAGCGGTAATGGATCACGATCCGCTGGGTTCGGCTTTTGCCCTTGCCCTCGGTTTCATGAACATCAATGCGGTCGATCAGTTCCCGCAGAAGGATCGGCGTCAAGACTTGCATCTCCATGAATTTGCGGATTGCACCGACAAAGTGATCTCGACCGACCTGCATGGATTCCATTCTTTTCAGCTCCTCCTGCGCGGCGGCGATCTTCGCTTTCAGCTCCATCCTTTCCACCTCATACCGATGCGCCTGTTCCATATACCACTCGTCCGTCACCTTGCCGCAAGCGTTGTCCTCATACAGCTTTTCGTGCAGACTGCTGATCGTATTGCAACGTTCGGTTGCTTTGCGGATGTCCCGGTTCAGCCGCTGCGTTTCAAACAGCACGTCGCGGTTGGCCTTTTCCGTCAGCAGATCGATGAAGGCGTCTTCGTCATCCTTCAGAAACGCCGCCAGCTTTTGCAGCTCCAGCTTCACGACCTGCTCGATGGCGTCGGCGCGGATATAGTGGCGGGTCTGACAGGTGCCGCGGTAGTCGCTCTTGTAGTTGGAACAACTGAAATAGTGGATGCTTTTGTTGTTCGTATTGGTGTGGAACCAAAGCTTTTTGCCGCAGTCGGCACAGTAGAGCAGCTCGCAAAACAGATTCTTTTCGGCGTTCTCCTTTTTCGGAGCGCGCCGTTTTGTTTTGCCGATCAGCTTCTGTACCTGCTCAAATACCTCGCGTTCGATGATCGGCTCATGGACGTTTTGGAAAATCACCCAGTTTTCTTCGGGGTTCTCCAGCCGCTTCTTGTTCTTGAACGACTTGGAATAGGTCTTGAAGTTGATGATATCGCCGCAGTATTCCTGCTGGCGCAAAATGGAACCGATGGTGGTTTTACTCCATTTGTACGGGTTCGGCTGCTCTGTTCTGCCGGCGCGTTTCAGGCCCTTGCTGTGCCAGTAGGCCATCGGGTTCAGCACCTTCTCTTCTTCCAGAATCCGCGCGATGGTTTCGTTGCCCTTGCCGTCCAGCGCCATTTGAAAGATGCGCCGGACAACGTGTGCCGCATCGGGGTCAATGACCCAGCGCTTTTTGTTTTCCGGGGCCTTCATATACCCGTATGGCGGCTGCGACAGCGGTTCGCCGGAATTGCCGCGGATGCGGTGGGCAGAACGAACCTTTCTTGAAATATCGCGGGCGTACATCTCGTTCATCACGTTCCGAAACGGAGCCAACTCGTTTTCGCCGTCCGCACTGTCCACACAGTCGTTGACGGCGATGAAGCGAATGCCCATGTCGGGAAAATAGGTGTCGGTGTAATAGCCGACCGTCAGATAATCCCTGCCGAGGCGGGACATATCCTTCACGATGATCGTGCCGATATAGCCCAGCTCGACGTCTTCCATCATCTTTTGAAAGCCCGGACGGTTGAAGTTCGTGCCGGTGTAGCCGTCGTCGATATAGAAGCGGGTGTTGGCGAAGCCGTTTTCTTTGGCGTACTTTTTGAGCATCCGCTTCTGGTTGGCGACGGAATTGCTGTCGCCCTGTGTGCCGTCGTCCCGTGACAGGCGGCAGTAGAGTGCGGTTATGCTCAGGTCGTTGCTTTTGCTTTTTGACTGCATAAATCCTCCTTCCCGGCAGTCAGTACATATTCAAAGCTCAGTATAGTACCGTTTTTGAAATGTGTCAAATCTGCGAAGTTGTTGTTCAAATAGTGTTTCAACCGGTCACACAGCGTAATTTTCTGCTTAACAGGCTGAAAAACTTCGTCCACAACATAGGTCACGCCGTTGATCTGATATGTCGCTGCCATCCGCTCACCTCGAATCCAGATCGCGCTGTCGTTTGAGATAGCGTTGATAATATTCGCAGGCACGGAAAATGAACTCTTCCAGTTGACGTTCTGTGGCTCTCGGCGCGAACCGCCGCAACGCGTCCAGCGGAAGTTTCAGCGTTTCTCTCTGATTTGGCTTTGGTTCGGAAAGCAACTTGCCGATGCGATCTTCACGGAGCTGACCGGCGCTGTGCTCCTTGTGCAGCCGCACCGCCTGTGCATAAGACGGCGTGCAGTCCAGCGCCTCCATGTCGGACAAAAGGCTTCTTTGCAGAGACTCATCCAAATACGAAAGCTCGACGCCGACGGAAAAGGCGATTTTACCTTCGTCCATCATGTCCAAAAGCGGCGGGATGAGATATGTCAGGCGGATATACCGCTGGACGGTCTTATAGCTCTCATCAAATGGCGCACCGATCAGATCGCCGGTTCGGTTTTCGCCCGACTTCGGGACAACTTGTCCCGAAGTGAGATCTGTCCGCTTGCCCTGCCGACCTAACGCCTCCATCTTCAGCTTGCAGGCGAAGGCTTTTTCGCTGGGAAGAATGTGCGCGCGGTGAAGGTTGCTGTCTACCACGAGAACCGCTGCTTCGTCGCGCGTCAGATCACAGACGACAGCGGGTAATTCCGTAAGGCCCGCTTTCTGCGCGGCGTATAGACGCCTGTGCCCGGAGATCATTTCATACGCGCCGGAGATCGTTTCATGCGGACGGACGAGCACAGGCTCCATCACACCGCTTGTGCGAATGCTCTGTGTCAAAGCGTTCATTTCTTCGTTGTCCCGTACTTTGAAGGGATGTCCTTCAAACGGGTGCAGTTTGTTGATTTGAATATTTGTTACTTTCATAGCTTATCTACTCCTATCATAATTCATATTTCTTTGTTTTGTGTAAGCTTGAATTTCAAGGTCGCGCTCCAGAATCATCATTTTCAGAAGCTCCGGCGCGCGGTGTTCGATGCGTTCCGCGATTTTGTTCTGTTTTCGCAGCGGTGTTAGCTGCTTTGTGATGTTTTTCGCCTGCTGTTTCAGCGCCGATTTCTCGTTTGCGTCCAAACAGCGCCGAATCTTGTTGCGGATCTTTTGCCGTTGTGCCTCCAGCGCTTTGATCTGCGCTTCCAGATCGTCGTGGAAATCATAAAGCTCCTGCATAGACGAAACTTTGTTGTCTATGAGGAGCCTGTATTCCTGTTCGATTTTCGGCGCTTCGGTGATCAGCTTGCGCAGTCCCGGCGTTTGGGGTGTATAGTCGTTTCGTTCCCTTGCCAGCTTGATCAGCAGCATAAGGATCAGAAACAGGATCACGATCATCAGCGCGGCAACCCCAACAGCTGTGTAGGTCTGCGGCAGTTCGTAATTTCGCCGTTTGAGCTCTTTGTTGACCGGTTGGATCGGCGGCTTGTAAATGGGGTGGTCAAGCATATAGAAGCCGACGCGGTGGATGGAGCTGTAGCCCCATAGCTTGTGGCCGTCTAATTCTTTCATTAACCGTTCTTTGGTAAACCCCAGCTTGTCGATCCGCACAGCCCGTTCCCAGTCAACGGCGCGGACCGTCCAGTGCGTGTGGTTTGGATTGAAGTCGCATACATATCCCAAAGCGTTCATGCGGCGATTCAGGTCTTGCAAAGAATATGCTTCCCGCAAGCAGCGTTCCAGATCTTCACGCAGGATGTCACGATGCGTCTTGCCGCCGTCCTTGTGAATCCAGTATTTGCCTTTTTCGCCGCCATAGAACGGTGCGTTCTGCAAAACAGATTTGCCGTATTCCTGGCAAACCGCGTCGGAGACCTCGCGCAGTCGCCGGTGGTCTTTGATCTGATTGCGATTTTTTTTGCCTGTCACAAACGACGAACTATTCCAGCAGAAATGATTATGCAGGTTATCCGTGTTAAGATGTGTTGTGACAACGACCTCATACTGATCTCCCCACATGCGTCTTGCAGTTTCCAATCCGATCCGGTGCGCTTCCTCCGGCGTGACCTCTCCGGCAGCGAAGCTCTGAAAGCCGTGGTAGCCGACGACCTTGCCCGTTTCATGAAAGCGCCGCTTGGTACGCATCATATATTCATACGCTTTCTGTTTCGGACAGTTGATCGCGCTGACATACATCGTCCGATCTGTTTTGTCACTGTTCTCGACATAGCGCAGCGCCTGCCACAGATCGTCGTCCAAAAACTTCCGGTCAACGGTCTTATCCGGGTTTTCGGCGTAGGCGATGGTTTCCTTCAGATGATTGTAGACCGGCCAGAATCCAGTGGTCGCCATACTCAATCATCTCCGACATCGGAAAAGCAGTCTGCCAGCGTCTGCTCTTCTTCGCGCAACGTTTCTTCCGATGGCGGTGAGCCCTCAAAGAGGCGGCTGTAGATCTGATCGAGCACCTCAAGCAATCTCTGTTCGGCTTCGGCAGACAGTTTCCTGTTGGAAACCTCACAAAGTTTCTTGTAAAGGTTCAGATACGCGCCGAGATTTAAGGCTTTCGGTTCAAAGCCCAGCGCCCGCTGCAAAAGATAATCGCCCTGCTTCAGCCCGCAGGCTTTCGCGTTCTTTTTGATCTGTTCGCGCTGCTTTTGGTTGCATTGGAAGTACATGCCTGTAATTCTTTCTGACATTGCATCAGTCCTTTCATAGTGTTATTGGGGTCTTAGGGGCAGCGCCCCTAAAGGTGCCGATTCGGCGGCGCGGCAAAATATATATTTTTGCCCTGCTCGTTACGGTATGAGACGCGGGTTTCGGTTTGCAATGGTTCATCTTTCCCACGTCTCTGCCGTGCAAAAGGGATTGTGCCGGTTGCCGTAGTCAGGTGCGGGTTCATCTGTGCCACTTTGGCTCAAACGGATGGGGCAAAACTGCCGCTTGAGCCAAAACCGGCGGGGGTTGGCTCACCCGAACATCTCCAGTGCGGACAGTACACTTGCAGCATTTGCTGCCTTCTGTTCCTCGCTCAAAGACTGTTCCTCAGCAGGTAAAACGGCAGGGGTTGCAACAGACAGCCCCTGCAACTCTTCTTTGAATACCTGCCGGATATCATCCAGCGAGAAATCATAGGATTTCCCTTGCCGACGAAGCTGTTCCAAAACCGCGTTCACGATAAAGCGATTGCGTGATTTGCAGTCAGTTTCTGACAGCTCTTTCAGAAAGCACACGGCCTCGGCTTCCTCGGCATTGTGCAGATCGAACCGCACGTTCAAACGGTAAACGTCCTTGTTCATACGTTATCCGCTGCCCGCAGTTGGAGATCAGCCATATACTCGTACCCCTTGGCTGCAGCACAGATGTCATCGACGAAAACAACGCGATCCTTGTTGACCTTGTAAAAGTGTTTCACGAGGCAGGCTCCGCCGCCGGTCAGATACAGCTTCATGGTGTTCTCATCGTAGCCGTGCTCCCGCAGGCGGCGGAAGATGTCTGCCACATAGGCAGTCGCTGTTGCTTTGATGAGTTTGAGATCGTCTTTCGCGATGTCGGCGGTACCGTTGATGAGGATCTCATCAATAATAGCGTCGTTCAGCTCGCGGCGGGTCTGACGCATGAATTCCTCCCGGATGGCAAGCGTACATTGATAGGTACCGAACTTTTCTGTATACATCTTGCCGGACAACGGATTTCCGTTGACGATATACAGAACGTTGATGGTGCCGTTGCCGATGTCGGCAATCAGGTTGACGCCTTTCAGCTCCGAAGCAAACGGCGCGATGGCTGCGTACCCCTGGGGATAGACCCGAACGTCAGAGATGCGGATGGTGTAGTCCACCTTCCGATAGGTGAAATGAATGTCACCGTCCCGCAGAAGATAGCTTTTGAACGTTTCTTTTTGCATGGTCATCCAGGTTAGCGGCAGACCGACAGCGAGGATGATATCCGCTTCGGTCAACCCCGCCGTTTTCAACTCTTTGGCAATGGCAACGAGCGTCAGCAGGAAGTAATCCTCATCCAGTTGCTTTTCGGGCAGGACCTCTTTGTGCCCTTCGCCGATGAGATAATACTTGCCGGCATAGACCAGCATATCCCTTGTGAACAGCGGCTCGGAATCGTAGGCGGTGATCCCGGTGCGAAAACAATGGTTTGCGGTTTTGATGTTGCCGTAGCCTGTGTCTACGGCAACGATCACTTTGTCTTGAAATGTTTTCATAGTGTTTTTCCTTTCGTTCTATAATTTTTTGATAAAAGAATATGCCCCTGTTTTACCTGCGGAGCGGCAGGGCGAGGCGTCAGGTTTGCGGTGGCTGATTAGCGGTGTGGTTCATAGACTTCATCCTTTCTGCCTTTCGGCGTGTATTTTTGAAGCAGCAAAATAGCTGCTATGTATTGCTTCTGTATATATAATGCCGCATTTTTTCAAAAAGCTTGGTTTCGGCATGACAGGCCAAAAATCGTTCCCATGACAAAGCCGGTGCATAAAGAAAAGACGCCCGATAAAAAAGACGTCTTTCTCTCCCCATAAGTATATCGACACTTATAGCGGCAGATTATTCCATTTATCTGAAAAACTTTGAAAAAGTGGGCGTAGTATTTCTCCGCCTCTACATATATTATACCTCATTTTTCAAAAAAACGTGCTTTTTCCATGACAAGCGAAAAATCGAAACCATGACAAAAACATATCTGCTTTACTTCTCTCACCTATTTAATACCCACTTTTTCAAAAAACCGTACTTTTTCCGTTACAGACAAAAAATCGCACCCGTTACAAAAAGAAAAAGACGCCCAAATGAATAAGCGTCAAAATATCGAGAGCGGTTTTTGCAAAATGCTGTTTTCCCCTCCATAATAGTAGGGGAAGATGGGATAGCAAATTGTTCCTGTTTTTTTGAAAAAGTCGAAAAAGATTTTTATGCGCTGTTACGGCTGTATTTGATAAAGACCGGGCGCAGATTATGAAGACGTTTCGTCACGGCGCTGTGAGTTTTGAATCCCAGCTTTTCTGCAATCTGTTCATGCGTAAAGCCCTCCATGGCCAAGCTCACGATTTGTGCGTCCGTCGGATCAAGCAGATCGAAAAAGCCCTTCACGAACAGATTGCCCTCTGTAGGATCATGCACAAGGTTTTCATCCAGTTTCAAAGCGGCATCTGCCTTTTTGGTGGAGTATTCAACCTTCGTTTTGGCGCGCGGATGGTTCCATTTATCTTCAAAGTCCCGCCGCGGATAGTTGATCGGTCGCTTGGAGAAATCATCAACTGCGCCGATCTCCCTTGTTGCGGCAAGAACATCCCCATAACCGACCGTATCCAAAAGCGTGTCCATCGCATTGCTTACAAAAGGATTGGCGCGTTCCTCTTCGTTTCCTTTTTCAAAAAACGGGGTAAGAATCGTTTCAAGCTGTTTTTCATCGTTTAAGATCTCCGTCACCTTTCCGGCGACAATGTCACCGATGGCGTTTTTCATGACCTCCGGCTGATAATCCTTTGTAAAGCATTTTGATGGCGACTTTTGTCCGTGGCGCTCTGCAGACTGATCCCACAGACGGTCAAACACATCCTTCACATATATGGCAGTTTCCGCATTCTCAGGCTTCATTTTGGAAAGGTCATACGGCTTTGCCGCAGTCCAGTCATTTTCGCGAAAAAATGCTTTCAGTTCATCTTTTGTCGATATTATACGAACGAATGTTCACAATCCTATTATATACGGAAACAAAAGAAATTGCAAGAGGCGGAGATAAAAAATGCCACAACTGCCACAATACAATTCCTGTGGCACTTGTGGCAGGTAAAATCAATAATACACATCTTTTTCTATAAAAGCTTCAAATTTTTTTGCAATTTGTTGGAATAACTGCTATAATATTACAAATGTATTACACTGGCAAAGGACTGATTGGATCATGGAAGATTTGACATTGAAAATAACCGCGAAAAGATACAGCAACGAATCCACCGTTGTTTCATTTCGCTTGCCCAAAGATATGTTGCGGGATATAGATAAGGTCGCTGAAATGACTTTTGCCTGAACTGCAGGAAGCGGTGCCCCCTTAGTTGTGGGTTTGACATCATCTGATGGCGCAACGGACGGTTCAATGGTTTGGCTTCCCCGTTCCTTTGACACTTTCAGGGCTTCATTGCTTCGGACAGTTGGTTCCCGCGTCTTAATCTCCCCGGCAACGGTATTCCTTTTTTCTTTTGCAATGGGTCGTTCCTTTTGTTTGATTCGACTTGAAACAGGAGCCTCGGTGGTTTGTCCCGGTTTTGTTTCCACGGGAACAGACTCTTTTGTCTTTATGTTTTTTTCTCTCGACATAGAATGCTTGTCTGACGGGTCAAAGGGTTGGACCGTATCGTTTGGTTTTGATGTGTCAATAGGCTTTGGAAGGGTTGGTTCCTGGCTGCTTTCTGGAACCGGTTTCTGTGTAGGCTGACCAGAATGTGTCTGGTTAGATGGGACTGTATGCTCCGTTGAAGGTGCTTCGTGATGCTCCTGCAAAAGCAGTTCTTCTGCCCAAGGTTCCTCGGCTATATATTCAATTATCGCTTGACGAAGCCTTGCTTTTTGTGTTACAGTTTTCATGACGAATGACCTCCTGTTGCTTTTTTTGTTTCGCACCTTAACTAACACATGGAGCCCTCATTCGTCACCTCTTTTTTTCACGGTGTAACACATCTATTGTAAACCTACACTTTCACACATTATTTTTTGTTCGCATCGCTTGAAAAATCACTTGATATTTAATATAATATATTATATGTATAGATTTAGCTCAGCCGGATACAAGAAGTAGCAACAGCCCTTGACAATCTTGAAAAGAGTTGTCCAGGACAAAACCTGCGATTAAAGCGAAAACAGTATTCATCCAAATAGGGTTGATAGTTTTCAAAGCTGCCATGAGAGGTATCAAGCAAGAATGCCTTTGCTGAAATGCCGCGTTTATCCGTAGCACAAAGGTATATCGCCCAAAACCAAGTTGTGAGCGGCAAGCGTGTGCTATGCATTACGGTTCCTGCGGCTACAGATGTTTGGCGGCGGCAGCTTTTACACTGACAAACATGACGTGTACGAACTGGATAAATCTCCCGTCACCAACACTTCGGGCAGATGAATCCTTGCGGAAATCGTTTTCTGTACAGATAACTCCGTCAAGTATCCTCTGTTGCGAACCTTTCTCGAAACTCTTTGAATGTGGTCTGCAACGCCTTGGCCATCCTAAAGCAACTCGTTTCTCTGATATGCTTCTATTCTACACCCTTTTCTGTCCGTTTGTTTGGACTGTTATCTATATAATTTGGGGCTTTGCCGGCTTAAGCCGATACGCATATATCTTTTAATAATAGTTTATGGGAGTGTTATTTGTGAAAAAGAATAAATTTTTATTTGGCATATTTGTTTTCGTCTTAGCAGTTATTTTTTCAGGGCCTATTTTGGCATTTGCCGATGTTAATAATACCGAATTGGCTGCCGGCAGTTTAAGCTCTGAAATTAAAATAGAAAAAGGGGAGGATAATGTTGAAAGCAGAATCAAAGATACTTTGGCTTCTGTGTATAACAGAATAATCTTCAGTATAGATGATATTATTGGTA